>CAYMBR010000004.1:12238-21911 GCA_964388725.1 uncultured Sangeribacter sp. | reverse complement strand
ATGATGTGAAGCCCGGACATTTCTATGCTCCCTATCCCGGCCATCCGGCTGCCGATGACTTCCGCAAATTTCACGACTCCGGCAAACCCCTCTTCGTCAAATAGTCATGCGGCTAAAGCCGCATGTTCCATACCAAGCTTCGTATGGAGGCGGCGTGCTTTAGCCGCCGCATCGCTGGTGCGTGCTTTAGCCGCCGCATCGCTGGTGCAGCTTTAGCCGCCGCATCGCTGGTGCAGCTTTAGCCGCATTACCATAGCAAATTAAATCATCACAGTATATGAATAATTTCGAAAAAAGAAAAAAACTGGTCGAGGACCGCTACGAGCAACTCATCTCCCGCCCAAACCATCCCATAGAAGGCAACGGCATCTTCGAGAGATATGCCCATCCCGTCATCACCGCCGAAATGCTCCCCCTCACTTGGCGTTATGACTTCAACCCAGCCACAAATCCCTATTTCATGGAGCGGATAGGCTGCAACGCCACTCTTAACTCCGGTGCCATCAAATGGGGCGACAAATATGTCATCGTGGTGCGAGTCGAAGGTTCCGACCGCAAGTCTTTCTTCGCTGTGGCTGAAAGTCCCAACGGCATCGACAATTTCCGCTTCTGGGACAGACCAATCACAATGCCCGACACAGACGACCCTGCCACAAACATCTACGATATGCGCCTAACACGCCATGAGGATGGCTGGATCTACGGCATTTTCTGTGCCGAGCGTCACGACGACAGCCGCCCAGGTGACCTCTCCGCTGCCACTGCCACTGCCGCCATCGCCCGCACCAAGGATCTCGTCAACTGGCAGCGGCTTCCCGACCTCAAAAGCAAGTCGCAGCAGCGCAACGTGGTTCTCCACCCGGAATTTGTCAATGGCAAATATGCCCTCTACACCCGTCCGCAGGATGGCTTCATCGACACCGGCAGCGGTGGCGGAATCGGCTGGACTCTCGTGGACGACATCACCAATGCTGTTGTCTCTGAGGAAATCATCGTTGACCCACGCTATTATCACACCATCAAGGAGGTGAAAAATGGAGAAGGCCCGCATCCGATCAAGACCCCGAAAGGGTGGTTGCATCTCGCCCATGGTGTCCGCGCCTGTGCCTCAGGACTCCGCTATGTGCTGTATCTCTATATGACATCCCTCGAAAAACCCTGGGAGAAGATTGCATCTCCCGGCGGCTATTTCATGGCCCCGGTAGGGGAGGAGTATATCGGCGATGTGATGAACGTCCTTTTCGCCAACGGCTGGATTGCCGACGAAGATGGTAAGGTTTTCATCTATTACGCATCTTCCGACACCCGTATGCACGTGGCAACCTCCACCATCGACCGCCTTGTGGATTATTGCATGAACACTCCGCAGGATGGTCTCTCCACTTCCGAATCCGTCAAGACCATCAATAAACTAATCGACAAAAACTTAGAATTCTTAAGCCGTGCAAAATAAAATCTCTTCCAAGGTTTCCGTGACCGAAAAAATCGGCTATGCCCTCGGTGATGCCGCCGCCGGCGGTATCATCTGGAAAATCATGTCGATAGCCTTTCCTCTCTTCTTTACCAATGTCTTTGGCCTTTCATTTGCCGATGCTGCCCTGCTGATGCTAGTGGCTCGCCTCTTCGACGTGGTCACCGACCCCCTCATGGGCAGTCTTGCCGACCGAACACGTAGCCGCTTCGGCACTTTCCGCCCCTGGTTGCTCTTCGGTGCTATTCCTTTCGGTCTTATCTTCGCACTACTTCTCTTCACTCCCGATTTCGGTCCCATAGGTAAGCGAATCTACGCCTATACCCTCTATCTGCTCATGATGGTGGTCTATACCGCGGTCAACGTCCCTTACGGTTCGCTTCTCGGAGTGATGACCGACAATGATGATGAGAAGAATCAATTCTCATCCTACCGTATGGTGGGTGCCTACGCCATGGGCTTCATCACCCTTCTGTCGTTCCCTTACGTGCAGGAGGCTGTTGGCGGTAGCGTGCAGCATCAGTATGCCATGATTGGTGTCTTCTTCGGTGCTCTTGCCGCCGTTATGACCCTCGCCTGCGCCCTCATGACCAAGGAACGCCTGCAGCCCAAGCGTGCCGAGTCGTTCAGTTTCTCGCAGTTTGGAAATCTTTTCAAAAACAAACCCTGGATATTCCTGACCACTATCGGTATACTGACAAACTTCTTCAATGGTTTCCGCTATGCCGTGGTCGGTTATATGTTCGACTATTGCCTCGATGGCGAGGTGACTCTCGGCAGTTTCATCATCAACTATACCGTCTTCATGTCGTTTGGCGAGATAACATGTATGGTTTTCGGCGGTCTTTCGCCGGTATTCACCCGCTGGGTTGGCTCCAAACGTATGGCGTTCTTCTGGGCTGCTATCGTTTGCGCAGTGACTTCGGTGATATTCTTCTTCATACCGATGAATCCGGCGTATCTCTGGCTTATGATTATTGTGGCTGTCATCACCTCCATGGGTATTGGCATCTATTCGCCGCTGCTATGGTCCATGTATGCCGACGTTGCTGACTATGCCACCGACAAATTTGGTTCCTCTTCCACCGGACTTATATTCTCATCCGGTACGATGGCTCAGAAGTTGGGTACCGCCGTTTCTGGTTCGCTGATTGCCATGCTGCTCGGTCTTGCCGGTGCGCAGATGGTCAATGACGAGTTTGGCAACAGCATCATCGACCCGGCTTCCATCAGCGACAGTGTCCTCCTGATGGCATGGTCGCTATTCACCCTCTTCCCGGCCTTCATCGCTCTCCTCATCGCTCTCCTCGCCTACAAATTCCCCCTCAAAAAATAAATTACCCCATCTTAGTATGGAAAAGGCGGCTTTAGCCGCCTTAAAAATATTATTATGACAAAAGAAGAATTCAAATCTGAACTGCTGACTACCCTTAGTGCCAACATCCTCCCATACTGGATCAATATGGAAGACCCGAAGGGTGGCTACTATGGGCGCCGCGACTGGCAGGAATTGCTGCATAGGGATGCCCCGCGAGGCTGCATCCTCAACGCCCGCATCCTCTGGACATTTTCTGCCACTGCCCGCGCCCTCACCGACCCTCAATATTCCGATTTTGCCCGCCGTCAGTTCCGCTATTTCTGCGACCATTTCATCGACCGCGAATTTGGAGGTTGCTACTGGTCGATAAATGCCGACGGCACACCCCTTGACACAAAAAAACAGTTTTATGCCATCGCTTTCGCCATCTATGCCCTCTCGGAGTATTATATGCTCACCGGCGAAGAGGAGGCCATCGCGGAGGCTAAGGCTCTCTTCTCTGTCATAGAGAAATATAGCCGCGACCACGATGGTCTCGGTTATTTCGAAGCAGCCACACGCGACTGGCATCCCATCGAGGATATGCGCTTGAGCGACAAAGACCTTAACTCGGAGAAATCCATGAATACGCTCCTGCATATTCTGGAGGGCTACACCAATTTGCTACGCGTTTGGCGTACCCCCGAAACCGACGAGGCCACTTCCTCACTCCTTCGACTTTTTAATGATGTTGTCATCGATAAGTCCAACAACCATATGGGTCTTTTCTTCGACCGCAACATGAAGCGCGTGGAAAATGGCATCTCCTATGGCCACGACATCGAGGCTTCATGGCTTATGCTCGAGGCTGCGCAGGTGATTGGCGATGAGGAATTGCTCAAAGCCACAAAAGAAGCCACCCGCAAACTCGCTGTGGCTTCTCTTGAGGGTCTCCAGCCCGATGGCTCCATGATTTATGAGATGCACGGTAATGGACATCTCGACACCGACCGCCATTGGTGGGTTCAGGCGGAGACCATCGTAGGACTCCTCTATCTTTGGAAATTCCACGGCGATGAGTCAGCTTACGATAAGGCTTTGAAAACTTGGGAGTTTGTCAAGTTGGCACTTATAGATGATGAGTTTGGGGAATGGTTTTGGCGTCGCTCGGCAGAAATCGCAGAACTCTCCACTCAGGCAGATGTAATCCGCTATAAAGATGACATCTACCGCTTTAAGGACGACAAAGCCGGTTTCTGGAAATGCCCCTACCACAACTCCCGCCTCTGTCTCGAAGCCCTGAAACTACTTTCATGCGGATAAATCCGCATGTTCCATGCTAAACTTCGTATGGAGGCGGCGTGCTTTAGCCGCCTTGGTATGGAGGCGGCGCGCTTTAGCCGCCGCTAAAATCTAACGCCGATGATTCCCGAGCAGGTGGCAATCCTCGTTGTGATGTCGTTGCACTCCAGCCCCTGATAGCGGTATTCAAATCCGAGTGAAAGTGCATACTTCCCCAGTTGCCAGTCGGCAAGTGTCCGGCTGCGCACCTGCGGACGGTTGCCCCACCATCCAAAGTGGGCCAACCCGCTGTGGTTTCCCACGTATATCTCATAGTAGGTTTCCCCATACTGCGGACAGAAAAATGCGCCAAGTGTAGGCACCTCAACGCTCTCCGAGAGTGTCAGTTTCTTCCCCAAAAGTCTTATTTTGTCATATTCCCCCCGAAGTGTCAGACTCAGCCCTGCCCACATCAACGCCTGCACCGGGTTGTTGCCGTTTCTCGAAAGGTATATAGCTCCTCCATCTATTCCTATGGTTCCTCCTCCCGATATTGTCAGTCCATCTGTCGGTTGCCAATATCGCTCCACTCCCCACTGCAAGTCGAGCGTCAGGTCATACATCCTTGAGTTTTTCGCGGGACTCAAGAGATAGCCGTAGTCTATGTCGGCACGTGCCTGCATTCCGACCTTGCCGTCGTTCCATGCTTTGTGGCGCCATTCATAGCCCACGCCATAGCCAGGTCCGGTGTAGGTGAGAGGGGAGAGGTAGGTGCAGCGAAGTGCCTTGTGCCCCCATGTGAACTCAAAGTGTTGCTCCGAATGTACAGCAGGCCATGTCGCCATAATGGCGAACATGGCCAGTACTATTCTTATGATGAGGTTTCTCATTCTTTCGCTTTCGCTTTCGCTGCGCGGCGTGCACGGCGTTTCGTTGTCGGTTGTTCTGTCGGAGTCTCCTCGATGCCGGCAAGGACTCCATCGATGAGGATGCGGCCGCAATACTCACACACGATCACCTTCTTGTGCATTTTGATCTCAAGCTGACGCTGCGGCGGAATGCGGTTGAAGCAGCCGCCACACGCGCTGCGCTGCACGCTCACGATGCCAAGACCATTTCTCGCGTTCTTGCGGATTCTCTTGAAGGCATTCAGCGTGTAGTCGTCAATCTTCGTCTCCAGTTCTTTTGCCTGAATGAGAAGTTTCTCCTCCTCCTGTTTGGTCTCGGAGATGATGCTCGTCAGTTCCTCTTTCTTGTCGCCGAGGTTGTGCTCGCGGTCGATGAGTTCATCCTTGGTTCTCTCGATTTCAACCTTCTTGTCGGCAATCTTTGCCTGGGCGTCGCGGATGTTTTTCTCTGCCAGCTCTATCTCAAGGCTCTCGAATTCCTTCTCTTTCTCCAGGAAAGCATATTCGCGGTTGTTGCGCACATTGTCGATCTGTTCGTCGTAGCGGGCGATTTTCAGCTTTCTTGCCTCGATATCGCCTTCCTTGTTGGTGATCAGGTCGTTCTGCTTGTTGATGTCGTCCTGGTAGTTCTGGATTCTTGTCTTCAGGCGGATGATGTCGTCCTCAAGGTCTTTCACCTCAAGGGGCAGTTCGCCGCGCACACTCTTGATGCGGTCAATCTCCGAAAGACATGTCTGGAGTTTGTAGAGGGCTGTCAGTCGCTCCTCTACCGACCTTTCCTTGTCGTTTTTCTTTTCTGTTGCCATTATATGGTATTTAATTCTTAATTCATTCTCAATTCTCGAATTGATTCTCAATTCGCCTCTGTCAGGATGCGTATTGGATTCTTCTCGCATTCTGAGAAGTAAATCAGACACTCCGGATTCTTCTCCTTGATGGCCCGGAAAAGAATTTTCCGGCTACAAAGCTCACTCTCAAAGTGACCGATATCCGCCAAAAGTATATCACTCCCATACGTTGTGTAGTCGTGATATTTCAGGTCACCGCAGAGATAGACATCTGCCCCGGATGCCAAAGCCTCCTTCAGCAGACTCCCCCCGGAACCGCCGCACAGAGCCACTTTCCTCACCACAATTCCTGGTGTCTGCGAAGAATAGCGGAGGCCTCTCACCTCAAACGCCTCTTTCACTTTTCTCAGAAACTCAAGTTTAGGGGTCGGTTTTATGTTGCCGACTATTCCCAATCCCTGGGTTTCGTTGCCGTTCTGGTTCGGCTCGAGCGGCCGGCAGTCGGTCATCCCGAGTGTATGCGCCATCTCATAACTGACCCCCTCGTAGGTGGAGTCAAGGTTGGTGTGGGCAGAATATATCGCTATGTTCTTCCGCAGTGCCTCGGCTGCAATCCTCTCTACTGGTGTTGCACCCGTGAGCCGCTTCAGACCGCCGAATATCAGCGGATGATGGCTCACTATCATGTTGCAGTCGCGCTTGATGGCCTCCTTCAGGATGTCCTCCGTCACGTCAAGGCAGAGGAGCACAGCCGTCACTCCCATCTCCGGGTCTCCTACCTGGAGCCCGGGGTTGTCCCAGCTTTCCTTCAGCCTCAACGGGGCAAATTCCTCAATAGCTTCCGCTATATCTTTTACTTTCACAATTCTCAATTGATTCTCAATTCTCAATTTTCAATTCTAAATGCAGTTCGTCGAGCTGTGTCTGGTCGATTGGCGACGGCGACTCGTTCATCACATCGCGTCCTGAATTGTTCTTCGGGAAGGCAATGGTATCGCGGATGCTGTCAAGTCCGGCAAGTATCGACACAAAACGGTCAAATCCCAATGCCAGACCACCGTGAGGGGGTGCGCCATACTGGAAGGCACTCATCAGGAAACCAAACTGCTCCTGTGCCCTTTCCGGGGTGAACCCTAACAGTTCAAACATCTCGTTTTGCAACTCAGAGTCGTGGATACGGATTGATCCGCCACCAAGTTCTGTGCCGTTGACTACAATGTCGTAGGCCGTTGCGCGTACCTTGCCTGTGTCGGTGCGGAGCATCGGGATGTCTTCCGGATTCGGCGAGGTGAAGGGGTGGTGCATCGCGTAATATCTCTGGGTCTCCTCATCCCACTCGAAGAGGGGGAAGTCAACCACCCAGAGACATGCAAACGTGTTCTTGTCGCGGAGTCCGAGGCGGTTGCCCATCTCAAGGCGAAGTTCGCAAAGCTGTTTGCGGGTCCTCATCTCATCGCCGGCCATGATTAGAAGCAGGTCGTCTGCCTCCGCTCCGGCGCGTTCGCCCCATTGTTTCAGTTCCTCTTCGCTGTAGAATTTGCCGATGCTGCTCTTGATACCGTTTTCTTCAAACTTAACCCACATTAGGCCCTTGGCCCCTACCTGCGGACGTTTCACAAATTCTGTCAGTTCGTCGAGCTGCTTGCGTGAATAGCCGGCGCATCTCTTGGCAAGAATGCCCACTGTCAGTTCTGCGTCTTCCGTCACTGCAAAACCGTGTCCCTTGGCAAGGTCGGTAAATTCCACAAACTGCATGCCGAAGCGCAGATCGGGTTTGTCGCTGCCGTAGAGGCGCATCGCGTCGTTCCATGTCATGCGGGGGAATGGCTCGTTGAAGTCGATTCCCTTAACATATTTGAAGATGTGTTTCACGAGTCCCTCAAACATCTGGATCACGTCTTCCTGCTCCACAAAACTCATTTCGCAGTCGATCTGAGTGAATTCCGGTTGGCGGTCGGCGCGGAGGTCTTCGTCGCGGAAACATTTTGCTATCTGGAAGTAGCGGTCGTAGCCCGACACCATCAGCAGCTGTTTAAACAACTGAGGGCTCTGCGGAAGAGCATAAAATTCTCCGGGATTCATGCGCGAGGGCACCACGAAGTCGCGGGCTCCTTCCGGGGTGGATTTCACCAATATCGGGGTCTCTATCTCAAGGAATCCCTTTGAGTCGAGATATCTGCGTATCTCGAATGCCATGCGGTGGCGAAGCTCAAGGTTTTTCTTCACGCAAGGACGGCGAAGGTCGAGATAGCGGTATTTCATGCGGAGGTCATCGCCTCCGTCGCTGTTGTCTTCGATGGTGAAGGGTGGTGTCTTGCTCTTGTTGAGGATTTTCACGCTGTCGGCGATGATCTCAATGTCGCCGGTCGGTATGTTGGCGTTTTTCGAAGCACGTTCTGCCACCTTGCCGCCGATCCTTACTACGTATTCGCGACCCAGTTTGTTGGCTGCCTCAAAGAGCTCGGGGTTGTCGGAGTCAAACACCACCTGTGTGATGCCGTATCTGTCGCGGACATCCACAAAGGTCATGCCCCCCATCTTGCGGGTTTTATGAACCCATCCGGCAATCTCAACATGTTTGCCGGCGTCGGCGATTCTCAACTCGCCGCATGTCGTGTCTCTATACATTTGAAAATGTCAAAAATTCAGATTTTAATCATTTAAATATCAATGTTTTAAAAACGCAATTTTCCCAAAACTGCATTTCTCCGCATTTTAACCCTACAAAATTACAAAAAATTCCCCAAATACGCAAATAAGAATAATTGGGAATTGAGAATAATTGAGAATTGAGAATTGACTTGCATCCTTCAGGGTAGGGACTGTCCCAAATAAATCTTTAATTTTCATATAATTTTTGTATTCTTTCGATTGCGAAGTCGAGAATCGGGTCAACCCCCTCTATCAGGAGTGAATCCGGAGCATGCACCTCGCATCCCGGACTCGGATCTATCCCGAACTCCGTCGTCTGCCCGTCAGGTGACGTTATAGGACACGCCGAAAAACGTACCGCCCAACCGATCGGCATCTCCGAACTGAACGGCAAGCCACCGCCCCCGCCTGTCCGAGCACCCACAATACTGACATTCGGCAAACTCTTCATAACCGACACAAAATCATTCGCCGCACTGAAACAACTACGGTTGGTCAACACCGCTATCGGTTTTCCAAGATATGAAATCCTGATGTTGGTGTCGCATGGCTCATACCTGATCTCGTATGGCTCTGAGAAATCATCATGCCCCGGACCTGTCTTGTGGCGCAAGTAACCTCCCGACACCTCATGGTCTATCAACCGGCTCACCAACGTCTTGATATTTGTCAGATTACCACCGCCGTTGTCCCTGATGTCGATGATCAGTCCTTTGCTCTTGTAGAGTATCGCGAGTATATAGTCAAGGTTCAGATTACCGATGTCGTAAGAAAATGAAGGGTAATACATATAGCCTATAGTGTCCGGCTCGGTCAACATCTTATATGATATGCCGCAGGTCTGCAGATAATTGAATTTCAGATAATTTTCCTGTATCGTTCGCAGACGGAAATCCTGAGGGTAGTCGCTCCACCATTTCCGGTAGTAGGACGTGCTGAATGCCGACGACAGGTTGACATGGCCGTCCTCCAACTCGTTGAGCATCGCCGCGCAGATGCTGTAGAGTTCGATATAATCGGTTTCGTCAGTCACCAAGGGCCTATACACCTGATAGATAGAATCCCAGTCTATTCCCTTCTCCTTGAAAAAGCAATAGTGATTGTCTATTGTCTTCCAAAGCGACTCGAAGTTACCCACCGGGTCATTCACCTGCATCTTGTCTTCCACACACGAAGGCAGGCAAAAAGCAAGTAGTAAAGTGAGCAGCATCGCTATTTTGGATTTTTTGTGTCTGTTCATATCGCTTTAATTGTCTTAGCATGGAAGCATCGGCTT
>CAYMBR010000004.1:3671-12138 GCA_964388725.1 uncultured Sangeribacter sp. | reverse complement strand
TTATAGTTGTGGTCATGCGGCTGAAGCCGCATGTTCCATACTAAGCTGCTGCCGGCAATGCCACCGTGTCTTAGCATGGAAGCATCGGCTTTAGCCGATGCCTGTTGTCAAGTTTAAAAGTCGAAAAGCGACCCTTCTATCGTCTGGGGATTTTGACTTTGGTTCTCAGAGGTTTCAGAGGTTTCGGAGTTCTCTGATTCCTCAGGGATTTCGGAAATCTCTGCCGGCGTCTCCGGTTCCGGCTGCCGCAGCGGCTCCAGCTCCTCAATCTCACCAAGCGTATAGGTCGTGATTCTCTTACCCTTCGCCTTGAATCCCTTAACCGCGATAAACTCCTCAGCATCAATCTCCAACTCCGGTCTCACCGCGTCGTTGCCGCCGAATTTCACTAATAGCCGGGGGTAGGGGGTGTCAGTCAGCAGCAATATCTTCGACTCCGGTCCATTACCCACAAATCGCTGGCGGTTTTTCGACGGTTCAAACTCAAACCGTTTCAGATAGGGATAACCCTGTTCGGCATCAAAGAGCGCGAGTGTCCACACTTTCCTCTTTGTGAATTTCTCGATCCGCAGGATATTGTCATCGTAGTGGTTCTCGTCCGAGAAATTGGTGGTGTAGAATTCCCCGTCCTTGGTGATTACCAACACAAGGTCCTCTCCCAAGAATGTGCCTAATTTCTCTCCTCTGCCGTCGTAGTTGAGCCGGAATACGTCATGGTCAAACCATACATCCCGTCCTCCGAGCGTGGAGGTTCCCTTGCGGTCGAGTGTAACAGACTGCACGGCGAATTTGGTAACCAAGTTGCCCAATGAGTCTTTACCCTTAATGTCCAACTGGGCGAAATCCACAATCACCTCGCGGTTGCGCGGTCTGCGTCCGTCAGGCCCCGGTTCATCTTTCAGAAGCACTTTCACCGTCTCTGCCTCTCCGTTGGGATTCACCGTCATCCATTCTATGCGGCTACCGGCTTCCCCCTTGGTCATGTTGTATTCCTTGTCGCGGGTAAGACCCGTGATAAAGAACCGTTTCTTGTAATATACCCCGGCTTTGCCGTTGCGGTAGATCACATTATATATGGTGCGTTTGTCGTTTTTCTTGAATAGTCCGACATGTATCACCTTTTTCCCGACATAGAGTTTCTCCTGCACTTTCGTAATCTTGTAGGTTCCGTCGCGATAAACCACCAATACGTCGTCAATGTCGGAGCAGGTGAACTTGAACTCTGCATCCTTCAGTCCGGTGCCGATAAATCCACCCTCCTTGTCGTAGTAAAGCCGTTTGTTGGCCTCCGCCACCTTCGTTGCTATGATGGAGTCGAAGTTGCGTACCACGGTCCGGCGTGGGAATGCCGCTCCATATTTCTCCTTCAGATGGGCAAACCAGTTGATTGTGTAGTCCACTATATTCTCAAGATTCTCTCTCAGTTCTGCAATCCGCTCTTCAAGCTGGGCTATCTTCTCGTCTGCTTTCTCTGAATTGAATTTCAAAATGCGTCCCATTTTGATTTCCCAGAGCTTCATATAGTCGTCGTTGGTAATCTCCCGGAAGAATGATGGTTTGAATGGTTCAAAGAGTTCGGAGAGTCGTGCTATTGCTGTCTCCATGTTGGCGGCGCGTTCAATCCGCTGGTCCTTATACATCCGCTCCTCTATGAATATCTTCTCAAGACTTGCAAAAAGCTGGCTTTCGAGTGCCTCGTTGAGTTTGATTTCCAGTTCACTGTGTAGAATTGCGCGTGTGTGGTCGGTGGTGAATCTCAATACGTCGCTCACCGACAAAAACCTCGGTTTTTTGTCCCATATCACGCAGCAGTTTGGCGAGATGGATACCTCGCAGTCCGTAAAACCGTAAAGTGCGTCGATTGTCTTGTCGCTCGAGGCTCCCGGTGCCAGGTGCACTATGATCTCGGCGGTTGCCGATGTGTTGTCGTCCACCTTCCTCACCTTGATCTTACCCTTTTCCATCGCTTTCAGTATGGTGTCGATAAGTGTGGCGGTGGTTTTGCCAAAGGGTATCTCGCGGATGGCAAGTGTCTTGTTGTCTATCTTGTCAATCTTGGCGCGAACCTTGATCTGACCCCCTCTGGCTCCGTCGTTGTAGCGAGATGCATCCATCAGTCCTCCCGTCTGGAAGTCGGGAAGCAGTTGGAAGGGTTCCCCCTTCAGATATTTGATGGCGGCATCGGCTATCTCGTTGAAGTTGTGGGGGAGTATCTTGGAGTTGAGACCCACTGCTATACCCTCCACTCCCTGGGCGAGGAGCAGCGGGAATTTCACCGGCAGTGTCACCGGTTCCTGTTTCCGTCCGTCATAACTCGGTTGCCATTCGGTAATCTTGGGCGAGAAAAGGGTCTCAAGGGCAAACTCGCTGAGTCGCGCCTCTATATATCGGGGTGCGGCGGCGGAGTCGCCGGTCAGTATGTTGCCCCAGTTTCCCTGGGTGTCTATCAGCAGTTCCTTCTGTCCGAGTTGCACGAGGGCATCGCCGATGGAGGCATCGCCATGGGGGTGGTAGCTCATCGTGCTTCCCACTATGTTTGCCACCTTGTTAAATCTGCCGTCGTCGAGGGTCTGCATCGTGTGCAGGATGCGGCGTTGCACCGGTTTCAGGCCATCTTCGATGTGCGGCACAGCGCGTTCGAGGATTACGTAGCTGGCATATTCGAGATACCAGTTGCGGAACATTCCCGAAAGTTGATGTTTCTTCTCGCTGACTCCCGGCACCTTATAGATGGGAGTCGCCGGCTCAGAGGGTATATCCCCCTCAGCCTCCGCTTCCAGTTCCACGTCGATCAGCGATTCCCCCGCCTCTTCCGCCGCATTCTCCTCCGCAATATTTTCCAAGACTACTTCTTCAGCTTCAGTCTTGTCGTCATTCTGAGTTTCAAATTTATTGTTGTCTAATTCAGTCACTTTAAATCCCTTTATTTTATATGTCTTTGATAGTCCATGCTTTCGTGTAAAATCCTGATTATCTCAATATCTATATCAGATGTAATTTCATAAAAAATTATATGTTTATTGGATTTGAAACCTCTTAGGCCTTCTTTTACATGATCATAATTTTTACCATATAATTTTGGATATTTAGCTATATTTTGACATGAATTTATTATCATTTCAAAGTATGCGTCTGCTTGTTTTTCAGACCATCTGAAGTATGTATACTTCCAAATATCAGCAAGATCTTTGATTGATTTTTTAGATAGGAAAAAATTATTCATTCCTTATCGACTGTTTTAGTGAGGAAAGAAATTCTTTAGGTTCGAAATCGTAAGCGATTCCACTGTCAATGCCTTCCTGAATGGCCGACCGAAGAGACTCAAGTTTATTTTCGTTTTCTTCAAGAAGCCTTAATCCGGCACGAATCACTTCACTGGCATTGTTGTAACGCCCTTGTGAAATTTTATTTTTCACGAAATTCTCAAAATAGCTCCCTAAGGCAACTGATGTTGTTCTCATAATTTTTATCTTTTTGCAAAATTACCAATATTTAATAACATAACAAAATTTTCCAATAAAATTCTCAAGAAAAATGCCATACGGCTAATGCCGCATCCTCAATACTAATAGAGTAAGGGCCGGAAGCGTTCGCTTCCAGCCCCCATTTATTTTCGAGTTAAAGGACCGCACTCAAAGTTCAGATAAACTAAACTCTAACCCCTAAACTCTAAACTCAATTCTGCACCTTGACGGCCTTGTCGGCATATTTCAGGATATAGACACCTTTCTCCAGGGTCTTGATTGCCTCCATCGCATCGCAGACCTTGCAGGTCATTTTTTTTACAAGCACGCCGCTAAGCGAATAGATCCGACATTCAGCTATGGCATCCGCGTCAATAGCAGCCACATTCGTACCCGAAGCTACCCTCAGCATGCCGCTGCCATCCGTCAGTCCGCTTGCATCCCATGCAAGTCCCTCAGGAAGCTCCGGCAACTCTATCGTCGGTTCTCCGGCAAATGCCCCGGCCTTCCATAGCTGGAACTCATCGCCGACCGCCGGCTCATAATCCGGATTCATCGTCACCACAACATCACCGTCGATGGTCAGCGTACCGGTTACATCCATATAGGAGCAGTCGTTGCTCTTCCCTGCCACTCGCAGATAAAGACTTAGCGTCGTCCCCTCGTTGAAGGTAACATTCCCCGTCGAGAAAATCGGGCCGTAGTGATGGTTGCTCGTCTCTGCAAAATAACCCGGTTCCACAACTCCATTGCCAGTCACGGTGATGTCGGCCACCTTGCCGCGTCCCCGCAGTTTTGAATTACCCCCTATAGTCAGCGGCGAGTCAAAATATTGTGTGTTGTAGGGACTCTTCGATGCATTCAGCGATACTGTGCCGTCGTTGGCGGTGATGCTCTTGATACCCGTCCAGAGTTTCGTCATGTTGAGGTCGCACTTGCCGGTCTTTGTCAGTGTCGGATTACCGCTGAAGGAACCCGTATAACTGATGGCTGTGTCATCGTTGCCGATGCTCAGGGTGCTGGTACCGTAGTAGATGCCTGAACCTCGCAGGTTGCCGAGACTCATCTTGTTGCCCTGTGCATTGAAAGTGGTGCTGTTGCTGATGTTCAGTGTCGCCTTCGGCATCCCGTAGGTGTTGCTCCACGTGAAGTCCGGGTCATAGGATCCTCGTTTGTAGCTTGATGCCACAAGTTCTCCCTCAAATTCCGACCAGTCGCCGTAGAGATAATTGCGCGGTCCGGCGGCATACACTGTCATCGTGCCGGCTCCCGTCAGTTTGCCATAGTAGTCGCAGCGCGACTCAAGATACCAGTAACCTTTGTTTCCCTCAGCCACCACCATGTTGGTGCGGTTGCTGCTGTAGCTGTATATGTTCTCCGGGTCGTAGAGGGTGCCGTTGACAAATTCCACTGTCGATGGGTAGGAGTGCAGCGAACTGTCATCTTCCGTGCCGTTCACTGTTCCGCCGGATATTATCAGTCGGCTCATGCCGCCGTTGGCTGTCGAAAGGTTCAGTGTGCCGTTGCCGGTCTTTGTGAAGACCTGTCCAAGCCCGGATGTGGTCACCACTCTGCCTATCGTCAGCGTAAGTCCGCTCGGCACTTCCAGTTGCGCCTTTCCCGTCAGGTAGATGCTCTGTCCGAGTGTCGAAGATTGGTTCACTGATAGTGTCGCGTTGTTGTTCATATATATCCGGGTGCTCACGTCGGAGAGTGCTCCCAAGTCTGTGCCGATGCTGTTGGCAAATACTCCGGCTATCACTTTTCCTCCGTTGATGTATGTGCCTCCGGTGTAGGAATTGATGTTGCTGATGGTCAGTGTGCCGGCTCCTTCCTTCACGAGTTTTGCATCCCCCACAATCTGTCCGTCGCCGGAGAGTGTGTAGTCTTTTGTCTCGTTGTTGAAGGTCACGCTTGCCGGTTGCAGTCTCCCTTCGATCACCACATTGGTGGTCTCTGCGCTGTCGTCAAAAATTACGTTGTCGCCCGGTACAAACACATCGTTCTCAGCAGTTTCCGCGTTTATGAAACTTGCGCTGCTGTCAAGGTTCCATACTGCGTCTTCTCCGCCGACCCATGTCTTGTCGCCCGGCACAAACGCCGTAAGGTTGATGTAAAGTTTCCCATCCTCGTAGATGAGTTCCTTTTTCACTTCGTCAAGACCCAATATCACTAAGTTGTCAAGGCTTCCTTCGATTTCACCGACTTCGCCAATGAGATATCTACCTTCGGGCAGGGTGGTGGCATCTGAGCCGTCGGCCGTTGCAAATTTGATGATGGGCTGCAGGTATTCAGGTCCATTCACCCAGTCTTTGGTCTCGATGATCAGTTTTGAGGCATTCACCCGGTCGATGGTCTGGTCGGCAAACACGTCAAGATTCACTATCGATCCGAATCCCAATGTCAGTTCACTTGTGGTCAGGCTTCCCGCCTCCTCCGCATTTCCGAGTATGAGTTCGGAGGCGTAGCTCATGTCAAGTCCCTTGGGCAGATTAAGGTTGCTCGTCTCAAGCACTCCGAATCTGTTGAGCCATACCTCACTGTTGGTCAGTTCGCCATTGAGGGCGATTGTGCCGGCCCATATCTCCGTCTTGCCGGAGTAACTGTGTGTGCCGTCGGGCATCACGAGTCGTCCGTCGCCCTGCTTGATGAGTTTCATCTCCCCTCCGAAACTTCCGGATGCTATGGTGTGGGTATAAGTCTGGGTTGTGATGTTGTTATTGTCGTTGTGACCCTGCACCCATGTCGGGGCGTTCACTGTCAGCACTTCCGGGGCAACCCCCTCAGCTGCGTTGACCGTTACATCTTCGTTGCCATATACCACTACGCTCTTGCCGTTGAGCGAGGAGTCGATGCTGCCGCCGTTGGCTACTGTCTCTTTCCCTGTCAGCGATAGGGGAGCGGGGGGCACAGCGATGTCTTCAAACTCGCTCAGCGCAAAACTTACATGTGGGGTCTGGTTGTAGCCACACATCTGCCATACCATCGCATTTCTATACTGATGGTCATACCAGAGTGAGTATATTCTGTGTTCTGTCGGTATGTCGGTGGTATAGATGCGGATGTTGTTGTCAGCATCGCGCATGATGTATTCCTCGCGCCAGTCGCCGAGGATGTCGCCCTGGAAACAGGGTGTCCCCTTGGTGTCGTTGTTGGTCTTGCTTCCGGTTAGCAATGCTATCTGTCCCACTTTGGCCTTGTAGATGGCTCCTTGTGAGTTCTTGCCGTTGTTGTAGTCAAACGACTCGTCGCAAAGGTCGCCGTCCCAGAATACCCTGAAGTTTTGGGTGATGCTCACTGTCGATTTGCTGTCGCCGATTATTCCCTTGTGCGATGCTCCGCAGATCAGATTGTCGTCTTTTGATGATATACCCTCAGATCCGGGATACTCATCGATGAAGTTGCCGCAGAGGGCGCGTCCGTCGTCGTTGCTGCCGGTTGTGCGGTAATATATTTTTGAAGTAGTCGCGTCGCGGTAGTTGTTGTTGGGTGAGTCTTCATTACATGCGAAGATTTCCAGTCCGTGGCTGTAGGGGTCGAAGTCGCCGCAGTGCTGCGAGTCGCCGTGACCAAGGCCGCAGGTGGAGAGGCCCTTGCCGTTGTCGTCAATCACCATCGAACCATATACAATCTCGTCTCTGCCGTCCATATCTACGTCGGCAATCCCCATGTTGTGATAGCCCTGGCCATACCAGTCACCCTCGGTGCCGTTCCATCTCCATCTCTCCGCGAGTCGGTGAGTCTCAGGATTCACGTCGTATGTGATCATCTTGTGGCGGGTGTAGATGCCGCGTGCCAGGAAGATGCTCGGCTTTTGGCCGTCAATATATGGGGCGGCGAAGAAATACTTCGAACTTCTGTGGCCGTAGCCGTCACCCCATTCATCGTTGATAAGTGTGTCGTATGCGCTGCCGGAGAGAAGCCCGTCGGGGTTGTTCTCGTCCTCCACTCGTTTCAGCGGATATTCGATGTCATCGTAGGGTTTTCCGGTCTCGCCGTCAGCATATATGAGATACTCCCTGCCCCAGCGGGTAAACCATTGCCCGTCGGGAAAACTGCTGCCGCTGCGGTAGTTGAGGCTCCCGTCGCCCACGGTGTATGTGCTGCCGTCAGCCTGGTGGATTACCGTGGCGTCGGCGGCACGGAATACCACCTCCGCCTTTCCGTCGCCATCCCAGTCGTAGGCGGCTATGTTGATCTCGTTGTTCTGGAAGTCGCCCATGTTCGGACCGCAGTTGATCCACCAGAGAACCCTGCCGTCCATCTTCAGGCATTCGATCACTGTGAATATGCCATTGTCTCCTTCCGAATAATTGCTGAAGTTCGGGTCGTATTTGATGATGATTTCCAGTTCACCGTCGCCATCCACGTCAGCTGCTGTCGCATCGTTGGGGGTGAGGTCCATTGTGATTTCAGCAGCGTGTTGCGGTTTGATGATGGTGTAGTTGGTTTCCCACACCGAACCCGGGGCGCAGGCTTCCAGTTCCTTGCCATCTACCACTGCCGTCACAGTGTAGGTGGCGTCGAGAGAACCAGAAGCGTCCGTGTAGTTTGACACGCGCAGAGGCTCGTTGTTCAGTTTTGTGCCTCCGCGATAGATGTTGTAGAGGGTGTTGTCCCACTCGTCGGCATTGATGCGCCAGGAGCAGAATACTCCGGCATCGGTCTTGACAGCCACCAGGCCTCTGTCGAGGCTGTCCATCCTGCGCTGCGCCTCTGCCGGCATCCCGATGCTTGCCATCGCAGCCGCCATCGTCATCCCAAAAATTATTCTCTTCATTTATCTTGATGTTAGATTATTCCAATTTTCACACGTTAACTCTTCTTTCTACGCATTAACTCTTCACAACGCAAATTTAATAATATTAATTAAATTCAGCAAAATAATTAACTTAAATTATGAAAAAAATCACTCTGAATCTATGCCGCGTCTTAGTATGGAGGCGGCGTGCTTTAGCCGCCGCCCTCAGCTTTGTCCATGCGGCTAAAGCCGCATGCTCCAT
>CAYMBR010000004.1:0-3571 GCA_964388725.1 uncultured Sangeribacter sp. | reverse complement strand
TCCATGCGGCTAAAGCCGCATGCTCCATGCCAAGCTTCGTATGGAGGCGGCGTGCTTTAGCCGCCGCATCGCATCAGATTCCCTCTTTCCCCCTCTTTTGAAATTCCTTTTGCCAAAGCTGCTTCGGATCTGACCATAATGTATATGTTCCATTCGGCAGGCCGCGGGGATTCTTGTGAATGTAATCAACATAGTATCTGAAGGAATCCTCACTTCTTACCATTCTGTCAAAATCTGATTTCATCCATACTGTCCCTTTCCTTTCAAGTGTCCTGTTGACATAGAATGATGCTGACCCTTTTATCAATTTCAGACAATCTTCCAATTTTTCGTAAGGACTTAAAAGAATATGTACATGATTTGGCATAATTACAAATTCATGCAGATAGAAGCTCTTTTTATGATGCTTCAGCCATCCTTCCACCATTTTCTCCCTCACTTCTTCATATTTCAAAACGCAAGATCCATAATTCAGATCAAGCCAATATTCAACTTTTTTACCGATAGTGGAATAGTACAGTTTCTCAGTATCTTTATCCCAGGGCTTGGGATATCGTTTGTTAAATACTTCGATTTTTGCTTTTAATTCGTCTAATTTTGTTTGTGGAAGAGAATCTGCAAGTCTGAAAGTGATGAATTGAACTTTACCTAATTGGTCCCAATGGGGAAGAGAGTCATAATATTTGTTTATCGGTTCGGATGTATCTACGAATGAAATTCTGAAGTCAGTATCCTTTTCCATGATAAGATTGGCAAAAAGTATTATGAATGATATTACAATTGTCTATATAAATAACAAATAAGTAGCAGAATAAGATAAGAAAGTGGTAAAAAAATAGTATGGAGACGGGAGATTGGTATGGAGGCGGCGTGCTTTAGCCGCCGCCCTCAGCTTTGTCCATGCGGCTAAAGCCGCATGCTCCATGCCAAGCTTCGTATGGAGGCGGCGTGCTTTAGCCGCCGCATTCATCGTACCCGCCATGCGGCTAAAGCCGCATGCTCCATACTAAGCTTCGTATGGAGGCGGCGTGCTTTAGCCGCCGCATTCATCGTACCCGCCATGCGGCTAAAGCCGCATGCTCCATACTAAGACAGTAAGGGCTGGAAGCTAAAGCTTCCAGCCCTCAAATATATTTCCGAAGTCAAGGTTCAATCGTCAAAGTTCAGATAGACTAAACTCTAAACTCTAAACCCTAAACTATTCTTGAATTTACTTCACGATGATCTTCTTGCCGTTGTGGATGTAGAGACCCGGACGAGTCGGCTGTGCAAGGCGGAGACCGTCGATAGTGTAGTAGTAGTTGTCACCTGCAACCTCTGTTGCCTGTACACCCTCTACTGCATCAGGATCCTGTGCATATACTGTCAGTTTTGTGCAGACTGTGTCGATACGATATACAGGAACAGTAACATTATATACTCCAGTACCTACTTCAGTTGCGTCATCTCCTTCACCAACAGTTTCTGTAACTTGTTCCGGCAGATAAACGCTGTCTTCACCTTCAAGAAGTCCATAGTATTCTTCGGTGGTTGCTACTATCGGGTGGTTAGAGTTGCTACCATAGGAGCTGATAAGGTTGGCAACGATAAAGTCTGTCGGATCTACGTTCAGAACTACAATGTTCTTGTAGTTGCCACCTGATGTAGCGTTGTTTGTTACGCCGAGGTGCTTCAGGTAAGTTACGTTGTGGCCAGCAAATACTGTGATTCCGGGGAAGAGTTCGTAGTCAGCTACGTTGATGCCGAGATCATCACCTTCTGTGCCGATTTCTGAATAGTCAAGTACGTTTACTGTGTCATCGTCTGAGATGTATCCGAAAGGATAAACTGCTGTGTAAACTGTCTCACCGCTTTCTTCATCTACTGTAGCTGTTGCTGAGTCATAGTAGTAGAGACGCTTGCGGGCTGTCCAGTTGCTGAAACCACTTGTAGTAGCGCTGTTAAGTACCTGCCAATTTGTGAAACCAGCTGCTTTGATTTCCTCATCGCTCATGCGGGCGAAATCCCATTCATTCTTAACCTTGAAGAGAATGTTGTTCTGCACTGTGGTTGTTGTTGACTGGAAACCAAATGATGCGGTGGTAAGAGTGAGTGTGCCGGCATCTGTCAATGTGATGGATTCTCCGGATGCCAGGTTCTCGCCTGAAAGTACATCTCCGTTTGCGCTATTAAATACGTAGTTGATGAAGATAGTCGGCTGTGTGGGTACTTCTGAGTTGTCGACGCTAAGTTTATATGTCTTGCCATAACCTGCTTCAACTGATGTGATGGTAACTTCAGCTGCAGGAAGCACGCAAGGTACACACTCTACCTCAACTTCTACTACGTCAGATGTAGCTGTTCCGCAGGTGGTGTAAGCTTTAATAGTACCACTTGTTTCTGTATAATATACATATAAGCCATCGCAGTCGTCATATTCTACTTCTTCAGCAGTACCGTCTGTTCCGGTAAGGTGAAGGGTTTCACCAGGAAGGAATGTGATTGAATATGCACGCATGTTGAGGTTCACTTCTTCGTTTGCATCTACGCCTACGCTCTTAAGTGCAATTGTCGGAGCATTGGCTGTGTCAACAGAGCTATCGAATGAAATGACGATGTTGTCAAAATCCATGATGGTATTATAACGTGCTACCATAACCCAAAGGCCTTCTGCATACATGGAAACCTCTGTGCCTTCTGCTGTGCCAAGGTTGGTTTCAGGCACTGTGTAAGTTCCGCTTTTAAGAATTGTTCCTGTAAGGCTTTCTACCTGATACTCCACTACGCGTGTGTTTACGTTAACGTCAAGACTTACAGTGTACCATTCACCGGTAATTAGAGTGGACTGGTCTGTTGTGTCAACTGAATAGCTAACTGTGCCGTCTTCTGCTACTGTCTCATTATAGGGAGCATTGATTGCCACGAGCATGTCTGTGTCAGCTGCTGTGTTGCACTGATAAGCGTCGAAAAGGAATGAGTTGTAGGGGCCGATAGGATCACTCCAACGACCACGGTAGGGCTGGTTTGCAATGCCTAATTCATTAGTAAACAGTGTGATTTCGCTGTTGTACTGGTTGTTGGAGTTCTGAGCGATGCTGAAGTCGAATTCTACGTGATATGTTCCATCTTCAAGCACTGACTCGCCGTTGGCATCGAGGAAGATGTCGCTGCCCCACTGCACGTAGCCTGAACGGCCGTTGTTTTGTCCTTGTGAAAGCTCAAGGTACTTGCCATATTCGTCGGAGGCAATTGAGATGGAGCCACCGCCGTAGGTCCAACCTGTGGCGGCTACATCAGAGGCTGTCTCGAAGTTCTGCTGATACAGAACGCGGGTGCCGGCGAAACCGGTTGCGCACAGTGCTGTTGCAGCTAATGTGAGAAAAAGTTTTTTCATGTGAAAAAAATGATGTTAATTAATAAATGTTATTTGGTTAATTCTTTCTTTCTTCCGATTTTAAGGATTAGTTTGTTCATAGTTCTCAGCAATTTTATCGCCTTAACACTATAACCCATGGCAAAACTAACAAAAAATTTTCATCCCCACAAATTTTATTAATTTTTTTTTAATTTTTTAACACAATAGTAATTGAGA
>CAYMBR010000003.1:8932-87398 GCA_964388725.1 uncultured Sangeribacter sp. | reverse complement strand
CCATAATGTTATATTTATTTTATTGACAAAGCTCTAAAACCGAAAGTTGAGTAATAATTTATTTTGGAATATGGTACGAAATGTGAGAAGATATTTTAGATTTCGTACCCTATTATTATGTGTTAACCACATGAAATTTGGTTTAGTTCGGGCAATATGTATATGCACGTTAAACCATGAACCAATATATATGGAGCTGCGCAAAAAAAGAAATTGGAAGCTGTCCCGGTTTTTCATTGTAGATGACCGCTAAAGCAAAAAAGGCTCATCATCTGCTCACGACTCCCAGCAAAAGAAATCGGCAACGAACTCATCTCCGAGTTACTCTCGACCACGTTGTCTACAAATCAATAAGATCAATAAGATTGCAGCTAAAATGCGAAATTCTCAGAAAAAATTTTTCTCGTTGGACGATTGAATCATGACCCGGGATGACATTGGAAATGTATCCGGCATTGGTGAAAATTTAGCAAAAAACGATATAAAAAGGGCTAAAGTCTTTAACAATAGTTCGTTAAAACAATAGTTCATTAAAATTAAATATAGGCCATGCGATGTATGTAGCGCAGCCAAAGAGGTCTTTGACAAGTTTGGTATTTAAAGTCATGTCCGGATCCTTGTCGAGCACGTCAATAATTCTTTTCCCACCATCCAGTTGACCTCCCCTTTACAGCTGTTGATAATTGCGTCTATCTCGTCGGTTATCGAAACTGCCTTATCCCCGGCATCCAGCTGAATCCGGCATTCTCCATCTCTGCCCGCAGTTTTGTCTCGTTGATGCCGTAGCTTGCACAGAAATCTTCCAAAGTCCGGTATTCATCGCGCATCTTCATGTTGACAAAACTCATCAACATCACGGGATCCTTAGGTAATAATTCCATTTTTATATAATTTTTGTTTGTTTTTTTGGTGAATATGTGGTTTTTTATTAAATTCGCGCTATTGTTAAATTAGCATTTAATGAAAAAACAAGCATTAATATTGATTTGTTTCGTGGCTTCGGCGTTTGCATCCGCCTTTGCTTGCACAAGTGCCATAATCGGTGCCGACCGCACCGCCAATGGTCGGCCGTTGCTATGGAAACACCGCGACACTTCCGCCGTTGACAACAAGGTGGAGCACGTCGCCCCCTCTTATGATGGATTTGGATATACAGGCCTTTTCAATGCCTCCGACTCCTTGCTCCGTGAATGTTGGACTGGCTTCAACAGCGAAGGATTTGCGATTATGAACACTGCTTCCTACAACATTAAGGACGACGACGTGCCGGAGAAGGATATGGACAAAGAGGGCCTTGTGATGACTCTGGCCCTGCGTAAATGCCGAACAGTGGATGATTTCCAGTCTCTTCTCGATTCTCTGCCCCGCCCCATGGGTGTGGAGGCAAATTTCGGTGTGATCGACGCCTCCGGTGCCGGTGCTTATTTCGAAACAAACAATGATTCCTATATCAGGATTAATCTAGAAGACAGCCCCGATCATGTACTTGTGCGCACAAACTATAGTCACGAAGGACGCCCGCAGGAAGGATACGGATATATCCGCGAGGCAAATGCTCTCCGACATATCGCCCCATTTGTGGAAAACTCAAAGGTTACACCCGAACTTCTCACCGAGTTCGTATCCCGCTCTTTCTACCATAGCCTTTGGGATAAGGACTTCGCTGCCGACCCTCGCCAGCGTTGGGTCATCGACCAGGATTTCATCCCTCGATATAAATCCAGTGCTGTAATCGTTATCGAAGGCTCAATCCCCCATCCGACTGATGACTCCCGACTAACGACTAACGACTACATAATGTGGACCGGTCTTGGGTATCCACCTTGTGCCCTGATTTATCCTGTCACATACGGACCTCATGGTGTCCATCCCGACCTGCGTGGCCTCCTCCCCGACGGACATTCTAAAGCCTCCGATGAAGCAAAGGCCCGACGCGACGAAGTCTTCCCTATGCACTATGACAACGGCGACAAATATATTGATCTAAATCGTCTCCGCAATCCGGAAGGCACTGGTTATCTCCAGATTCTTGTCCCTCATAATCTAAAAACCTACAGCGATTTCCGTAGATAATGAACCCACCTGATTTTATAATTGTCAGCAAAAAAGAACTATTCTACTATCTGATGTGCACACCTTCCGTCTCATGGTCTCTTTGGCTTTCCGGAAGTGTGGGCGTGATACTCGTCTTTATAGGGGCAATCTGCAGTGTTAGATTGATGATTCTCGGATTGATTGTCTGCCTTACCATGTCGCCAATCATGGCATTTTTCATTTATTTCACTCAATTGATCGACACTCATATAATGCTCAATATGTTGCCGCATACTATTGAGACAAGGCCTGAACGTTATTTCGTCACGATCTTCAGGGCCGAACCCGCGGAAAATGAAAATGAGTCGCCTCATTGGGTTGAAACAGGAACAATGACAATTTTCGACTCTAAGGTGGCAAAAAGAGTCGATAAGGGTGATTTCACAATCCTTCATCTCGTCGATTCGCCCGTCAAAGTGTTATATGTGCCAAGGGGTATGCAACCTCCTCATCCAACTTGCGAATTAAGAAAGAACATAATAGAATACAACGATGCGAATACTCAAAAACTCTAATAGAAAATATTGCTTCATCATGGAGATGGAGGTTCGCGACTATGAACTCGACTGCGAGCAAATTGTCAATAATGCCAATTATTTCCACTATATGGAGCATACTCGCCATAAATTCTGCAGCGACGCCGGTCTCTCTTTCGTGGAAATGCACAATCAGGGCCTTGATGCCGTGGTGCGTAAGGTGGAGATTGAATATATATCGTCGCTTAGGGGAAATGAAAGTTTTTTGTCTTGCCTTCGTCTCGAACGCAAAGGTCCGCGGTTCATTTTCCACCAGGACATTATGCGGCCCGGTGGTGAACTCGTGTGCCAGGCTCTCGTGAATGTCGTTGTTTTGAAAAATGGCAAACTTTCCCGGGGCGACGAACTGGCGAAAGTATTTGAAAAATATATCAACTAAGTATTAAAGATGGATCAGTCGCGGCTGCTTGGTATAGCCTTGTCTTTGACTCCCGGTGTGGATGCCACATTTGTCAGGCATCTGCAGCAGTGCGGTGTGACCCCTTATGAGTTCTTCTCCATGCGGCAGAATGAACTCTCCGAAATCCTCTCCATCAAAAGTGCGCCGCTTCTCGACAAAATGGTGCGCGATGATGCCATTTTCCGCTCCAGAAAAGAATCGGAGTTTATGGAAAAACATGGCATCTTGTCAGTCTCTATGACCGACGACGACTATCCTGTACGTCTGTCCGACATTGACCGTGCCCCGGTGACTATATATATATTCGGTAGCGCAAATCTTGATGCCTCTAAGATGATCAGTATTGTGGGCACTCGCCATGCCACAGCCTACGGAGTGCGTTACGTCGATAATTTTGTCCGGGATATGGCTCCTTATTTTGAGGATTTGACCATAGTAAGTGGCCTGGCACTCGGCATCGATACTGCTGCTCATACTGCCGCCCTTAATTATGGACTGCCAACTCTCGCAGTGCTTGCGCATGGCCTAAATACTATTTATCCTTCTCAAAATCGTGCCTTGGCTAAGAGAATTGTGGAGTCGGGTGGTGCTTTGGTCTCGGAATATCCTTTTGGCGTGGCCCCTTTCAAAAGTAGGTTTCTGGAGAGAAACCGTATAGTCGCCACCCTCACTGACGCCGTCATTGTGGCGGAGAGTGCCGACAGGGGAGGGGCGATGTCTACAGCTGCCGTCGCTTCCTCCTATGGCCGGGAACTCTTTGCCGTGCCCGGAAGAATTGGCGATGAAATGAGTGCCGGCTGCAACCGTCTTATCCGCACGCAAAAGGCCTTGATGGCTGGCTCGGCAGCGGAAATGGTGTCAGCTCTGGGATGGAAACCTATCAATGGAAATGTGGTCGCGCAGCAACGCGATTTGTTCCCTGAATTGGAGGGAAAAACGAAGACAGTATTCGACTGCCTTCGTTCTAACCTTGATCCGATGCCTCTCGATGCGGTTCGCGAGCGCACCGGAATTCCTGTTCAGGAATTGATGTCATTGCTCGGTGAGATGGAATTTGACGGCATCATCCAGCGGCTCCCCGGCAATCGTTTCTCAATCATCTAAAACCACATCTAAAAAATTGATGCTTTAATATCATAATTGTCCTGCCAAATGCAATCAATTGTGCATTGTGCATTGTGCATTGTGCATTACATATACCTTGAAATCCTTTATCGCTCCTGGTACGTTGCTCTCCATTCTTGGAAGATATTGAATACCTGAGATCTTCTTGTTTTCTCCAAGGTCAATCACAATATGATGTGGAAATGGCACACCTTTCTGAGTGCTCCAGTATGTTGACTCCTGGAGGTCAAATACCTTGTCGGCGGTGCGGTTGGAATTCTTGATGTCCTCGCTGTCGGCATAATACACTGTCCATGGCTCACGCGACATCCGTTTCCCATTCTCATCAAGAACATAGAGTTCTGCAATCGCTGCCACATCCTTGCTGCTGTCTATGCCGTTGATTGCCTCTATGCAGATGTAGCGTCCTTCTGCCGTTTCCGGAAGAAGCCGTTCCTGCCAGCCATTGCCGGGGGCAAATGTGCCTTCCAAAGCCGGTGTTTCGCCACTCAGGTCAAGAGTTTCACCTTCATTGCGGCGGGTCGCCGGTTTTTTGACATTAAGATTATCCAAAAGCGGCTCTTTCAGTCCTTTAGATACTGCTGCTGTAGGTCCTACGATGTCAAACACCATTATTTCGTTCTTCCCTTTTTTTAGCCAGCACCCCGGCATATATAGTGTCTGTTGAGGTCCGATTTCCCATATTCGTCCAAGTGGATGACCATTGACATACACCAATCCCTTGCCCCACGTCTCAAAACTGAGGAATGTATCCGATGGTTTGCTGACATTGAATGTCCCCTTATATACGCCCCTCGGCAATCTTAGTATGGAGCCGGCGGTTTTAACCGCCGGATTTTGCATGGAATCGGCAGCTTTAACCGCTTCCGAAATAGGCACATATTCCATCGCTTCATAAAACTCCAGTGTGTCCTCAATATTGAACACCTCCCAGTTTTTCAGGTCGCAGGTGAAGGTGTAGCCGTTCTTTTCTTCCGTAACCGTCACATTGTCGGTGATTCCCTTGAAATCCTTGATGGCACGTCCGAAATTTATGCGTCCCATTGCCTCCACGAGTATATCGAGTTTTGCGTCAGCTCCGCATTTGGGTAGTTTAAGACTCTTTTCCCCTAACCGGCGGTCAAGGGTGCCGATATATTTATCGTCCACAAACGCCTGTACATAGTCGTGCGGCTCATTGATAGTCAATACTCCTCCATCAGGCAATTCGGGTAGGGTAGTGCGGTAGAGAATGCTTCCGAAGCCTTGGTCATACTCCTCCATCGTCTTTATGTCATGGCTTTTCTTCCCTTCCGGAAGATTGGCAAAGAGAGGTGCCACACTCTCAAACTGGAATTCCTTGATTTCTATCGGTTGGATTGTGGCTGGAATTTTCGGCAGATTGCCATCATAATATTTCTTCAGTGTATTGCGAAGTTCGGTATATTTTGGTGTTATCTGACCGCTTTCACTAATTGGAGCATCATAGTCGTAGGAGGTGACATCCGGTGCAAATCCAGGTGAGTTTGCGCCAGCCCAGTGTCCCCAGTTTGTGCCTCCGTGAGTCATGTAGAGGCTGAAGGATATTCTCTTTGATAGCATTTCGTCGATGCCGGCTATCATGTCGGCTGCCGGACGTGTCTCATGGTTTGCTCCCCATTTGTCAAACCATCCGCTCCAGAATTCTGAACACATCAGCGGACTCTCCGGTCGCAGTTCCTTTAGGCGTGCAAACTGTTTGTCGATGTTGGCACCGGTGCCGAAGTTCATGGTCCAGATAAGGTCGTCGAGCCCGTTGTTTTCGAAATTGGACGCCCAGTCGCATTGAAAGAGTGTGACGTCATCCCCAAAATTCTTGCGGAGCATGTCGCGGATGTTCGCCACGTAAGGTTTGTCTATTCCGTAAGATCCATATTCATTCTCCACCTGAACCATAATGATTGGTCCTCCGTCAGATATTGTGAGGTCTCCAACCTGCTCGGCCACTGCTTTCTGAAACTTATCTACTCTCTCAAGGAAGTAAGGGTCATTCTCGCGTAGTTTGATGTCCTTTTTCTTCAGTAGCCACCATGGTAGGCCTCCCATTTCCCATTCGGCACAAACGTATGGCCCCGGACGGAGTATCACCTTCATGTCGTTTTCCTGGCAGAGCTTGATAAATTCCCGCAGGTCATTCTGTCCGGTAAAGTCAAATTCCCCCTCTTTCGGTTCGTGGGCATTCCAGAAGGTGTAGAGGCAGATGGTGTTCATGCCGAGAGCCTTGCAAAGCTTTATGCGTTGGTCCCAGTAGGGTTGCGGAATGCGCGGATAATGCAACTCGGCAGCCTTCACCACAAATGGTTCTCCGTTGAGCAGAAACGTACCCCTTCCGACCTCAAATTTCCCTCCGCTCTTTTCTGCTTCGGGTGGCATGGCTGCCTTGGCCGGTATTCCTCCAGATAGAAGCATAGCCCCTATCGCCATTATCGCCAATTTCTTTATAATCATGATATTTCCAACTTATTTAAAGCTTTAAGGCCATTAAAGTCCTTAAAGTCATTAATCCAGAAATCTCCTTATCGCAATCTCCATATATTTCTGCAATTCTGAATCAGAATTACTCATGGCATCAGCTAATTCTGTAGCAAATGGCAGATATCTAAGCAGTCTGAAAGCCAATATGTCAGCCTCTTCTCTGCTCTTTATATCTTTTGCCCATTCTGCTGCTTCTTCTTTGGAAATAAGCGAATGCGGCATGAGGTGGCAAGCAAGAAGCCTAGATTCCCGGCATTCCCGGTCTTCCCATAGTTCCCTTGCCATGTTGGCTGCCTCTTCATCTGAAGAAGAACGGTGTCTGGATGCTATCTCTTTAAGCTGCGGGAGCTGAAGCCCGAAGATATACTTCTGCTCCAGCCCTCCTTTCCTCAGTGTGTCGGCAATTAGTCCATTGCGCAAGGCAAAAAACTCCTTCCGTATCAGACTTATTGTGCATTGTGAATTATGCATTGTGCATTTACTTAAGCGCATTATACTTCTTGCTCTGGCGCAGCATCTGCTCCGGATATGATTCGGTATATGAAATGGTAACATCAGTTATGTTGCCATCGCTGTCATACGTCGGAGTATATACAGGATTGACAAAGCCTCTGTAGGGAGGTATGTCGAGAGTTGAGAAGCGGTTCAATACTTCCTTGTGTAGTTTCGGGTCAACCTTCACAGCATATTTCTGCACCAGTTCATTGCCGGCCTTGTAATCTCCTGTCGATTTGATTCTCTGGATTTCTTTCAGCAACTGTCCGTAGAGATTGCGCAATTCTTTATAGTCGTTTATCTTCACGTATGTCTTGCCTCCTTTCTTCACCAGTTCCACAGCCTTCGACTTTTTGGCATGGTCAAGTACCCACGCTGCTATGAGCTGGCGGTTGCGCATGTGTGCTTCCTCCACATCATTGCCCAATTCGATACGGTTGAGCTGGGTCATGATGCCGTTCATCATCTGCTGATAGTATTCCGCCTTGTAAGCTTCCGGGTTGTCGAGGATACCAAGTTCCACAAGTTTCGGATCTGCAAGATAATATAGGGCGAAGAGGTCTGCTCGTGC
Organism: uncultured Sangeribacter sp.; assembly: GCA_964388725.1. Taxonomy (GTDB): domain Bacteria; phylum Bacteroidota; class Bacteroidia; order Bacteroidales; family Muribaculaceae; genus Lepagella. The sequence goes on along the minus strand of CAYMBR010000003.1, from coordinate 79,684 downwards.
TTCCTCCAAGGTGCTTCCGTTTTCCTTCAGAGCATCGGGGTCGGTGCCAGGGGCAAGTTGTCCGGATGCATGTCCAAGGCATTCGTGAAGGTCGGTGTGGAGCATATCTGTTTGATAAAGATATTCATCCATCAGTTTGCGGGTCGGCTCGTCGATTACAAATTCCTCTCTGAAACCATTCCCCTTGCTTGCCTCGGCGTAAGCCTCTGTGATGTTTTCTATCGTAACTGACTTGCTGCCATGCGCTGCTCGTATCCAGTCAGCATTCGGCAAGTTGATGCCGATTGCTGTTGCAGGATAGGCATCCCCGGCAAGCATCACTGCGTTGATGGCCTTTGCCGATACTCCTTTCACCTGCGGTTTGCGGTATTGTGGATCAATCGGAGCGTTGTCTTCAAACCATTGTGCGTTGCTTGAGATGATGTTGGTGCGCTTGGTGCTTTCCCTGTTGCGGAAGTTGACGTAGCTTTCCCAGCTTCCGGTCATGCCAAGTGGGTCGTTGTAGCTCTCTATGAACCCATTCACAAAATCCACATCTGAATTGGTGTCTTCCGCCCAGAGAATTGAGTATTCATCGAAAAGGCGTAGGTCGCCGGTGATATAGTAGTCGATGAGTTTGGTGATGTAGGCTCGCTGTGCATCATTTTCTGCCACATTCTTTGCCTTGTCGAGCCAATATATGATGTTGCGTATGGCCTCTCCATATAGTCCGTTGAGATAATAATGCTCTTCCTCTATGTTGCCATCTTTGTCTTTCACCACCTTGGCATTCAGACCGTATGAGATTGGGGTCGGATCGTCGGGCTTTTTCTTGGATGCATAGTAAGCCTCCACTTCTTCTTGGGTGACTCCTCCGTCGTAAAGGTTCACACTTGAGTTGGCCACTACATCTCCTGTCGTTGAGTCAAGGCTCACCTTTTTTGGCATGAATGTCGGGTCGAAGATATATTGACGGATGGTAGCCACTATTTCTCCGCGTTCCTTGTCATCTTTTGCTCCCACGCAGTTCTTGCAGAGTTTGCCAACTTGCTCGTCGAAGAAAGTCTCGGAAAATTCCGGAGTGAATTTGTCATTGCTGTAGTGGTGGTGCGGTCCGTTGCCAAACCATACCTGTTTCATATATTTCTCGAATCCCTTCCAGTCGGCGGAGTTCTTGTCGCCGTCAAAATTCTGGTAGATTTTCTCCAAGATGCGGCGAAGTTTCAGGTTGTATTTGCCGTTTTGGTCCCAGATGATGTCCCGACCCCACTGCGCCGCCTCCGAGAGATAATAGAGCATCTCTTTCTGTTGGAGTGTCAGGTCATTGTAGCCGGGCACCTCATAGCGTAGTACCTCGATGTCGGCGAAGCGGTCCACCTTATAGTCGAAATTTGGATTTTCCTTTGCCATTGTTGTCATTGAGCCGAGTAGCAATGCCCCTCCGGCCACTATTGTCTTAATTTTATCCATATTTTGTTGTTATTATTGTCTCAATCCTCAATTCTCAATTCTCAATTCTCAATTACTCCACATACAACACCAACCCCTTCAGGTATTCCCCTTCGGGATGCGAGATGTCTATCGGGTGGTCGGCCGGTTGGGTCATTTGGTGAAGGATTCTAACTTTCCTGCCTGATTTTGCAGCCGCACTGAAGACAGCTAACCGGAATGCCTCGCGGGTCACCACCTGTGAGCAAGAGAAGGTGAATAGGACTCCGCCAGGCTTTATCTTCTCAAATGCCTTGGTGTTGAGTTTGCGGTATCCGATAAGTCCGTTTTTAAGAGCTGACCGATGTTTTGCAAATGCCGGCGGGTCAAGGATGATGAGGTCATATTCCTTGTCTGGCATATCGTTCAGATATTTGAAGGCATCCACTGCATAGGTCTTGTGGCGTGGATCGCCGGGGAAATTCAGCTCGATGTTGGCATCGGTCAGTGCCGCAGCCTTCGATGACGAATCCACCGACACTACGCTCTCTGCTCCTCCACGCATTGCATACACGGAGAATCCTCCGGTGTAGCAGAACATATTCAGCACCTTGCGTCCCTTTGCGAATTTCTCTAAGAGGGCACGGTTTTCTCGCTGATCCACAAAGAATCCGGTTTTTTGACCCCGAAGCCAGTCTATGTTGAATTGAAGACCGTTTTCTGTTGCGATGTTGCCGTCGTAGCCTCCTACGAGATACTCGTTTTCCGGGTCAAGATTTGCCTTGTAGGGCAGTGTTGTCTCGCTTTTGTAATATACATTGCGGATTCTCGCATCTGGCAGTGAGATCAATGCCTCGGCTATGCGGCGTCGCTCAAAGTGCATCCCCGGGCTGTGAGCCTGTAGCACTGCAGTGTCTCCATAGATGTCTATCACAAGCCCCGGAAGGAAATCTCCTTCTCCATGCACAAGGCGGAAGCAGTCATTGTCCGGACGGATAAGCCCAAGGGTCTGTCGAAGTCGGAATGCCGCTTCAAGACGCTCCCGGAAAAAGTCTTCAGGAAGATGGTCAACTCCAAATTCAAGCAACCTCACGGCTATCGATCCTATTTGGTAATGGCCTATTCCCAACACTGTTCCGTCAAAGCCCTTCACCACTGCGAGGTCTCCCTCTTCGAGTCCTTCCGGCAATTTGGCAATTGCCCCAGAAAAGACCCAGGGGTGATGTCTCAATATGCTCTCCTCCTTTCCCCTCTTCAATATTATCTCTTTCATCTTTTTCTGTGATAGCGTTTAGAGTTTAGAGCTTAGTTTGTTAATCCGACTATACTTTTATCATCAAATCTCAAATAAATTAAACCTTAAACCTTAAACCATAACTATTTAATGAAGAACCTCACAATATCCATCCCGTTGGCATACACAAGCAATAGTATCAGGAATGCTATACCGGCCATCTGCGCTCTCTCCATGAATTTCTCCGATGGTTGGCGGCGGAAAATCACTTCATAGAGCAGGAATAGGACGTGCCCTCCATCAAGTGCCGGTATTGGAAGAATGTTCATAAATGCTAATGCCACCGAAAGGAATGCGGCAATGTTCCAGAAGGCAATCCAGTCCCAGCTTTCCGGGAAGATACTGCCGATGGCCCCGAATCCTCCGACTGACTTGGCCCCTTCCTTGGTGAAGACCAGTTTCATGCTCTTCGCATAGCTGGTCAGTCTGTCCACTCCCATCTCAATGCCGCGAGGCACTGATGTCAGAAGATTGTATTTCTTCTCATGCGTGGCGTAGAATGCCGATGGATCCACTTCAAGTCCTACTCCCATCTTCGCCCCGTCGGAGAGTTTGATGGGGAGGGTGACGGTATCTTTATTTGCTTCCTCTCCTCTGACCACTGTCAGGTCGATGGTCTGCGATGGATATTCCGCCAATGTCGATAGGAAATCCGTCAATGCCGGAGTCGGTGTGCCGTTGATCGCAATGACCTCATCGTTTTCTTTCACTCCCCCCTTGGCTGCCCCTTCGCCCGGCATTACCTGGGTGATTCTGGTCGGTATGCGGTAGGTGAAGAAATTGATGGTGGCTGTGTCGCTCTTTATCTCCTCGTCAAGTTGGAAAATGAATTTCTCCGGTATGTTGATTGTCACTTCTTTGCCATCGCGGAGCACCTTTACAGTCTTTGCCTGCATCATCTCCATCCGGTCATCTCCAGGTATCCCGTCAAGTTTTTTTCCGTCTGCCTCAATGGGGATGTCGCCATTGTGGAAGCCAGCCTTTAGGGCTGCTCCTGAATATTGCATGCCCATTTTGGCATCCGACAATGCCACGTATCTCTCACCCGTTGCGAAAACTATGCCCGCATAGATCAGTATGGCGAGCAGGAAATTGAAGAGCACCCCGGCTATCATCACCAAGAGCCGTTGCCACGCCGGTTTGCTGCGGAACTCCCATGGCTGCGCCGGCTGTTTCATCTGCTCCGTATCCATCGACTCGTCTATCATACCGGAAATCTTGCAGTAGCCTCCAAGCGGTATCCAACCAATGCCATATTCGGTGTCGCCCCAGAATGAATTTTTCTTCGGTGTGCAGGTGTCGGTTTCCTTGGTTTCGGGTTCCTCTGCTTTTGAGAGATTCTTTTGTTTGCCAAGTCCGCCGATGTATTTCCCCGGTTTCCACTTGAAAAGTTCCTTCCAGGGGTCGAAGAAGATATAGAATTTTTCCACCCGGATGCCAAAAATACGGGCAAAAAGGAAGTGTCCGAACTCGTGTATGATTATCAAAATGGCGAGTGCAAGCACCAGCTGCGCCGCCTTTATCCAAAATGTTTCCAAAGTTGAATGTTTATGGGTTTATTCGTTTATGGGTTTATTTTGTTGAGGAAAGACCTTCGGCTATCTCTGCTGCGGTTTTCCTTGCCTCGGCATTGGTCGCGATTAGTGTATCCAAATCAGGCGTGTCGCTCCAGGATGTCTTCTCCATTGTCTTTTCTGCAATCTTCGGCATGTCGGTGAAGCGTATTTTCCCTTCAAGAAATGCCTGGACTGCTATCTCATTGGCGGCATTTAGTATGCAGGGCATTGTGCCTCCTTTTGCAATAGCCTTGAATGCGTAGCCGAGAAGTGGGAATTTGTCCATGTCCGGACGCTCGAAAGTAAGGGTCGCATAGTCCTCGAGTTGCATCGGTCGAACGTCGGTCTCAAATCTCTGCGGATAGGAGAGCGCGTATGCAATCGGGGTGTGCATGTCCGGCACTCCAAGCTGCGCCTTCATGCTGCCGTCGCGGTATTCCACCATCGAATGCACTATCGACTGCGGATGCACCACCACCTCAATGTTTTCCGGCTGGCAGTCAAAGAGCCAGCGGGCCTCTATCATCTCAAATCCCTTGTTCATCATCGACGCTGAGTCGATGGTCACTTTCGCTCCCATGTCCCAGTTGGGATGTTTCAGCGCGTCTGGGGGCGTTACAGTTTCAAGTTGTTCTTTCGTAAACTTGCGGAAGGGGCCTCCGCTTGCCGTAAGTATTATCTTGCGCATCTCTGCGCGGTTTTCACCCACCAGACATTGGAATATTGCTGAATGCTCGCTATCTACCGGAACTATGCTTACCCCATATTCCTTGCATAGACTTGTGATGAGTTGTCCGGCCACTACGAGGGTCTCTTTGTTCGACAGTGCAATTGTCTTTCCTGATTTTATTGCCGATATGGTCGGAATCAGTCCGCTGTAGCCCACCATGGCGGTCACCACTGTGTCTATCCCCCGATGGGCTGCCGCGTTTGCAATGGCATCAGCACCGGCTGCCACCTCTATGCCGCTGCCGTTAAGTGCCTCTTTAAGTTGTTGGTAATATTTTTCGTCGCCTATCACCACCACATCGGGATGAAACTTCAGTGCCTGCTTGGCAAGCAGTTCCCATTGCTTGCGTGCTGTGAGTACCCCGGCGCGGTATTTCTCGGGATATTTGGCTATTATGTCGAGGGTCTGGGTTCCGATACTCCCGGTGGATCCCAACACCCCAATACTCTTTATTTTATCCATATATTTTATATTTCAGTTCATTTTCAAATATTGTCCGGGTGCCACCGGCGTCCCGTCATACCACATCTCAAGATAGAAATATCCCGGTGCTGTGGCGCCTCCGGTCGCTCCCTGTGCTATAACTGCCCCGCCATCCACGTGCGTCCCGGGACTCACTGTCGGGGTGCCTATATGCGAATAGCGGCTCGCAAAACCGTTGTCGTGCTGCATCACTATCGATGCTCCTCCCTCTGGCGAACTGTTTTGCACTGCCAAAATCCGACCATCGCTGAGTGCGCAAATAGGACTCTGCTTGGGGGTGAGAATCCTTGCTTTGTCTGCGCCGACGGATTGCTCCGATAGGATTGCTCCGTTGGCCACCGGATAAATTCTGAGTTGCTCTCCGGCGATTGGCGCCAGCACATTGACATTGTATTTCTCCCTCTCTTTCATCTGGCTGATGAAATCCCTCTCTCTCGGAGAGGAGGGAAGGAGTGAGTCGGGTGGCAACTCATTGGCTGTGCCAGTGCTCATCACACTGTCCTCGGGTGTCCTGTCAGTGTCGAAGACTGTCATCAGATTGTTGAGATAGAGACTGTTGACGTTGTAGGCATCCCTGATTGAGTCCAACCTCAACATGCCGTTTTCGGCGGCTGTTCGTTCTCCGCTTTTCAGATAACCCGGCAGCAGTGTCCGTAGAGGTGTCACCATAATGAGCAGTGTCGCAACGACAAGTACCGACAGAAAGGCCACAGCGCACCCTGCCCATAGAATATATGGGCGTACGCTGACAGAGGCTATTTGCCTCAGCCGTGACTCATCTTCTACCGTTATCCGATATTTCCTCAGTACTTTCACATCGCAAATTTAATCATTTTTCTCCATTCTATCAAATTATCCATAATATATCGCCATTTCAACCCTGCAAAATCAGCCGCCCGGATACCTCTGGGCGGCTGATTTTTCAATGGATTAAGATGAGTGATTATTTCACTTCCCACTCATAGATGCCAGCGGAGTTATCGTCGGGCAAGTCGATGTTGATGCGCATTGCTGCTGTTTCTACCGGATCAAACATCACAGTGTTTGCCACTCCCTTGGCTGTCCCGAACTTGTCAGGATTGCTTACCGGCTGCCAATTCCCCTCTGCATCAAGATATTCAAGACTCCATGATTTCGGTACCCTGCAACCGCCCCATGGCCCGTCATCAAACCAATATACGGTGGATTCCCCCACCTTGGAAGTCTCCGGAAAACGATACACTATCCATTCCGTGCCTCCCTGCTTGGGCCACCAGTGGTAATATGGCACACTGCGGTCGTTGGCATCCTTCGGCACAAGTCGGTCTTTGATGGACGACAGCGACGAACCTTCATAAGAAGCCTCAACCTTACTTTCTGATGTCAAGGTCGCCGGTTGTGTCGGACGTGACGCTGATAACTGCTGTGGCAACCAAACAGCCATGTTGCCAGGTCCCCGGTGATTCCATGCATAGTAGGGTATAAGCGTCAGATTGACATCTGTCGTAGTTAATTTCCCATCTTTGTTGTAACCAAGAATCTGAGCCTCAGTGTCAAGAGTGGTGATCCCATATAGCATGTCCGGTCGCTCGCTGACATTGTATTTGGGCGTCTGATTCATGAAGACACTCAGCACGTCAAAGTCATTGTCCGGCCACTCGGCGCAATATACTATCGGTCCTCGCTCCACTGCCACTCGTCCGCGGTCTGCCTCAACGAGGTCGTTGGCCCTCACTGTGCGCGGTTCCATGTCGAAGTGAATGTCAACCTTGTCTCCTTTCTTCCAGTTGCGGTCGATGCAATAGTAACCCTTGTCAAGATATCCATCTGCCGGTTGCCCGTTGATGCTCACTGTGTAACCAAGCCTTTTTCCGTCGGTGTAGCTGTAGAGATCGCCCGGGGTCGGCTTGTTGTTGACCCATCCCGGTATACGGATTTTCATGGTGAATTTCCCGGCTTTGTTTTTATCCACATCGATGCTTATGTCTCCGTTCCATGGATATTGGGTCTGTTGACTTAGTTCCACAGACTTGCCTCCTACCCAAAGGTTTGCATTGTTCGACATAAAAAGATTCACATATACATCCTTGTCCTTAACAGCATAAAGGTAGCCCGGAAGCGAGGGAATGAACCGCGCGATGTTGGATGGGCAGCAGGCGCATCCAAACCATGGCTGACGCTGGTGCTGGCCCATCGACTCAAGGGGGTTGGGATAGAAGAATGCTCCTCCGTCGAGCGATACGCCGGAAATCAGGCCATTGTAGAGTGTCCTCTCGAGTACGTCATAATATTTTGATTCTCCGTGCAATAGAAACAGCCTATGATTCACGTATACATTGCCGATGGCTGCGCATGTCTCGCAATAAGCCGACATATTGGGAAGTTCATAATTTTTGCCAAATGCCTCACCGTTGCTCGTAGCCCCGATTCCTCCGGTTATGTAGTATTTCTTGTTGACGATATTGTCCCATATCTTGTCTATGGCATGGATATACGCTGAGTCTCCGGTCAGTGCTGCGACATCTGCCATACCTGCATACATATACGCGGCACGTACAGCATGACCTACAGCCTCATCCTGCTCGACAACAGGTTTGTGGGCCTGGCTATAAAAGTCCTTGCGAGATGTATAGCCGCGTTTGTCGAGGAAAAATTTTGCCTGATCAAGATATTTCTTGTCTCCGGTGACAAGATACAGTTTTGCAAGTGCCATTTCTGCTATCTGATGCCCCGGTACTCTTACAATCTGCCCGGGTCCATCTCCGATGGCATTGCAGACGCAGTCGGCATATTTGATGGCTATGTCGAGGAAATTGCGTTTCCCGGTGGCCTGGTAGTGGGCAATTGCTCCCTCGATCATGTGGCCGAGGTTGTAGAACTCATGGCTAAGATCCTCCACCTTTTCCCATCGTTTTGATCCGGCCCATTCATGTGGATGCTTGGGGTTCATTGTCCTCGCGGTGTAGAGATAACCGTCTGGTTCCTGGGCGGCTGCAACTATCACCAACACACTGTCAATGTATTTGTCAAGTTTGGGGTCTGGGTAGGTCTGCATCAGATAACTTGCCCCCTCTATGGTTTTATACACGTCTGTGTCATCAAATGAGAAACCTCCCACATGTATGGTGTCGCTGGGATGGGCTGCGTTGATGAAATTTTGGTAACGCCCGGTCTCCTCACATTTGCTGAATGCAAGTGGGATGGTCACTTCCCGGCTCGCCTTAAGGCGTTGTCCCCAGAAATTGTCTGTTACTTTCACCGATGTGAACGGTACCGGATCGATTGGATAACCGTGGTTTTGCTTTGCATCCTTCGCCGATGCAGACAGTGCAACGGCTAATGTCAAAATTAAGCCTGTGAGTTTCTTTATCATGGTTCTAAAGTTTTAATTTTTAATTTTTAATTCCGTAAGGAATGTATTCGTCATGAAATTTGATTGAATTGATATATCCAGAGAAGTTCCACTCCTTCTCGGCATTCCTGCCAAGGGTGACATATTGAGAGGGTTTCACGAGAAGCTGGATGTCTTTCTCGCTCACCAGATTGTCGTTGATATATACCCGCTCGATTCTTCCGTCAAACGCCACGTATATATGCTGCCATTTCCCTTCCATCTCTTTCACCTTGTCCCATCCCGAATCCTCATACCATCCGTAGTGTTGCATCACTCCGCAACGTGGTTCGGTGCCGTTGACTCCCATGATTTTTTCAAGTTCATCGTGGCTCGTGGTGAGGTCAATATAACATTCATTTACGTCTATTTCAGGATTTAAAATCCATGCCTCAAGGGTGTAAGGTGCATTGTCGCGCACAGTGGCTGGAAGTGGGAAAGACGATGTGAAGTGTTGACTGCCGTCAAACTTAAGTCCCTTCTTCCCTTCTATCGTTTCGACAGTTACAGGTTTCCCGGATGCCTCATAATATCCGTCGATGCCTTTCCCGTTACCGAGATAACCGATGGTGTCTCCGACATTGAGAATGTCGGCGGTGATATCCACAAGCAGATCCCTTGGCACTCTCTCAGCGGCCGGTAGCCTTACAATGTCCGATTTTGCATCGAATTCCCGTTCCGCAGGCGCAAGTTGCCAATTGTAATATCTTAAGTTTGCGAGTATCAGTTCTTTGTCGCCCGACTCTATGGAAATTTCCCCCTTTGATAGATATTTGTCGAGGTCAGTCGGTCGCCAATTTTCGCCATCGTATGCTATTGCAGTGAAAGTGTGAGGTTTGTCAGGCATCAACAGTTTATTCTCCATCGTAAGCACCGTGCCTGGTTCAAGATGAATTGCATCGCGCCCTGCTACTCTCATCTGGCGAATCTTCCCGCTTTTCAACTTAAATCCCCCGGCAAGTTGACCCTCATTGTTGTTCCAGTGAGTGCCGTCCCAGTCGCTCCCGGTAAGCCCAAGCCATTGTTGAGGACATGAGTCTTCTGTAGTGCCAAATACTTTGATATTCCATATTGCACCTCCAAATCCGGCTTTCTGTCCTCCGGTAAAGGTGATTCTTACGTAGCGTGCCTTTGAATCTCCGAAATCCACCATCGGACTTCCTGCCAGACGATTGTCTCGTTTGTCGGCAAATACGTCCCATTGTTTGCCATCCTTTGAGGTCTCGATGAGATATTGGTAGAATTGGGTGCCATATTCCCATTGTGTCCAGATGGTCTTGATGTCTTGGCGTTTTCCGAGGTCTAACTCTATCCATTCCTGACCCATCCCGGCAGGACGCCAGAGCGTTCCGTTGTTGTCATCCACTGCATAATCCCCGCAGAAGTCTTCGTCATACTGTGATGAGACTGAAACTTTTGCACCGAATGCAAGGTTGGGCGATGTCACCTGCAAGGGTCCCAACGCTCCTATCCCTTTGTGTGAAGGTTCGACCACATTGATAGACCCGTCTGGTGCAAACTCCATCCGGTCTATACATAACTGGCGGTGGAAGCCCCTGTTGGAGTGGGGGTTATCGTGGCGGTGATACACAATATAGTTTTCATCTTTTCCCAAGGTGAGGACGCTGTGATGACCTGGTCCGTCAACCGTCCCATCGGCATTAGATCTTAGTATTGCACCTCTATAGTTATAGGGACCAAGCGGTTTGTCAGAGGTGGCATATTGCACATGATAGGTCGAGTCATGACAGGAGTCACTTGAATACATGAAGTAATAGGTCGAATCGCGTTTCAATACAAACGGTGCCTCAAAGAATTTTGTCGCCTCGGTATTGGGTATCAAGCGGGTTTCTGTAAATCCTTTCATGTCGGATGTAAGTTTCCCCGACCCGCATCCGAAACCGTCATAGATGCCCCAGGTGCCCCAATACATGTAGATTGATCCGTCGTCATCCACAAATGTTTGTCCGTCGAGTGTAATGGCATTCGTGACAAACCTGTCAGGCACGAGAACTGCCTCGCTTTCTCCGAGTATGTTGTGCCATGGACCGCGTGGTGTGTCGCCAACGCCAACGTGTATTTGGCATGGCTGGCAATATATGTAGTAATATTTGCCGTCATTTTCATTGAGCATCACGTCAGGTGCCCATATCCAGTGACTGTCCGGCCAGTTCATCGGCATAAGTGTCCAGTTGACAAAGTCTTTGCTTGTCCATAACTGTGCCGGCCCAAACCCCGCTCCGGATCCGTCGGTAGTGGCATAGACGTAGTAGGTGTCGCCGAATTTCTTCACCGTGGGGTCTGCGAAGTATCCAGGGATAAAGGGATTCATAGCTCCGGGTGAATTGTATTTCAAATCCTCTGCAAATCCTGCCGCTATGCTTATGCTCGTTAATATTGCTATAGCTAACTTTTTCATAATCCTCACATTTTTGGTTTAATCACCATCGCAAATCCACCTCCTGGTGCGAGATGTATCTTCTTTGTGGCATTGCGGTTTGCCGTCTCTTTGTCCAATCGGTAGTCTTCTGCCGATTTGTGGGCGTTGACTCCATCGCATAGTATAAGTGCTTCGTATTCTGATGAGTCTGCCAACATTGATAGGGGTATTTCAAGGTCTCGTGGTGTCCGGTTGGTGGCTCCTCCTATATACCATGTGTCCCCTTTTCTTCTTGCTGCTACAATATATTCTCCTAATTCTCCCATAATGACTTGTGTCTCATCAAAAACTGTAGGAAGCGAGGTTATGAAATCCACACATTCCTGCTCTTTCTCATAATTTGAGGGGGAGTCGCATAGCATTGTGAATGGGGAGTCGTTGATTATATAGTTCGCTATCTGATTTCCTCTTGTCCCCATGCTCATCGGATGGCTATAGATTGCCTTCCAGTCTTGTTTGGTCGCGTTGCGCATCGCTCCGGGGGTGAAGTCACATTGCCCCGCCATGTTGCGGATATAGGGATATGTCACGTTGTAACGTGGAAAATCAGTCTCTGGATCTCCCCATTTCACCTCTTCCATGCCAAATACAGCCTCAAAATTCAACACATTCGGATAAGTGCGCTGCAGCCCCGTCGGTTTGTAGATGCCATGGTAGTCAAGGAAGAGATTGTGTTTTGCACATTCATTCGCTATCCGGTAGGTCATCTCCACCGCTCTCTGGTCATCGCGGTCGAGAAAATCCACCTTGAATCCCTTTACTCCCATGTCGGAATATTTATTGCACGCGCTTTCAAGTTGATTGTCTAGGACGTTAAAGACTGTCCAAAGCACTAGATCAACCCCCTTCGATTTCCCATACGCAATCAATTCTGGCAAATCGATTGCATCGACTACTGTCAGCATGTCCCCACTCTTGGGATCATACCATCCTTCATCAAGCACCACATATTCAATGCCATTTTTCGATGCAAAATCAATGTAATGTTTGTATGTGTCTGTGTTTATACCTGCTTCGAATGGTACTCCGGTCAGCCCCCAGTCATTCCACCAGTCCCATGCCACTTTCCCCGGCTTGATCCATTCCGTGTCTTCTATGCGCGATGGTGATGCTAATGTATAGACAAGGTTGTTGACCGGCATTTCTGTGTCATCCCTTGTGATTGACATTACTCTCCATGGATAAGTGCGGTCTCCTTCGGTTTTGGCTATAAAATCTTCAGTCGCTGCTACATACGATTGATGCCGCCATAGGTAATAGTCCATTGCTTTTGGGTATGGGGCAAAAACTGCTGAAAGATTGCCGCTTATAGTGTCTGCTTGCAGAAACATCCCTGGATAGGCCTCTAAATCAGCCTCCAAAATGGTAAGTTTCCTTCTTTTGCCTATATCGATTGTGGCGGGAAGAAAGGCAAGTTGACTGTCTGATTTGCTCAACTGTCCTACTGAATATTGGTTCTGAAAAGCCATGGCTGTCGGTTTATCTCTGTTTGTCGAATAACTCAGATAACAGATCGGATCATTTGGAAAATTGAAAGTGGCTGTCTCATTTTCTATTATGATGCTGTCTTTCTCTGACGTTATATAGCGGTATGCTATTCCTTCGTCAAAAGCACGCCACTCCATGCCGGTGCCATTGTCAAACCGAATGGTCATCTTGTTGTATTCCGTATCATATTCCTTTTGGCGGTAAAATGGCGCTTCTATATGCTCTTTTATATGTCTTCCGACATCGACTTTCTTTATTTGGGTTGCATCATTGATCCCTTTTATTTGAAGCGAGATAGGGGAGGGAAGCAATGCAGTGTCGCCATCTACCACTATGCAGAAGTGTGGCGAGCCGCCGGCATTGTCGCTTATGCCTACGGCGATTGATCCGTCGGGTGACGTCAGCTGCGCCGACCTGGCTTGCACACCTTCCGGTATGTTCAGGAAATATATCAATGTTAGAATGTAGATGTGTAGGCGTTTCATGGATTGAATTTAAAGCTGAATTTTGCTGGTTTCTCTATCGACTACAAAGATAGAAATAAAAATTTGATTGTGCCCCAACAATATTCCAAAAATATCGCAAAATCGTCTAATCACAAAGCCTCGGGAACCCTCTTTGGACGATTTTTTTATTATTTTGGACATTATTTTCATCGTTTATGGAAGAGGTTTGCTAACTTTGCCGCACTTATTAATCTAACCGAAAAATCTAATACCCGACCATGAGACACTATGTTCACATTTTGGAATCTTCATTGCTCGCTGCTCTGTTGACAGCTTGCGGTTCCAATGTTTACACAAGTCCCGATGCCCCTATTGAGGAAGTGCCTTTCACTTCCGTGCATATCGACGACAATTTTTGGACTCCAAGGATTGAAGCCAACCGTACCGTTTCAATCCCTTCCGCATTCCATGAGTGCGAGCAAAACGGAAGATTCGACAATTTTGCCATCGCTGCCGGACTGAAGAAAGGAGAACATCGTGGCGATTTCTCCTTCGACGATACTGACCCCTATAAAATTATAGAGGGTGCCAGTTATTCACTGGCTGTCCACTATGACCCAAATCTTGATGTTTACCTCGACAGCGTAATCAATCTGATTGCGGCTGCTCAGGAGCGGGACGGATACCTCACTACTTGCGTCACTAACAAGTGTGAGCGTCTGTCCGGTTGGTGGGGGACTCACCGTTGGGAGAAAATTAATTCCCACGAACTTTACAATAGCGGGCATCTCTATGAAGCGGCGGTGGCTCACTATCTTGCCACCGGAAAACGTTCGCTCCTTGATGTCGCTATAAAAAATGCAAATCTCGTTTGCGACACCTTCGGTCTTGATGAAAATCAAATTCATTACCCTTCAGGGCATCCTATCATTGAGATGGCTCTCGTGAAACTTTACAAGGTCACTGGTGATCGGAAATACCTGGATGAAGCCCGTTATTTTGTCGATGAGGCTGGCCGTCTGACTAATGGTCGCAAACCAAGCCAGTATAGCCAAGACCATAAGCCTATCATGGAGCAGGAGGAAATTGTAGGCCATGCCGTACGTGCCGGTTATCTTTATTCCGGTGTGGCGGATGTCGCTTCCATGCAAAATGACCCTGAATTGTTTAAGGCCCTCGAACGTATTTGGGGTAACATGGCTTCCAAAAAACTGTATATCACTGGTGGTATCGGAAGCCGTGCGCAGGGTGAGGGCTTCGGACCTGAGTATGAACTCAACAACCATACTGCATATTGTGAGACTTGCGCCGCAATTGCCAATGTATATTGGAACTATCGGATGCTTCTTGCCACCGGCGATGCCAAATATGCCGATGTCTATGAGCGTGCTTTATATAATGGTGTGATTTCCGGCGTCTCTCTTTCCGGCGACAAATTCTTCTACGACAATCCTCTCGAATCGATGGGGCAGCACGAACGTGCACCATGGTTCGGATGCGCTTGCTGCCCCGGAAATGTAACCCGTTTCATGGCAAGCATACCGCAATATATGTATGCCACACAGGCGGACGACATTCTCGTCAATCTTTATGCCAACAGCAGTGCCGATATCTCCACAAATTCAGGGAAAGTGACCCTTACTCAATCCACTCAATATCCGTGGGATGGGAAAGTGACATTCACAGTCACTCCCGAACAGGAAAAGGAATGGGCGCTTCGCCTTCGTATTCCTGGCTGGGCTGGCGATAATCCGGTGCCTACCGACCTTTATTCATTTACTGAAAAGGCTAAGTCTCCTTATTCAATTTCCGTCAATGGTAAGAAGGTTAGTGCTTTGCAAGGTGATGGCTATGCCACTCTAAAGCGCGTTTGGAAAGCCGGCGACCGCGTGGAATTGACTTTACCTATGGATGTTAGGCGTGTGGCGGCTCACGACAGCGTTGTTGATGACCGTGGTAAACTCGCTATAGAGCGTGGCCCCGTGATGTTCTGCCTTGAAGGTGTCGATCAAAACGATAGCACCGTTTTCAACAAAATTTTGGCCCGCGATGCCAAATTTAATGAAAATTACGAACCCAATCTTCTCGGTGGCGTGATGACCCTCTATGCTCAAGCTTCTGAAATCCAGCCAAATGGATCTATCAAAGACGTTGAGGTTAAGGCTATCCCTTACGCAACTTGGTGCAACCGTGGACCCTCCGAAATGGCTGTTTGGATTCCGGAATCTGCCGAACGTGCCCGTGCTATTCCAGCTCCGACCATCGCTTCGCAGGCTTCCATGTTTTCTGAGCCTACAAGTCTGAATTCCGACATCCCCGCCGCTACCTCCAATCTGCAGTGGGCGTGGGGCTACAACGACCAGTGGGAGCCTGCCTCAAGCAGCGATATTTCCAAACCATACCATTATTGGTGGCTGCGCAATGGCACTGAAGAGAATATCTGCTATGGTTTTAACGAACCCACCACTGTATCATCAACTGATATCTATTGGCTCGATATGGATCATTATGATGGAAACTATAGGGTGCCGCAATATTGGAAACTTTATTATCGTGATGACAACGATCGTTGGACGGAAGTGTCTGCAAAGGGTGACTATACCACCGACAAAGACCGCTACAATCATCTTGAATTTGAACCAGTCACCACAAAAGCTCTCAAAGTGGTGGCGGTGCTGCAGGATGGCGAGAGCGGTGGTGTCCTTGAATGGAAAGTGCAATAATCTGAATATTAATAATCAACATAAATTAACCTAATCCAAACCAATTAAAATGAAACTGCATGCATCTTTAATCTCAAAAAGCATGCTCACAGTTGCGATCATGCTGTCTGCCGGTGTGCTGGCAGTGCCACCGGGTGCTTACGCACAAGGTTCGGCTTCGCAACAGACGCAGGGTATGGTAAGTGGTATCGTCCTGGATAAGAACGACGAACCGGTTATCGGCGCGAGTGTGTTAGTTAAGGGTAAGAAAACCGGCACAATGACTGATATCGATGGCCGTTTTTCAGTAATTGCAAAGAGCGGTGATGATCTTGTCATCTCCTCCGTTGGCTACCAAACAAAAAATGTAAAAGTGACTTCCGACAAGTCTATCAAAGTTGTCCTTGAAGACAACGACCAGCTGATGGACGAACTCGTCGTCATCGGTTATGGAACCCAGCGCAAGGGCGACGTGACTTCGGCTGTGGCGAGTGTAAAGGCCGAAGACTTCAACCTCGGTAAGATTGGCGACGCTGCCGAACTCGTGAAAGGTAAGATTGCCGGCCTCTCTATCACCAATTCATCGGGCAACCCGACTGCCGGTTCTTCTATTCGTCTGCGTGGCACTACCACTCTGACCGGCAATGTCGCTCCCCTCATCCTTGTGGATGGGGTAGAGGGCGGACTTAACACTGTCGCTCCGGAGAATATCGAGTCTATCGATGTGCTGAAAGATGCCTCCGCTGCCGCTATCTATGGTACTCGCGGTGCCAACGGTGTGATTCTTATCACCACTAAGAGTGGTAAACGAGGCTCTCGAACATCTGCAACTTATTCCGATTATTTCTCATTCTCGCAGTGGAGCAAGTCTGCTGAATTCATGGATGTAAACGATGTGATTTTCGGTCGCACCAACCAGAGTTATGAGGGATACGAGACCGACTGGATGAAGGCTATAACCCGTAAGGCCGGTTTCAAACACAATCACGACTTCCAGGTGAGTGGCGGCACTGACAATGCCACTTACGCAGGTGACTTCTCATATCAGAAGGAAGAAGGTATCATGCGTGGCTCCGACAACGAGCGTATGCGGTTCCATGTCGATTACACTCAGTATCTCTGGAACGACATACTGAAATTCAATTTCAATGCTCTTGTCACACGTCAGAAATATTCTCTCAACGATGCCGATTATGCCTATCGTCAGGCCGTAATCCGCAACCCAAGCGAGCCGGTATATAATGATGACGGCTCTTATTATGAGAATTTCGAAAAACTGCAGTACTATAACCCCGTGGGCATCCAGAATGAATATTTTGGCAACGTCCGCAATCGTATGTCGCAAATCACCGGAAACATTACCGTTGAACCCATAAAGGGATGGCAGACAAATGTAATGCTCAGCTGGAACGAAAGTACTTCTACATCTGAAAGTTTCACTACTCCGCAACATTATTCTCTCGTAAACCAGAACGATTATAATGGTTCCGCAAGCAAAGCTGAGGGAACAAGTGTTAGCAAGACTTTGGAGGCTACCTCCCGCTACTACCACACTTGGAACGACAAGCACCGTTTCGATGCCATTGTTGGTTATAGCTATCTCTATAATGAAAAAGATGGTTTCAATGCCTACAACGGCAACTTCTCTACAACCGCTTTCCTTTGGAATAATCTCGGCAATGGTTCATTGCTGACGGAGGAAGACCGCCACGCAGGTATGGGCTCCTACAAAAATGACGACACCCTTATCGGTTTCTTCGGCCGTGTAAGCTATGGTTTCGACAACCGCTACAACATCCTGGCTTCTATTCGCCGTGAGGGTTCTTCTAAGTTCGGCGACAACCACAAGTGGGGTAATTTTCCATCTGTGTCTGCCGGCTGGAATATCATGAACGAATCTTTCTGGCAGTCTCTCCCGGTAAGCAACTATTGGAATGACTTCAAACTCCGTGTCGGTTATGGTGTCACCGGTGTGATCCCAGAAAGCTCTTATCAGTCACTCAATCTTTATAACTATGCCGGCTATGGCGACATCCTTAGCCTTGACGGCAATTGGATGAAATCTCTTGAAGTTGTGCAGAATCATAACCCTGATCTGAAGTGGGAAACCACAAGCGAGGTAAACATCGGCCTTGACTATGGTTTCTTCGACAATAGACTTCACGGTACCGTTGACTTCTATGTGAAGACCACCAAGGATCTTCTCTACAGCTACGCAGTCCCGATGCCGCCAAACTTGTATGGATATACTCTTGCTAACGTCGGCAAGATGCGCAACACTGGTGTTGAGGTGTTGATATCCGGTCTCCCGGTTCAGACCCACAATTTCACTTGGGAATCTACCCTTACTCTTTCTCACAACTCCAACAAACTTCTAAACCTCAACAATGACCTTTACGAGACTGACAACTTCCAGGAACTCTGGGGTGGTATCTCTGATCCGGTTTCCGTTCCTACCCATTGTATGGAGGTCGGTCATGGTCTTGGTGATTACTGGGGGCTTAAATTCGCAGGTTACGATGCCGATGGTTTCGTACTTATTGAGACTCCTGATGGTAGCCTGCAGCAGTTCACTACCGAACTTAACACCAAGGAAAATCGTCAGCGTCTCGGCAATGGTATGCCGAAACTGATTCTTGGTTGGGGCAACACCTTCACTTGGAAAAACTTTGACTTGTCGTTGCAGTTCACCGGACAGTTTGGATACAAGATTCTGAATGTGCAGCGCGTGTTCTATGAAAACAACAGCATCAACTACAATATTCTTAAGAGCGCCGGAGACCTTCATCCCGCTATCAATCTCGACGGAACTCCGGCCCTTGATGCCGATGGCAACCAGATTATGGTGACTCAGAACTCTTCGCAACAGCAAGGTTTCTGGAGCGACCATCTCGAAAATGGCGACTTCCTGAAGTTGACCAACGTGACTCTCGGCTATACTATTCCTTTCAAAGGGTCTATCACGAAATTCATCCGTAATCTTCGCGTGTATGCCAACGCCACAAATCTCTTCACTATCACCAAATATTCCGGCATTGACCCTGAAGTCAGCAATGCGTTCCTGACTCCTGGTGTCGATAACCGCGACAAGTATCCGACCACACGTGCCTACACCGTTGGTCTCTCTGTAACTTTCTAATCGATAGTCTGCAATGAAAAATATATTTAAAAAATCTGCATTGGCTCTCGTTCTGGGAGGGGCACTCATGGTTGGATCCGGGTGTACCAATCTCGACGAGCACCTTTATGATGTCCTCAGCGAGGAGAACATCGACCTGTCTAATTCCACTGACTTGTCGCAACTTCTCGGTGGCGCCATCACTCAATATCGTTATTTGGTAACCGACTGGGGTGGCCTTTGGACTCTATCCTGTGTCTCTGCCGACGAACTCGTTATCCCCAAGCGTATCGAGGTGGGTTGGGGTGACCAGTATATCCCTATGTTCAAACACACCTGGGCCTATTCAAATGGTTGGATTGCCGGTGCCTGGACTTTCAGCTATCAGGGCATCAGCTATTGCAACATGATTCTTGATGCAATGGGTGAGGAAACCGAAGATAATAGGCAGTTGATGTCGCATGTCCGGTTCTATCGCGCTCTCTTCTACTGGCATCTCCTCGACAACTTCGGCAATGTCCCCATCCAGACCACATTCGACACCGAAGCCGGATATCTCCCCGAACAGAAGGGAACAGATGCTGTCTATGATTTCGTGGAAAGCGAGCTTCTCGACATTAAGGATAAAATCGGTACTGAAAAGATTTTCGGATATGGCAACAAGTATGCCGTTGAGTTCCTCCTTTCAAGACTTTACCTCAATCGCAACGCGCTTCTCGGCACTACTGGAAATGATGGTTACGAATCAGCTCTGACTATGCTTGATGACATCATCAACAATGGTGGCTATTCTCTCGCCTCCAATTATAAAGACAATTTCCAGGAAAACATTCAGGATGTGCCGGAGGTTATCTTTGCTATCCCACAAGACCGTACCCACACAGTCAACTGGACTATCCTCACTTTCGCATTCCCATACGAGGGTATGAAGGCTTACGGATCCACTGCTTCGGGCAACTCCGGTCACTGCGCCGTGCCTCAGTTTGTCAAGAGCTATGATTCCGCCGACAAACGCCTTGCTGCCACATGGGCTATGGGCCCGCAATATGCAGCTGTGGAAAATGCTGACGGTACATATACCCTCGGCGCCGGCGATCCGATTGCTTTCTCTATCCACGACTGGAGCGGCACCGGTATCCTCAACTACAACATCGAGTGCCATTCTATCGACAATCCCGGTTGCTACATTCAGGAAGGTTATCGTTTCCACAAGTATGAAATCATTGCCGGAACCGATGATGCTTGTACTGCCACTGATATCGCAATGTTCCGCTATGCTGAGGTGTTGCTCATGAAGGCCGAATGTCTCCTTCGTACCAATAAGGATGATGGCACTGCAGCCGACCTTGTGACATTGGTGCGCCGTCGCGCTTTCGACGACAGCTCTAAGGCTTCTGTCACCGCTGCGCAACTGAGAGGTGGATCTGTCTATGAATATGGCCATGATGAATACACCACCAGTGCCTCCACCGCTGATGAAGGTTGCGTGGATTGGTCCAACCATATCACGTCTTATGAGGGTGGTGAGGATATTGAACTCGGTGGCCTCTTCGATGAATACGGCTGGGAGTTTGCCGGTGAAATGCAGCGCCGTATGCACATGCGCCGCTTTACTCTCACCGGTGGCGGTAATGTCTATAACCGTAAATCCTATTTCTGTAAGGATGGCAACGAGGAGGATTTCCGCGATTTCTTCCCCATTCCCGAGGATGCTATCAAGTCTAACATCAAACTGGTTCAAAATCCGGGTTACTCCAACTAAATGTTATCTATCATGAAAAAATCAATATATTTATCCCTGCTGCCCGTCTTTATGCTGCTCTTTGGAGGGCTGATGACGAGCTGTGGCGACAACACCAACTTCAGCGACCTTCATTATCTCACAGATGAGGAACTCGCCGAACTCGCCCGCCAGCAACACGTGCGTGACTCCCTCCTTGCGGTGATCAACGCCGATGAACTGGTTTTCTATCAGGTTCAGGATTATCCCCAGAGCAACTGGGGTAGCACTACCCTGAAAATCGACATAGCAAAAGCTGCCGAACTCTTTGAACTCACAGAAGCGGAGGTTTATGCCGGAATCGCAGGCGATGCCAGTGCTCCAAGCATTCAGCGTTTCTGTATTCAGGGTTCTACCCACAACGACTATATGACCGCAAGTACCACCAATGGTACCTGGGGACACTGGTGGACCATCAAGGGTGATGTCTGCGACACCTGGAACCAGTCGGATTCTTTCATCTACACCGAATGGCAATATGACTGGGATGATGCCACTGATACCGGCCTTTATGAAACTGGCCTCTTCTACATCAACCAGATGCCCGGCGTCTGGGGTGCTGGTGAGAAGACTCGCATCATCGAGTGTCTTGCCTATCAGAAAAAGCGCATTGCTTACGTGATTGATTATGAAATCATCGAGCGTGGCGAAGTTGTTGCTTCCATCGTCAATACCCAGCATCTAAGCATCGACATGAAGCCAAATGTGACCGGTGACTACACTCCGACTCCTCTTAAATTTGACCTTGCGCAGACATTGAGCGACCTCGGTGTTTCCTCTCTTGATCCTTCCAAGAACATTATTGCCTATAATTCCGACGGCTCTTGGCAGCAGGAACTTCAGGACAATGGCTGGTGGTTTGACAAGAACGGCTATGTCGGATCTTGGGGCAGCGATGCAAGTGTTTGGCTCAGCTATGGATATTGTGAAGCCGATGAGATTGGTGTCGTTGTAATGCCCGACAACGGTTGCGAAGGTGGCGACCAGTATGTCATCAACTTCTGCTTCATCGAAGGTAACAATATCGAGCAGATTGAAATCACTGTCAACATTATCGATGGTGATAATCCTAACTCTGCTACGGTAGTTGGCACTCAGGAACTTTCAATCGACATTATGCTCGACCCGGCTGCCGGATATACCCCGACTCCTCTTGCATTCGATCTTCAGAAAGCCCTCAATGATCTCGGTTGCTCTTCTCTCTATGATGCATATTTGATTACGACACAGGCAGATGGAAGTTATACGATGTCGCTCAATGCCGACTATGGTTTCTGGATGGATAAGTCCGGTCCTATCGGTGGATGGGGTTCTGATGCAAGTTGCTGGATCAGCTATGGCACGTGTGAAGAAAATGAAATCGGTGTCTGCCTTATGCCTGATGCTGATGAGGTTGGCGACGTATTCCACCATAAGTTCGGCTTCTTCTACGATGGCAAGATTGAACTTCTCGATATCACCGTAAATGTCATCGAATACGGCTATGATGATCCGGAAACTGCCCCGGCTGGCTCTCCGACCACTGATACCGTGCTCGAGATTGTCCTTGAAAAACCATGGACGGATGACTATGCGGCTGTGGAGGAAGATATCCGTGATGCTCTCCGTGAGGCTTTCAAGATGACAACCCATCAGATCTACATGGCTTCTCTCGATGGTTCGCTCCGCCTTTACAATAAGGAAATCACATCCGAACCTGTCTATACCGGTGGCGGCATTGAAAACTGGCTCGACCTCAATGGTGACTATGCAGACTATGGCGACGGTAGTGCCGTATTTTGTGGAATTGAATTCTCCAATGAGTATATATCCCTCTATGCCGGTAATATGCCCGACGAAGAGTCCTGTCCCCAGAATTCTTCTGTCAAGACTACCTATTTTGTCTGCTGCAACAGCGGTATGGTGACTCTCAATATAACTATCAATATCGGTGCTGCCGAATAATGTATAAGCAAGATGAAAATTAGGAATATTTTATCATGTTTAGTTGTGACCTGCCTGGCCTTTTCGGCCAGTGCAGTGTTCACTGCGTGCGATGATGACGACATGGGCATGTCCGTCTATACCGACGCCCTTGTCCTTGATGAAGGACAGACCCGTGTCTTCGAATTTGGTGAAGAGGCTTCTTCTGATACTATCAAGTTTACTTCCCACATCGTCTGGAAGGCTGAGGTCTCCCCGGCTTCTTCTTGGCTGTATCTTTCCCAGACCAAAGGAACTGGAGGCGCCGTGAAGATCTCCCTCGATGCTGTTGCCAACACTTCAAAGACCGAACGCACGGCCACTATCAAACTTATTGCAAGCGGTCAGACTGAGGAATTCACTGTAATCCAGGCCCCGTCCAGCAAAGACTATATTGAGCCTGCAGATATTCCAAACTACGACAAATTCTTCAACAACACCGAACACGGTGGAGAAAAGGCCCTCCTTCCTGAAACTGAATTCTCTTTCTATAGGTATCAGCAGTCAGAGCATTTCTTCGTATTCTGGAGCTCTTACTTCGGCGACGACCCCAATAGTTCTGATCTCCCGGCAAGCAGCCGTGTAGATATCCAGGTTCTTCTCGAAAAGGCGGAACACTTCTTCGACACCAACATCAATACTCTCGGTATGGCTGTATTAGGTCAGGGTAAGTCTTACCTCGACCAGTACAAGATGCAGATCTATCTGCTCGACCCTACACCGGAAAGCTGGGTGGCTACCGGTAGCGGATACGACAATGTGATTGGTGCTCTTTGGGTCACTCCGGCCACTTGTCAGCCAGTTGGCTCCACAATCGCCCATGAAATCGGTCACTCTTTCCAATATCAGGTATATTGCGACAAACTCCTTCAGGGTGCTCCCGACGACAATGGCCACGGCTATCGTTATGGATTCTACGGCAACGACGGTTCTGGCAACGGTGGTTGCGGCTTCTGGGAACAGTGTGCCCAGTGGCAGTCGTATCAGGATTATCCCGATGAGCAGTTCACTACCTACAACTATGATGTTTGGGTAAGAAATGCACACCGCCACTTCCACCACGAGTGGATGCGCTATGCTTCCTATTGGCTTCAGACCTACTGGGTGGAAAAACGTGGCATCGAGGCCTATGGCCGTATCTGGCGCGAAAGCGAATATCCCGAGGATGCCATTGAAACCTATACCCGTATCTTTAATGGAGGTGACTATCAGGCCACCCGCGAGGAACTCTTCGACTATGCCATGAAGATGGCCACCTACGATTTGAATTCCCTACCTTCTATCAAGAAGAATTATATTGGCACCTACAAGACTACTCTTCTTAAGAATGACGAGGGTTATTTCCAGCCGACTCTCAACAGCTGCCCCGGCGCTACCGGTTTCAACGTCATAGAGTTGAAGGCGCCCAACGGTGGCGGAATTGTTTCGGTCGATTTCAAGGGCCTTGAAAGTGGGGCTCCGCTCCTCGCTGATGATGCCGGTGTGCATATCGACGGTGATGGCGCAACTACCACCTTTACAACATCTACCTACAATGCTTACTCTACCCCGGGCTGGCGCTATGGCTTTGTGGCCTACGATGGCTCAAACCGCACTTATGGCGAAGTTGGTAAGGATGCTGCCGGTAATCTTTCTTTCTCTGTTCCTTCCAATACCGAACGTCTCTTCTTCGTCGTGCAAGGTTCTCCCGAGCAGTATGTCCGCCATGGCTGGGATGAAGATCCCACCAATGATGAAATGTTCCCTTATGCAGTGAAATTCAATGGTACCGGTGTGGCCGGCATGGTTGATATAGATTATGATGCCGATCCTCATGATGTAAGCGTGGAATATAATTTCTCTGTAGATGCCTCAACCCTGGATTATGTTCTTGGTTCTATAGATCTCGGGTCAAATGCTGATATTTGTCAAGCCTTTGTAATGACGGGTGATGAGATCGCTTCTAAGATGCTCGCTGTCGGCAGAAATCCCTCCGAAGGAAAGGTTGCTCTTCTCAACATGGAGACTGACGGGTCGCTCGTGGCTTCCGGTGTGGCCAACAATGGTTTCTGGCTTGATGCCGATGGCAACAACAGCAGTTGGGGCGACAACGGCTACACCTACTATGAAATAGATGGGACCACACTTAACTATGGCCATTATCCTGGTCATTGCGAGGCTGGTCAAAGTTATGAACTGCGACCCACCCTTGTATATATCCTCAATGGCGTGCAATATACAGCCTCTATTAAGATAACCTTGAATTTCAATTGATACCCGTCTGTGATGTGATCGTGTGCCTGCTCTCCGGGGCAGGCACACTTTATCTTAACTTTATCTTAACTCATTTTTTTTGCATAGATTCATAATTTTTTCTAATTTTGTAGATAGTTCTGATCTGCTCATGAAATTTATTGCCTGTATAATTGCCCTCTTGCTCGGCATTGCTAATTTTTCAGCTGCCGAACATTGTGAGAAATGTATATACATTCCGCACGACTTTGAGAATGACAATCTCGAAAGCCCTGATTCTAAGTGGTCGCTGAAGCGTATGGCTTCCACTGAAAATGTTGTGCTTTTCTGGGCTCCAGGTTTCGGCGATAATATCGCTGAAGCTCCTGACCTCGACGGACATAATATGAAGGTGGATCTCGCTAATCTCCTTGCTCGCCTCGAATCTTTTTATAACTTTTTCTATCATGACCTTTCCTTTGTAAAACCCGGTACCAAAGCCGATCGCTATAAGATGATGGTCATGCTCGACTATTCTCTCGAAGGCACTGCCTATGGTGGAGACTATGATGAGCAGATTGGTGCCCTTTGGATTGCTCCTAATAGAGTTCAGGATAAGAAACTAAACTGCATTGCCCATGAACTCGGACATTCTTTCCAGAGTCAGATTGCCTGTGATGGTGAGGGTGAATCCTGGGGTGGACATGGTTTCTTTGAGATGGCTTCCCAATGGATGTTGTGGCGCGTAAATCCTGATTGGCCATCTGATGAAAACTATCATCTTCAGGCTTTCCGTGAAAATACCAACAAGGCTTTCCTTCATATAGAAAATATTTATCGTTCGCCATATATCCTTGAATATTGGGCTGAAAAACATGGTGACAATGTCATTGCTGATCTCTTCAGGGCTGGCAAGAAAGGCGAGGATCCGGTGATGACTTATAAGCAGATGTTTCATCTTGACCAATCTCAGTTATGCGATGAGATGTTTGATGCTGTGCGCAGATTGGTCAATTGGGATCTGGATTATGCCAAGGATAATATGAGACCGTATGCTAATGAATGGTACACTCCGCTTGATTCTTTGTCCGGAGGATGGCTCCGTCCGAAATCAACTGCCATCCCTGAAGATTATGGATTCAACTTCGTGAAGTTGCAACTTCCTGAAGAGGGGTCTGCTGTCTGCGTTGATTTCAAGGGTATGGAAAAATCTCCAGATGCTGATTGGCGTTTCGGTTTGGTGGCTGTCGATGATAAAGGTAATTCTGAATTCTCCGAAATGATGTCGGGGAAAAGAGGAACTCTAACTTTCTCTGCACCCAAAGATAAAAATATTGAGCATCTTTGGCTCGTCGTGATGGGAGCTCCTAAAGTGCACAAGAAACTCCCGGATCTTTATATGAGCGTGCCAAATGATGGAAAGCCTTCCAACTACAGATCTTGGGAATATCGTTTCAAAATTGCTCAGAAATAAACTTACGCGATATGAGTGGATTGCGAGTTTTGTTGTCATCTTTGTTCGTATGTTGTTGTGCCCTTTGTTGGGGCGCTTCCTTTCATGTCTTCAGGCATTACACTGGTGCTGATGGCTTGCCTTCTAACTGTATTCGCGACATTCTGCAAGATGAGGATGGGTTTATGTGGATTGCCACAGATGGTGGTTTGTCTCGCTTTGATGGTGTCTCTTTCCATAATTTGAGTCCCGGAGATGTCAATAAATCTTGCTATAAGGATCCGTTCGTCTCAAAAATTGTCATTTGCAACCACAAAATTTGGGTCGCTACTATCGATGGACTTCTCCTATATGATGCACCCCACGACAATCTGATTTCTCCTAATCTCCATTATGAGAATGATACTCCTCCCCTGACAGGTTTCATCCGGGATATGGCAGCAGATCAATCCGGTAATTTATGGGTTGCAATGGCCGATGGCAGAATTTATTGCGTAGATAATGCTCGTGCCGTAAAATGTGTCCCGACATCCTATGGAAATGGTAGGGTCAATGCAATTTTTGTGGATAAGCGCAGCGAGGTGTGGATTACCGGTGCAAGCGACAATCCTGGATTGTTTAAGTTCGACAATAAAACTCACTCTTTCAAAAGATTCGATGTCTTGGTCGATGGGAATACTTTCGACCTCAGACCATTTGCTATTAGCGAAGATACTCGCAATAGGCTTTGGATTGGTTTGGCCGATGGCAATCTTATTTGTCTCGACCCCCTTTCTGGTGTTGGCAATGTTGTACCCCTCGGTGCTAATTGTGAAATGAGGAATATCCACAGCATAACGTTTGTAAAGGATAATGAAATGTATATCGGCAATGATGCCGGTGTCTGTATCTATAATCTTGATAGCAACGTTTCCTACTTGCTGAAGAAGGATGAGCTGCAACCATCTTCTCTTTCTGGTCAGTTCGTTTATCCTGTCGTGTCCGACAGTGAAGGCGGTGTCTGGATCGGTACTTTCTATGCTGGCCTAAATTATCTTCCTCCCGATATAAAGCATTTTGAATCGGCTTCTGAATCACGCTTCGTTAATTCCGTCTCTGGAAACATCATCTCTTCTTTTTGCGAGGATTCATTTGGTAATATCTACATTGGCAGCGAAGATGGTGGCGTCTCCCGTCTTGACACAAATACCGGTGCTTATTACAAACTGCTGTCGACAAGACCCGATAAGGCTTCTGTCAATGTGCATAGTCTTTGTCTGGTCGATAATGATCTTTGGGTCGGCACTTACGATAGCGGCATAGTCGTTTATGATTGTAAGACCGGTTCCTTGCGCAGGGATTTGTCTGACGTGATGACTTCAGAGGGTAAACCCCTTATTATTTGCAATACTTTGATGCTCGACCGACAGGGTCAACTGTGGATAGCTTCCGAGAATGACATTTTTTGCTACGACCGCATTCACGATTGCTTTCAAATGGTCAAGACTCTTGGAGCCTGGACAACTGATATAAAACAAGATAACGCCGGAAATGTGTGGTTTGCAACCCAGGGCCAGGGCCTTTATCGTTTTAGCAAACACGATAAAAAATGGCATCAATATTCCTATTCCCCGGAGGTCGAGGGTTCTATAATATGCAATCACGTCTCTGGAATAGATTTTGATAGCAAAAATGTCCTTTGGGCTGCAACCGACAATGGCCTCGTTCGTTATGACGCTGATAGCGATTCTTATTCTTCTGTGGATGTAGTGGGCGCGAATCAAAAAATGATGTTTGTAAAGGTGTCGGGCGATGACTTGTGGATTGGCACTTGCAGAGGTCTGGTTAGGTTCTCTCCTTCTTCCGGAACTTCTTCTTTCTTCGGCTCTGCCGACGGTCTGGCCGATGATCAGTTCTCTATAAACGCCGTTTTTAGAGATTCTTCGGGTTTCATTTATGCCGGAACTATCAACGGATACTCCCGTTTCTGCCCCGATAAAATCGGAAGCAATGACTTTGTCCCGCCTATGGCTTTCACTTCTCTCGATGTCGTCGGAAAAAGAGTTGAAGTGGGCGATCCGAGGCTCCCTCTTTCTCTAAACCATATTAAGCGTCTGGATCTTGGCCCGGATGATAATTCTTTCAGCATCGGTTTTGCCGCTCTCAGTTTTATGAATCCGCAAAGTAATAGCTATCTCTATCGTCTTGAGGGTTTCGACAAGGAATGGATGTCTGCCGATGATTCCCATAAGGCATCTTATACTAATCTCGCTCCGGGCGACTACACTTTGTACGTCAAGGCTTCCAACAATGATAAGGTTTGGAATGAGGCCGGTATTGCTCTCCCAATCCACATTGCCCCTTATTGGTATAATACGTGGATTGCGAGGTCTTTGTATGCTTTGGCTATTCTTGCGGCTGCTTTTGGCGTGATTTATCTTCTTATTGCCAGAAATAGAAAAAAGCATAGTGAAGAACTTGATCGTCTCAAGACTGCTAAGGAAATTGAAGTCTATGAGGCAAAGCTTAATTTCTTCACGACGGTTGCTCATGAAATCCGAACTCCGGTTTCTCTTATTGTGGGACCATTGGAAAGCGTCATGAAAGACCGACGTGTTTTTTCCGAAACTCAAAATGGTGAACTCGACATAATACATCGGAATACACTGCGCCTTTTGGTGCTCGTTAATCAACTTCTTGATTTCAGAAAAGTGGAAAGCCTTGCTGTTAACGCAAAATTCCTGCCCACCGATATCCCCGCTTTGGTTTGCTCTGTGGCTGACCGCTTCCGCCCTTCTTTGGCGCAGTTGGGAATCGAGATGCATTTAAATTTGCCGTCCGATTCTTTTAAGGCTGATGTCGATGCCGAAGCCCTGACAAAACTCGTAAGCAATCTCCTTAATAATGCCAGAAAATTCACAAACTCTAAGATATCTCTTGCCTGCAATGTCAATCCCGGCGGTGATTCCTTCGTCATTGAGGTGGCTGACGATGGTAAAGGTATTAGCGAAAGTGATTTGAAGCGCATTTTCAAACCATTCGTGCAGTTGGAGGAGGCCGAAACGAATGCCGGTGGAACCGGATTGGGTCTGTCGATTGTAAACCGTGTCGTGTCTGCCCATTCCGGTAAAATTGATGTCCACTCTAATCCCGGTAAGGGCTCCTCCTTTGTGGTTTCTCTTCCCATGCATCAGGCTGCCGTGACTAAACTCGATGATATAGTGGATGAGGAGTTGGAAAAGAAACCTGTGGATGAAATTGAATCTGAGATTAAACCGAATTCAGACGAGGCTGTGATTGATAGTCCCGTTATGTTGGTGGTCGACGACAATCCAGATTTGATTACTTTTCTTTCTAACTATTTCTCAAAAGATTATACAGTTGTGACAGCTGCTGATGCCAACGAGGCCCTCAAGCATCTGTCTGCTTTTAAAGTAGATCTGATTGTCAGCGACTGGATGATGCCTGGTATGAGCGGTGTGGAATTTTGCCGCAAGATCAGAGAAAATAGGGATCTTAGCCATATCCCCTTTGTCTTGCTTACCGCTAAGACGGATGAGTCTTCCAAAATCGAAGGCCTTGGTTGCGGCGCCGATGCGTATATTGAAAAACCTTTCTCCATCGATTATCTGGCTGCAAGAATTAGCAATCTTTTGCATCTTCGTTCTTTATTGAAACAGAAGTTCTCTTCTTCTCCTCTTGAACCTATTGAAAGTCTTGCCTCAAATCCTACCGACAATGATTTCCTTTCTCAACTCACTGCCCTGATCGAAAATAATTTCTCCAATCCCGAACTTTCGGTGGAGTTCCTTTGCAGAGAACTCGGCATCTCCCGGTCAGGCCTTTATGCAAAAGTCAGGTCGCTCACTGATTCTACTCCTAATGAGTTGATTCAAATCACCCGGCTTAAGCGGGCTGCTCAGTTGATTAGCGAACATCGTTATCGAATTGGCGAAATTTGCTATATGGTTGGTTTCTCAAATCCAAGCTATTTCTCCAAGTGTTTCCAGCGTCAGTTTGGCATGAAACCTGGCGAATTCAATGGGTGAACCCATCTGAATTGGTATGATATCATCTCCATTTTAATCTCCCGACTGAACTTATTTGGGGCTGATTCGTTTTATAGTGAAAAACATTATTTAATGTTTGTTTAACTTTCCAGTCCGGAAAGGCTTAGGATTTAGAGAAATCCTTAAATCGAGTTTTGATACTTTAATTTTAATTTAATTCGAAAAACCACTATGAAAAAACGTATCAATTCACTTATCACCGCACTCTGCGCAGGAACTTTTCTGCTTCCGGTTGCGGTAAATGCACAGGAAGTATAATCTGTTTCTTTTGGCCCTGGAGACGCTCGTTCTCTGGGACTTTTTTATGTTTTAAAGCATAATTTTCAATTTTTGTGGAAATATTCCAAAAATATTCGTGGTTTTCTTTGGTAGAATAGGTAAAATGATTTAATTTTGCAAGTGAAATCGACTTTAACTCGGTTTCGTAAGTGTTTTCGAATTTATCTAATACCCTAATTAATTTGGCCCTTGAGGTGCTCGCAAGACTCATCTCTTGGCCGAATAAAACAGAATTCTTATGAATATCAATGAAATCATGGCCAACCTTGAGGCCAAGCACCCCGGTGAGAACGAGTTCCTTCAGGCTGTTAAGGAAGTCCTCCTTTCTGTTGAGGATGTCTATAATCAGCACCCGGAGTATGAAAAAGCCCGCATCATCGAACGTATGGTGGAGCCCGACCGTATCTTCACTTTCCGCGTTACCTGGGTCGACGACAAGGGTGAGGTGCAGAATAATATCGGCTATCGCGTTCAGTTCAACAACGCCATTGGCCCATACAAGGGCGGTATCCGTTTCCACGCAAGTGTAAACCTCTCTATCCTTAAGTTCCTCGGTTTCGAGCAGACTTTCAAAAATGCTCTTACTACTCTCCCTATGGGTGGTGGTAAAGGTGGTTCCGACTTCTCACCCCGCGGAAAGAGCGATGCTGAGATCATGCGGTTCTGCCAGGCCTTCGTCATGGAACTTTGGCGCAATCTCGGTCCCGACCGCGATGTCCCGGCTGGTGATATCGGCGTAGGTGGCCGTGAAGTGGGCTATATGTATGGCATGTATAAGAAACTCGCTCGCGAAAATACAGGTACTTTCACTGGAAAGGGTCTGAGCTTCGGCGGTAGCCGTCTGCGTCCTGAAGCTACTGGTTACGGTGCTATCTACTTCGTCCAGAACGTCCTTAAGAAAATCTGGAATCAGGATCTCGCTGGCAAAACTATCGCTATCTCCGGTTTCGGAAATGTGGCTTGGGGTGCCGCTAAAAAGGCAACTTCTCTCGGCGCTAAAGTCGTCACTCTTTCTGGCCCTGATGGTTACATCTATGACCCGGCTGGCCTCGACGACGAGAAGATTGAATACATGCTCGAACTGCGTGCCACTGGCAATGACGTGGTTGCTCCTTACGCTGAGCAGTTCCCCGGTTCTACATTCTATGCCGGCAAGAAACCTTGGGAACAGAAGGTTGACATCGCTCTTCCTTGCGCTACTCAAAACGAGCTCAACGGCGAAGATGCAAAGCAACTTATCGCCAATGGTGTTCAGCTTTGTGCTGAGGTTTCCAACATGGGTTGTACTCCTGACGCTATCGATGCATTCATCGCCAACAAGACTGTCTATTGCCCCGGCAAAGCCGTCAATGCTGGTGGCGTAGGTGTTTCTGGCCTCGAAATGAGCCAGGATGCCGAGCATCTTCAGTGGAGTGCTGAAGAGGTTGACCAGCGTCTCCACACTATGATGAGCGACATACACAACGCTTGCGTGGAACATGGCACTCAGCCCGATGGCTACATCAACTATATGAAGGGTGCTAACATTGCCGGCTTCCTTAAGGTCGCCGACGCTATGATGGCCCAGGGCATCATCTAAAGTCATCTACTACCCATCCGCAGGATGCCGATTAGTGTCCACTACGCATCCGCAGGATGCCGATTTAGCAGTAACCCCGTACGCCCATGGCGTGCGGGGTTGATATATGGGGTTGATATATATAGAAAAAAAGGTTTCCGCAGGACACCGATTTACCGCAAGTGCACATAATTCCTATCTTATTTTTTGCCAAATTCAAATTAAATTATTAACTTTGCACTCGCAATTCACCAGCCACTATAGCTTAGTTGGTAGAGTATCTCATTCGTAACGAGAAGGTCGTGGGTTCGAGTCCCACTAGTGGCTCAAAAAAGGCATCCGAAAGGATGCCTTTTTGATTCTCAATTCTCAATTCTCAATTAATCAAGAAGTGCTCTCCGCTTTCCTTCACTATATTCTCATAATATTTCTGGTCGTAGCCTGGCCAGTTTGGTGACGCTGGCAGCCCGTAGGCATTCCGTTTGAAACTCCCGTCCTCATTCTGCTTCTTAACGTTGCCGTCAAGGAATTTCACAAGCAAGTACTCTGCAAGATTGCGGTAGGAATCTGTAGCCTCCTTGGCTATTGATGCCGCCTGTTCGTTAACTATCGTAGTCAATTGGCCCATAACCCCGGCCTCTGCAAGTGGCGCAAGGACCGCGTCGCTTTCAGCCCGCGATGAGCGGTATTTCTCTTCAAGTCCGTTCTGTACCTTCCGGATGTCGGGTATCATCAGGTCATAGCGGTTATAGGCCTGGTTGGCTACCCAGTTGTTCATCCAGAAGTTGGAGTTCATGTCGAAATTGTATAGGTCGCCAACTGTAAATTGTTCCGGAACTTCTGTCAGACTGCAATATAGTGGCATATAGACACTGGTGTTGGTGTCGTCGGTGCCAAACCAGAAAAGCCCTCCGACTGGATCCGGCAACCAATCGCGACATTGTGCCACAAAACTCCATCCTGTCTGCTGCGTGGCTGTGGCTCTCTCCATGCAGTATTTCTTCCCATCAACCTCATATTCCATCGGTCGCCAGCGGTAAGGAACATGGTTAGGTCCTGCTCCCACATCCAGGGTCATGTCGAGTGGTGTCCCTTCGAAATGGTCGCGCATACTCATTATCATGTCCTCAAGTGATACCTTTTTCTCCGGGACCACATAGAGTGGCATCGGTTCATTGCTTTCACCTGAAATCCAGCTGTAGTATTTGTCCATTGTGGGGGCAAATCTGCGCATATAGGCCCATGCGCGGGCATCGCAGCTCCTGCGTGTGGCCACATCATGATTGCAATATGCATCGGCAAATGAGAAGTCGCTGTCCTTGCCACTAAAATATCCCCGCTGGCGTGCAAATTCTATCATGTCCTTGGAATAGCGCACATTTTTCTTGTCCTTAAAATCCACCTGCCGGATGCGGGGCTCATTTGCATGGGCACAGATGGCATCATCCGGTATCCGGACGGCAATCCAAACTGCCCCCTTTTCCGCACCTTTGCCTATCATGTCCATCACCCAAACTTCGTTTTTGTCGGCAATGGTGAAGGATTCCCCCTCGGAGGCATATCCATAGTCTGCTACCAGATTGGTCATTACGTCAATGGCCTCCGATGCACTCTTTGAGCGTTCAAGTGCAATTTGGATTAGCGAACCATAATCTATAATGGCATTACCCGTGGTGTCCATTAGCTCCTCATGGCCTCCCCATGTCGTCTCTCCGATTGCTACCTGATATTCGTTCATGTTGCCTACCACATTGTATGTCTCGTGTGGCTGTGGTATCTCGCCGAGTGGCTTGCCTGTGTCCCATTCCATTATCTTGCGCATTGCTCCAGCTTTATGAACTGCCGCCGGTGTGTGTGATAGGTCGCCGTAGAGCGTATGTGAATCTGCGGCATACGTGATAAGTACGCTCCCGTCGGATGTGGCTTTCTTGCCCGCTATGAGGTTGGTGCATGCCAATGCCGATACGGCTCCTGCTCCAACCATCGCAAAAATTGCTATTCTCCTTCTCATATTGTTAGCGTTATTGTTGTTCAATTCTCAATTCTCAATTCTAAATTCCGGTATGCGTATGCCACCTCTATGCTCAGTGTCTTCTTCGAGGCATCATACCCATATCCTTCGACTGTCTCGCTATTGATCTCAACAGCCTTTGGCTTCGCTACATTGATAATCTCCAGTGTTATCATCCTTACTGCTGGCATATCCTTATAACTGCTTTCAGATGATATCTCCACATAGATGTCATTCCCCTGTTTGGATCCGCTGAATGTGGTCAACTGATATTCCTCGTCTTCCAGCGATGTGGGCGACAATCTGTTGTCGTCAAACATCACATATTCAGTCCATTCCTTCGCTGGGAAATATTTCACTGTCAGTTGGGAGGGATCATATTCCGATGTATTGTTCATCTTTTTCACATACTGAGGAATAAAGCTTCCGGCTCGTACAAACATTGGTAGTGTCGACAGCGGTGCTGCAACCGTGGCCGTTGTCTCGCCATGGTAGGTTTTAAGCGGATTGTTCCAGTCGATCCATTCCCCACCTGGGAATTCCACCTTGCGTGTCGTTGCACCCTTTGTCATCACGGGAGCCACAAGAACTTCCTCCCCCCATAGATACTCATCGCTTATATGCGCATATTTGCCATTTTCATTCTCCCCGTTGAAGTTGAGTTGGCGCATCAGCGGATATCCCTTTGTCGCATTCTCGTATGCAAGGGTGTAGTTGTAGGGCAACCACTGGTATCTTGTCTCAATGAATTTCTTGATGATGCTTTCTTGTTTGGGATAGTGGTATGGTTCGGGTTTGCCCTGGGCATGCGTGCGGAGCACCGGCGAGAATGTCCCGGCCTGAATCCATCTCACGTAGAGTTCGGGATCGTAGGGATGGTCTTTGTCAATCGCAAAACCTCCCACGTCGTTGCTCATATATCCAAGTCCGGAGAGTCCGCTGCTCAGCATCAGTTTGTTCTGTGCCTGTAGCCCTTCCCACGACCGTGCTACGTCTGATGTCCAAGGAAATACGCTGTATTGCTGAAGCCCGGTGGTGCCTCCGCGCATCATAAGCATCGGTCGCATAGTGGGAAAGTCTCGTCGCAGTCCCTCATAGATCATCTTGCTCCATTCGTTGCCATAGTAGTTATGGTATTCTTCAGCTGTCTCTCCATTGGCATGCACTATTTCTGATGGATGAACCTCTGGCTCTCCAAGATCGCCCCACCATCCGGAAAGCCCTTCTGCTGTGAGGGTTGCAAGTCTGTCCCACATCCAGTCCCGGGTCTCCGGATTCGATATGTCAAACATTCCGGCTTCTCCTACCCATGTTGTCACATCCTTCGTCTTGCCATTCGCATCCTTCGTCAGAAGTCCTTGGCTTTCAAGTAGATTGTAGTTGTCAAGTGCACCAATCTTGTTGATGTAGGGTTGGTGGATGGGGATGACGTGTACTCCCTTGGAATTCAGTTCCTCGAGCATCTTCTTGTGATTGGGCCAGTTCTCTTTGTCCCATTCAAGTCTTCCCATGTCGGTTTCTATGCCATACCAATAGAGGTCAAGAACTATGCCATCCACCGGATATCCGTGCTGTTTCAGCGTGTCGATTGCTCCCGATGCCTCTTTCTCGCTGTGGTATCCATACTTTGACGTTATGTAGCCAAGTGTCCAAAAGGGCGGCAGGGGTTGCTTGCCGACAAGGCCCATGAAATTCTCTGTCGATCTGGCAAGTGTGCCGTCACCATTGATGAAGTAATAACTTAGTGGATGCGTGGATATGGTGCGGTATGTGATTGTGTCACTGCCAATTGTAAACTTAGCTTTGGCGTAGTCGTCCATCAGTAGGCCATAGCCGCTGTCGCTGACTATGTATGGCATATTGATGTTGGCCTGGTTAAGACGAGAATCGCCTTCTCCGTATCCATAGTTGGCTCGGTTATAGAGCAATAGGTCGCTGCCATTCAGTGTCAGGCTGTGCCCTTTCTCCCCGGCCCCATAGAAATTGTCACCTTCCGGCGTGAGGAAGGCTATGGTTTGCTCGTCTCCGTCTTTCGTCGCGTTGTAGGCTTCTGTCAGGAGTGGCTTGCCATCTGCGCGGTAGAAGGATACTTTTCCAGTCTCTTTGTCCACAATCACTTTTGTGGTCGGTGATTCAACCACATATTCCTGACCGTTTGTCCAGGAGTGGGTCTGACTTGTGGTCGGCCAACTGACTGGAAGAGTACTCTTGGTATCCTGACCTGTCCCCTCAACTATTCGGAAGATATCGTTGCTGTAGGGTATCACTTCAACCACTCCTTTCTTCGTCAGAACACTATATCTCTTCGTCTCGCTCCCTCCGGTATAAGCGGAGAAGGCGGCTACGGTCGTAACCGCAGCCGCCATTATCATGCATATTATTCCTTTCTTCATCTTTTACTATAGTCGGTTTTCCTCCTGTGTGATGGGCTTCAAGCCCCTCAAAAATTACAACTCAATGTCCTGGTCCACTATCACATGCCAAGGCAGACCGTTCTTGGCAAGTGTCTCCAAAAATGGATCCGGATCGAATTCCTCTACATTATGGACTCCGGCTTTCACCCATTTGCCCGTCAGGAACATCATTGCCCCTACCATGGCCGGTACTCCTGTGGTGTAGCTTACTGCCTGTGCACCAGTCTCTTTGTATGCTTCCTGATGTGAGCAGTTGTTGTAGATGTAATAGGTGGATTCCTTCCCTTCTTTGTCGATGCCTCGGATCCGACAGCCGATAGATGTCTCGCCGGTGTAGTTCTCTCCAAGTGAACCGGGGTCGGGAAGCACCGCCTTTAAGAATTGTATGGGGATTATCTCCTGCCCGTTATACATCACCGGGTCGATTCTTGCCATCCCTATATCTTGAATCACTCTAAGGTGAGTTAGATACTCCTGTCCGAATGTCATCCAGAAGCGGGCTCGTTTGATGGTCGGGAAGTTCTGCACGAGGCTTTCCAACTCCTCATGGTATAGCAGATAACTTTCTCTCTCCCCGATGTTGGGATAGGTGAGTGGTTTGTGGATCTCAAGGTTTTCTGTCTCAACCCATTTGCCATCTTCCCAATATTTCCCCTTTTGGGTGATCTCGCGGATGTTGATTTCCGGATTGAAGTTCGTCGCGAAGGCTTTGCCATGGTTGCCGGCGTTGCAATCCACTATGTCGAGATATTGCATCTCCTTAAAGTGATGCTTGGCGGCGTATGCCACAAATACTGCACTCACTCCAGGATCAAAGCCGCACCCTAAGATGGCTGTCAGCCCTGCATCCTCAAATCTTTTGCGGTATGCCCACTGCCAGCTGTATTCAAAATGCGCCTCATCTTTCGGCTCATAGTTGGCGGTGTCGAGGTAGTTGACCCCGCACTTCAGACAAGCCTCCATGATGGTGAGATCCTGATAGGGGAGTGCCACATTGATGCAGATGTCTGGTTTGTGACGGTTGAATAATTCCACTATCTGCTCCACTTCATCTGCATCAACACTGTCCGTGGTGACGTTTTTCGCTCCGATTTTTGCTGCAAGAGCATCGCATTTCGATTTCGTGCGCGATGCTATCACAATCTCCGTGAATACCTCCGGATGCTGCGCACATTTATGCGCAACTACAGATCCTACGCCTCCGGCACCTATGATAACAACTTTTCCCATTTATTTAGTCTTTTATTTTCTTTATTCTGCAAAGTTAATAAAATTTTTCTTGATTTCCCCGGATTTCCCTCGCTAATTCTTATCAATCGTCGGTTCCCCTCCTGTGTCAGGGGCTTACAGCCCCTGTCCTTATCTGCTCACCACCACAATCGGCTCCTCCGGTGTCAATCCGATATGCCTGAATCCCGGATTCTCTTTCCGGAATGTCGCCAGCACCTGCGATAAGGAGTCTGCTGTTGTCGCACTTCCGGCTATGATGAAATGTCGGTCTTTCCCATCGGTGGCCGCTATCGGTGTCAGATTCCCTTTCTTTATGTCGTTAAGCATTGACGAAGAATTGGTGTTCATCTTGAACATCGCAACGGCAAGGCGGTATGGTCCCGTTTGTGGCCATGCCTCGCCATTTTCCGGCTTCAGATGGAAATGTTGTAGCTGAAGCGTGTCGGTGCCAAGTGCTACCCAGTTGGTGGAGTTCTCATCAAGAAGTTTGTGGCCTCCCGTCAGCAACTCTGCATCCGGATCCACATATTCCCGCTTTGCCTTCGCTGCGTCATACGCCTGCTGATATCCTTTCTCTGTCGGTTTGCATCCCACTGCCAGCATCAAAAGCACAATCCCAATTATAAATTTCCCGGTCCTCATAATTCTCAATTCTGAATTCTCAATTCATACACCCAAGTCCCTTTCGATTTGAGTTTCAACGGATTGTCTCCTTCCCTGAGTATCGCCTTTTCCCCATTCAGTATGTTGGTGTATTCGGCTCCTTCAGGGATAATCTCCGCATATCGGCTCATGTCAAGCTCAAGGTCTTCGTCCTTCCCGTTGAGAATCACTATCACTTCCTCCCGACCATATTTGCGACGGTAGAGATAGACTCCATTGGTGGGCATGAAGTGTTTCATCTCCCCCTTCCCAATGGCATCCGATGTCTTTCTCCATTGGTTGATGGTCGATATGAAGTCGTAGGCCTCATTTTGAAGCTTGCTCCTTCCTTCTGCCGTAAATTGATTCTCTTTGTCCCCTTTGAATCCTCCCGGCATATCGCGCCTCACAAATCCATCGGATTTTTCCTTGCTGCCGTTCATCAGCAGCTCGGTCCCATAATAAAGCTGGGGGATGCCTGGCACTGTCAATAGCAATGCCACCGCTTGCTTCCATGCATCGAGATTTTCCGGCATCTCAAGAATAAAGCGGTCAGTGTCGTGGTTGTCAAGGAATCGCAACACGTTCATCGGGTTGGCATAGACATAGTCAAGTGCAAAATGGTCATACACTTCATTGATGCCGTCCCATGCCTGGGAATCTACCTTAAAAGGCTTAAGGTCGGCGCAAAGTATGCTCAGTGGAAAGTCCATCACCACGGGAAGCCGTGTGTCGATTCCCTTGGCGGCGGCTATCGCTGATCCTGTTTGCCAGAACTGCTCTCCGGCCGGACTGCCATACCAGCATTCTCCCACTATGTTGAAATCCGGATATTCTGCCTTCACTGCATCAATCCATTTCCCCATCTCAACCATGTCTGCGTAGGGATATGTGTCCATCCTTATGCCGTCGATCTGTGCATCCTCAACCCAGAATATCGAGTTTTGGATGAGATATTTCATCAGATGCTCGTTCTTCTGGTTGAGGTCTGGCATCTCCTCCACAAACCATCCGTTCACCGTCAGATCCTTGTCATATTCCGATGCGTAGGGGT
This sequence comes from uncultured Sangeribacter sp., assembly GCA_964388725.1. Taxonomy (GTDB): domain Bacteria; phylum Bacteroidota; class Bacteroidia; order Bacteroidales; family Muribaculaceae; genus Lepagella. Next base: position 40,007 of record CAYMBR010000003.1, on the reverse strand, counting down.
CTGTGATGGTGCTCAGCCGGTAGTTGGTCTGCTGGAAGTCTCCCTGATGGTTAAACCAGTTGCTTGCCGGTGGGTCAAGTGCCCATGGATGATGACTGCCCGAATGGTTGAAGATCATGTCCATAACCATTTTTATTCCCCTGTCGTGGAGTGTGTCATTTAGTTGGGCATATTCCTCATTGCTTCCGAAACGCGGATCCACTCGATAGTAGTCCGTGGTGGCATATCCATGGTAACTGCCCTTTGGCATATCATTCTCCAATACAGGATTAAGCCATACTGCTGTGACCCCAAGTGAGTCTATATAGTCTATATGATTGGCAATCCCCTTAAGGTCGCCTCCATGACGCGCATTGGGATTGTTGCGGTCTATTACCGATTGATTTTTCAGCGTTTTTTCTCCAGCATGCTTCTTGCCGCTCGATGCAAACCTGTCGGGCATTATCATATATAGCACATCTGCTGCCGAAAAACCCTGTGCTCCGCGCATCTCACGGCGTTCCTTCAGTTGAAAGTCGCGTGTCAGGGTCTTGCCGTCAGATGTCCATCTCAGTTTCATGATGCCCGGTTTGGTCTCTGGACTGATGTTGAGATATACATACTGCCAGTTGTCGCTTCCGTCAAGTCGGGCCACTGAGTCAATCCTGACTCCCGGATAATCTACTGTGAATTCCGCATTCTTGATGTTGGCACCTTGTATCTGGAGTTGCAACGTGGTGTCGTGCATCCCGACCCACCAATAGGGCGGGTCTATCTTATCTACGGAAATGGCTGCCACAGCCTCTGTGGCCATGGCAGCACATATAGTTAGTGTTTTCAACGTTTTCATCGTTTTCGTCTTATGGATTCTTATGTCATTGTTGATGCCAAATTCCACCGATATAACTGTGAAAACGATGAAAACGACGACAACGATGACAACGATGACAACTTATATCAGTCGATCTGTATGATCAGATAGAGGCTTCTGCTCCAGAACTGTGCCGGATTCGTAATCTTTACAGTCTGTGTGCCACTGCCGTTGTCTATGATTTCGTAGCTTCCATCGGGTACGTTGTTCCAGATCTTAACATTCTTCCCTCCGGTGTTGATCATGCTCAACTCGCGTTTGTCGGCTGCTTTGAAATAGTTCATGTTGACATCATCGCCCTGCATCACTTTAGTCGCTCCTAAGAATTTCTTCTCAAGAAGTCCATTTTGCTTCAATTCCTTATTGGTGCCGATTGCGTAATATACTTTATTGGCAAGCGCTTCCGCTGCAAGTGTCTCTGCCTGTGCCTTTTCTCTTGCCTCTGTCTCGGTAGCCAGATCCTGCTGTCCCTGGGTAACCTGGTCATTGAGGTCGGCTATCTGGAGGTTGGCACTTTCGAGTTGGCCGTTAAGCTCCGCTATCTTCTGCTCCTGCTGGTCGATACGTGTCTGCAGCTCTGCTATCGTCTTTTTCAGAACTGAATTGTTGCTAGTGCTGTTGTCAAGCTTCGCTTGCATCTTCGATAGCATGTCGCGGTTTTGCTGTAGTCTTTCCTTGATTCCGGCAAGATTCTGGCGTATCACGGCTCGGCGGTCAACTCCATCTCCCATGTTAGGTGTGTTATATAGTAGACCCTCCTGCATGTTGATGGAGTCAAGCCCTTCATAGATGTCGCCCATGAGTAGCAGGAGCGAGTCATTGAAGGAGGATGCCTCCTCGTATTGTGCTGTGACGATTGTTAGCGAATCTACCTCTGGTTTGCTGTTGTGTCCTGAGCATCCTGCAAGCGTAATCGCTGCAATTGCGCAGATCGGAATTAATTTTTTCATAGTCTTTCCTTTTTATAGTGGTTATTATTTTTATAGTGGTTCTTTAATCCCCTTATCCCCTGGCTCCATTGTCCTCTTTGGAGAAATATCTGTGTCATTGTCTCCAATGATTACAACAATCTCACCCTTGGCTTGGTTCGATTGAAAATACTCCGACAATTCTTTAAGCGTCCCCTCATGGTATGTCTCATGAAGTTTTGAAATCTCTCTTGCCACGCACGCCGGCCTTTCATCTCCGAAATATTCACATAGCTGTCTCAATGTCCGTGCAAGTCTGAGTGGACTTTCATAGATTATCACACTCCGGTCTTCTTGCGCCAACTTCGTCATTCGTGTCGCTCTTCCTTTCTTTGGTGGCAGAAAACCCTCAAACACAAACCTGTCGCATGGCAACCCGCTCCCTACGAGTGCCGGCACAAACGCTGTAGCTCCGGGTAGCACCGTAACCTCAACTCCAGCTCTGCGACATTCCCTCGCGAGCATAAACCCAGGGTCGGAAATACCCGGTGTCCCCGCATCTGAGATTAGCGCGATGTTCTCTCCTCCTTCCAATCTCTCCACAAGAGGCTTGACTGTACTGTGCTCATTGAATTTATGATGACTCTGCATTGGCGTGTGAATGTCGAAATGCTTAAGAAGCACACTGCTTGTGCGTGTGTCCTCTGCCAATATTAGATCCACCTCTTTAAGTGTTCTGACAGCACGTATCGTCATATCCTCAAGATTCCCAACAGGTGTCGGCACTATATATAGCATAATGAATTATTGGTTATTATGTATTATTTTAGTGTTTTTAATTGCGCATTGTGCATTGTGCATTGTCCCTAAGTTTTTCCATAAATGACTTCACTGTCGGGTTCTCCCTGTCCCAGTCCAACTCATTATAGAAATAGTCTTCTATAACCGAAAAATCCTTCACCCCCTCAAGCGACTTCAACGTGGAGTCAAACGCCTTCATATTGTTGTTAAACAGTTCTCTGGAGTATAAAAACCTGTCATTCAGCGAAAAATACGATTTCAGATTGCCCGTATTCTTGATATCGTGGATTTGTCGGTCACCAATGGATGATGCAATCTTGGTTTTATCTATTGTATCCTTTTCCGTTCCCCCTGATTCCTCTTCATCTAAGAATAGCATTATGTCATCCTCATCGGAAGTTCTTTCTTCATCAGCATCTTTCCCCTCGGCTTCGGTTTCTTCTTCTTCGGCAAATCCCATCATCGCATCCGCTTCTTCCTCCATCTCTACCGCCGCTTCCGGCATCTCCCCAATTTCTTGTCCCATGGGTACTCTACCCCCCTGTCCCTCTGGCCCCCTGGTCTCCCGGCCCCCTGGTTCTAAGTCCTCTAATAGCTCCTTTACCTTTCTCTTCAGAAGCCCGTAAACCTCCTCCGTAGGTTCCCCATCCCGCACTATTCTTATAAGCCCCTCGATTTCGATGGCTTTCTCAAGCATTTCGTCTATCATTGTCAATTGCATTTTCAAATTTATTCCCATACAATAATAACAACTCCCGTCAAAATTGTTATACTTATACCCACCTGTTTTTTTCTCTCTCTGGTGGCTTCTCTTTCTGATACGCGAGTATCCTCTGTGATATTTGGGTATCCTCTGTGATATTTGTTACTGTGCTCCGCAAGCATTGCGGAGGTTACGTCAACCATAACCCCTAAATAAAATATGATTTCCCCTTCTGAACTTATAATCAATGATGATGGCTCCGCTTTCCACATCCATCTTCGCCCAGACCAACTCCGCGACAACATTCTGATGGTGGGTGACCCTGGCCGCGTATCCATGGTCGCTGAATTTTTCGACTCTATCGACTATGATGTCCAATCGCGTGAGTTTCACGCAATTGCCGGAAAATATAAGGGCAAGGACGTGCTCTGTATTTCCCATGGCATTGGCTCTGACAATATCGAAATAGTGGTCACTGAACTTGATGCCCTCGCCAATATCGATTTTAAAACCCGTGAGGTGAAACCGGAACATCGCACCCTAAACCTTGTGCGTGTGGGTACTTCTGGATCTCTACAGGATGATCTCCACATTGGTGACTTCGTGATTGCTGAAAAAGCTACTGGCACGGATGGAATCCTTAACTATTATAAGATGCGCGATGAGGTCTGTGACCTCGATTTCGAGCGCGAGTTCACTCGTCATACTGGCTGGCTCAAAACCTGGGCCGCCCCTTACACCGTTGATGCCGACCCCGAACTTGTTGCTCGAATTGGTCGTGATGACATGGTGCGAGGCTTCACAATCTCTGCTGTAGGTTTCTATGCCCCACAGGGACGCCGTGTGCGTCTCCCTCTTGCCGACCCTGACCTTAACACCAAAATCGAAAGTTTTCGCTACAATGGTCGCCCGGTAACTAACTTCGAGATGGAATCTGGCTGTCTTTCAGGCATGGCCCGTATGCTTGGCCATCGCGCTATGACTGTTTGCTGCATCATAGCCGAGCGTCGCGCCTCTAAAGCCAATACCGACTATAAGCCTCGCGTACGCCAACTCCTCCTGACCGTTCTCGACCGCTTCTGACACTTCTATAAATTATTCCCAAGAGTAATCAAGAGTAATCAAGAGTAATCAAGAGTGCTCAAGCGTAATCGGGATATTTTTATGCCAAATTCCGTAAATTTTTTTTAAATCCTCCAAGTTTTTTTGGAGGATTGAATTTTTTTTATTAATTTTGCACTCGCTATAAGGGACTCATCCCTGTAGAATAGGATTGCCTTATGGTGTAATGGTAGCACACCAGATTTTGGTTCTGTTTGTCCAAGTTCGAATCTTGGTAAGGCAACAATCTAATCTTCTTGGCCTCCCCAATGCAGGAGGCCTTTTTCGAATTGACTGTAATACGTATTACTATGAATAAATTGAAACTCTTTGCAACTGCGGTTGCTTTCGCAGTTCCCTCTTTTATATGGGCGATCCCCGCCGACCCGCGTCCTCGTCCTGTCGTTAATCCTGATGGCTCTGTCGTTGAAGTCCGTGTTCATGGCGACGAACGTTTCCATTTCATGACTGACGTCGATTGCAATTCCATCATCGAGAAAAACGACAATGGTTTTTATGTCAACGCAATAAGAAATGGTGTAGCCCTTGAGTTCAATAAGGATAATGTGGCTTTGATGCGCTCTGAGGCCGAGGCCGCTATTGCTAATCCGGCTTTCTACAACTATGTCCCCGGTGTCTCGTCTTTTAGCACTGAGACCTCTATGCAGCGGATGGCAAATCTTAATTCCGATGGACGGTCTAACTACCCGACAATCGGCAATGCTACTCGTTCTCTCGTCGTTCTCGTCGAATTCCAGGATGTCGAGTTTTATGTCGATGACCCTAAGGATTATTTCTCTCGCCAACTCAACGAACCCGGCTTCTCCGACTATGGTGGAATGGGTTCTGCTCTCGATTATTACACCGATGCTTCCAACGGTCTGTACACTCCGCAGTTTGATGTATATGGTCCTGTAAAGGTCAGTAAAAACGCCGACTATTTTGAAGATAGTGACTCTGGAAACATGGCTCTCCTCATCGAGGAGGCTATAACGCAACTCCATGAATCTGGCGAACTGAATCTTGCCGATTATGATTTCGACGAGGACGGTACTCTCGACACTGTATTTATATATTATGCGGGCTACGGCAGCGCCGACTCTAATACTGATACTATCTGGCCGCATCAATATGATTACCAATATCTTGTCAATTGGTATGGTGCTAATCAACTTAAATTTGATGGAATTAAGGTCGGCCCATATGCTTGCGCCAACGAACTTAAAGGTTGGAATCCTCAGACCAATCGGTATCCTTGGAACGATGGTTCAACTCCATGGGTTGATGGTATCGGAGCTTTCTGCCATGAATATGGTCATGTCTTGGGTCTCCCTGACCTCTACGACACCGAATATTCTGGTGGTGTGGTGACTCCCGGTCAATGGGATGTCATGGATCAGGGAAGTTACAACTTCGAAGGCTGTGCGCCCCCTCTTTATTCAGCTTATGAGCAATGGGTGTGCCATTGGCTCGAATTCACAACTGCCGAAGATGCTACCCACTATGACCTCGTGGCCCTCGGAAATACCGAAACTCCTACTGCTGTCAGAATCAGAATCCCAGCTTCTTCTTCCGGTACTACTTTCCAGTCGGAATATTTCGTGCTCGAATCAAGAGACAATTCCAAGTGGGATGCCTGTTTCCCCAACTCTGGTCTTATGGTATGGCGTATAAACTACAAGAAAAGTGTCTGGACCAGCAACTCCGTCAATTCCTCAAGTGGCTCCAATGTCGAGATCGTTTATGCCAATGGTTCGAATAATCCCATCTTTGAGGATGGTGCAATTTATCCCGGTGCCGCCGTGGAACTGACCCCAAGCAAGTCTTATTCTTTCTGGGTGTCTCCTGTCATTAGCGACATCTCTTATGATCATGAGTCGATGACTGCTTCTTTCGACTATAATATGCTTACTCAACCTTCAGTAAGCACTGTCCTTCACGACAATCCTCTCGCGGCCGCCGATGGATCCCGCTCTTTCACCCTCGAATGGGATCCGGTTGATGGTGTCGATTCTTACCTGGTCACTATCACAACTACTTCTGGCAAAGTCGTAGATGGCTTTGATGCTAAAGATGTTGGAAATGTTACTTCTGTATCTACCAACACTATGTCTAATGTTTACTGGAAACTCGAGATGGAGGCTTTTGTAAGGTGTGTAGTCGGTGGTATGCCTTCTTCTGAAAAATCCAACACAATCACCTTCAAACCCTCAGAACTCGATTTGGCCGGTGGGGAAGTTGATGCCGTTGGTGAAGTGATAGCTGGTGATATCGTGATTAAAGGTGGTATAGGTTGTGTGATAGCCCCGGAAAATGCTCTGATATTCAATCTTTCAGGCCAGCAGCTCCGCAACGAGAACCTCGCCCCGGGCATCTACCTCGTGGTCAGTGGGTCCTCAACCGCCAAAGTCCTCGTCCGCTAATCCTCATTACTCCTTAGGATTTTTTTAGGTAAATGAGTTCAAAAGATAAACTTATTGCACGATTTTTGTCTCTCCCAGGTGATTTCACTTGGGATGAGTTGAATCGTCTTTTGACAATCTTGGGATATTCATTGGAAAATAAAGGAAAAACCAGTGGCTCGCGTGTTATATATAAACGTAAGGAGCGTAAGCCTGTTATGCTTCATAGACCGCATCCTGATAATATTATAAAAGAATATGCACTCAAGCAAATATTAAATCAATTAAGAGAAAGTGGAGATTTATGAATACATTAAAATACAAGGATTACATAGGATCAGTAGATTTTAGCGAAGCTGACAATGTCTTTTTTGGGAAGATTGAAGGAATAGGTGCATTGGTTAATTATGAAGGTGAGTCTGTCGTGGGATTGAAAAATGCTTTTAAGGAGGCCGTTGATGACTATATCGACTTTTGTCAAGATGAAGGAATAGTTCCTGAAAAGAGCTTTACTGGCAAAATGGATTTGGAGCTTTCTCCCGATCTTCAGATGAATGTGACGGCAATGGCAAAAAAGGCTGGAATGTCTATTAATGCATTCATCCGTTCCGTATTGGAACGGCATGTTGCCGCAATGCTTTGATTTTTATATGTTTTGCAAGATCGATTTATGAATTTATAGCTCGTGCACTAAATAAATGTGCATTTCTACGTCTCAGGCCGGAGGCCTGATTTGTTAGAAAACCCCTGTCTTTAGCCGGGGGTAAAGTTCAGTTGTCGCTTGCGAAAGTTGAATCATTGGCAAATTGTTATAAAATATTTCATTTAGCACCTGCTGTTCTTCTCTTTTAGCCATTATTTGCTAATACTCTTGGCTCATTTTGTCATTTTGCCATATTTTTAACATTTTCGCTTTTCTCAAGTATGTTTTTTTTAACATATTTTTCTCCGTTTTTAACTAAAAATCTCTGCATTTATGCAAAAGTTACAATTTTTTTTTGTACCTTTGCATCTTGAATTTTATAAAGACCGGTTTTCACTTGCTTTTAATTCCCGTGATTCCGATCTATCATTTTAAGAACCGCATTTCGGAACGTGCAATGAAAAAACAATTTGTTCTTCTCGCTATCAGTATCTTTGCTGTACTGGGAGCATACGCCGACATAGTTGTTACCGGTGTCGTCACTCTTCAGGACGAAAACGGTGAGCCGGCTATCGGCGCGACGGTTATGATTAAGGGTAAGCCAAAAACCGCCGTCGCTACTGGCATGGATGGTGATTTCAAAATCACTGCCCCTAATGCCAAATCCATACTTCAAGTCACTTACGTTGGTTACCGTACCGCTGAGGTAAAGGTGTCTGAAAAACCGATGAATATCGAACTCGTTTCTGATGCCCAGCAACTCAGCGAAATCGTCGTTACCGGTATGGGTACCGTCGATCGTCGTCTCTTCACCGGTTCTTCAACTAAAATTGATGCTGAAAAGAGTCGCCTAACTGGCGTTGCTGATATCTCCCGTTCTCTCGAGGGACGTGCCGCCGGTGTCTCCGTTCAGAACGTTTCCGGTACTTTTGGTACCGCCCCGAAGATTCGTGTGCGTGGCGCTACTTCTATATATGGTACTAACAAACCCCTTTGGGTGGTCGATGGCGTTATTCTTGAGGATAACGTCGAAATCTCTGCCGACGACCTCTCGTCCGGTGACGCTGAGACGCTTATCGCTTCTGCTATCGCTGGCCTTAATGCCGACGACATCGAGTCTTTCCAAATCCTAAAGGACGGTTCGGCTACTTCTATTTATGGCGCACGCGCTATGGCGGGCGTGATTGTCGTGACCACAAAACAGGGTCGCTCCGGTCATACCTCTATCAACTATACCGGTGAGTTCACTTACCGTATGAAGCCTAATTATCGAAACTTCAACATCGCTAACTCTCAGGAGCAGATGGGCATCAACAAGGAAATGGAAGAAAAGGGTTGGCTCTCTTTCGCTTCCCTTGCTAAGGCCTCAACATCGGGCGTTTATGGTAACATGTATAAACTCATTAACACCTACGATGCCACTAAAGGTGAATTTGGACTTCCTAATACGCAATCTGCTAAAAACGCTTACCTCCGTGAGGCGGAAATGAGAAATACTGATTGGTTCGACTTGTTGTTTAACAACAACATTATGATGAACCATGCTGTCAGCATCTCCGGCGGTACTGACAAGGGGCAGTTCTATACTTCTTTCTCTTATATGAAAGATGATGGCTGGTATAAGTCTTCCGACGTATCTCGCTATACTTTCAATGCTAACGCTTCTTATAATCTCTCCCGAACTCTTAAGGTCAAACTTCTTACCTCCGATAGCTACCGCCATCAGAAAGCCCCGGGCACTCTTTCTCAGGAGGTCGATGTGGTCTCTGGCGCAGTAAACCGTTCTTTCGACATCAACCCTTACTCCTACGCGCTAAATACTTCGCGTACTACTGACCCCAACGCTATTCTCACCAGAAACTATGCTGATTTCAATATCTTCAACGAACTCGAGAATAACTTTATGGAGGTAAACCTGACTGATGTCAAGTTCCAGGGCGAAATCACTTGGAAACCTGTCACCGGACTCACTCTTATGGCCCTCGGTAGTTTCCGTCGTAGCGCCGCAAATACCAACCACTACATTAAGGATGAGTCTAACCAGGCTATGGCTTATCGCGCCGGTGTTGACCCCGAAGATGCTACAATCCGTGCTTCCAACCCTTATCTCTACACTGACCCCGATGATCCTAACTCTCTCCCTGTTTCGGTCCTCCCTAACGGCGGTATCATCAAGCATCGCCAGAATGCTCTTAGCCAGTGGGACTTCCGTGCAACTGCCACCTACGACCGCGACTTCGTTGGCAAATATCGTGTAAACGCTCTCGCCGGTATGGAGGCCCAGAAAGTTGACCGCCTTTATGAAAACTATGAAGGTTGGGGTATATGCTATAATAATGGTAATATCCCTTTCACCGATTGGAAACTTTTCAAGCAGATGAACGAGGAGAATATGAACTATTATTCATATACTCCTTCTACCAACCGTTTGATGGCTTACTTCGGTACCGCAAGCTTCATGTACGACAATCGGTACATCATCAACGGTACTATTCGTTATGAAGGCACCAACAAACTTGGTAAAAACACTGACTCTCGTTGGTTGCCTACTTGGAACGTTTCTGGATCATGGAATGCAGACTCTGAATCATGGTTTGCTAATCCTGTCCTCGCTACTGCTAAACTCCGCGTGTCTTACTCTCTGACTGCTGACTCCGGTCTTGAAAGCGTATCTAATGCCTCTGCAGTGTATTATCCTTCCCGCCCATGGAAGCAGGACACAAACGCTTATGAGCAGGCTCTGCTCCTCAGCCAGCTTGCTAATGGCGAACTTACATACGAGAAAAAGCATGAGTTTAACGTTGGCGCCGACCTCGGTTTCATCAACAACAGAATCAATGTCGTTTTCGACTGGTATACCCGTAACAACTACGACCTTATCGGACGTATCTATACGCAGGGTGTCGGTGGTGAAATCATGAAATACGCCAATGTCGCTTCGATGGCTTCTCACGGAGTTGAGTTCACCATCTCTACCCACAATATCCAACTCCCCAACTTCAGTTGGAGCACTGACCTTACTTTCTCCTACGCGAAAAATACCATCACCGAACTGACTTCTCGTTCCCGTGTGGTTGACCTCGTGCAAGGCACCGGTTTCGCTGTTGAAGGGTATCCCGTTCGTGCCATCTTCTCTATTCCTTTCGTTGGCCTTACTGAAGATGGTATCCCGCAGTTCATCAATGAAAAAGGCGAGGTGACTACTTCCGACATCAACTTCCAGGAATGGGAAGCCCTTGATCACCTTGTTTATGAAGGTCCTGTAGATCCTCCTTACACTGGCGGTTTCGGTAACACATTTACCTACAAGAACTGGAGTCTTAATGTCTTCATGACATACGCTTTTGGCAATAAACTTCGTCTTGACCCCGTGTTTGCTGCGGCTTACTCCGATGTCACTGCCATGACAAAGGACTTCATCAACCGTTGGGTGGCTTCCGGCGACGAACTCTACACCAATGTGCCGACTATTGCGTCGCTCCGTCAGTATGACAACGACCCGTACCTCTCATACGCTTACAATGCCTACAACTACTCCACGGAGCGTGTCGCTAAAGGTGACTTTATTCGCATGAAGGAAATTTCGCTCCAGTATCAGTTCCCTGACTCTTGGAATAGGGCCCTGCGTATCAGCAACGCTTCTCTCAAGTTTGCCGCTACCAACTCATTCCTGATTTACGCGGATAAGAAACTCAATGGTCAGGATCCTGAGTTCTTCAATTCCGGTGGTGTGGCTTCCCCGAACCCCAAACAGTTCACTTTCACACTCCGTGTCGGATTCTAATATAATTTAAGAAAATGAAAACAAGAAATATATTATATACGCTTTCGGTGGCTGCTGTTTTGGGTCTCAATTCCTGCGGTAGCGACTTCCTCGACACCCCGACCGACTCCCGGGTAGAACTCGACTCCACCGAAAAACTTCGGTTGCTGCTCGTATCTTCCTATCCGCAACAAAACTATGCGTGGCCTTGTGAAATTATGTCCGACAACATGGAGGATAATAATGCTCCCGATGAGGATGGTCTTCGTTATAACCTTTCGCCCTACGACCGTGGCGATGAGGAAATGTTCCGTTGGGATGTCTGCGTAAGTAATACCGACAACGATAGCCCTTCTGCCATCTGGGAATGTCACTACAACGCTATTGCGGGAGCTAACGCTGTGCTTGAGGTCCTTGACAACTGGGCCGCAGAAGGTGAACTTGATGCAACACAATTGGCTATAAAGGGCGAAGCTCTCCTTATCCGTAGCTATTGCCATTTCATCCTTGCTCAGGTTTTCTGTATGCCCTACGGCGGTGACGCCTACAATGAGACGCAACTTGGAATTCCTTATATCAAGGCGCCCGAGACTACGGTTAAACCAAATTATCTCCGTGGTACTCTAAAAGAAACCTACGACAATGTCCGCAAAGATCTCGAAGAGGGTATCGAACTTATTGACAACAGTATCTATACTGTCCCAAAATATCATTTCAATAAGACAGCAGCCGATGCATACGCTGCCCGTTTCTACCTGATTACGCGCGAATACGACAAGTGTCTCGAACACTGCAACGCTGCTTTTGGTGGCGCTGACGTAGATGCAAGTCAGTATATGTCGAACATATTCGAGAATCTGGGCAATTTCTATTACATTTCTGACTTCGGTCTGTTTGCTCAGGGCACCGATAAGGCCCGAAACTTTATGTTGATTCCTACTTACTCCACCGCATTCCGCCATTTCGCCGGCGGCAGACGTTTTGCCGTCATTCGTGATGCTCTTAACTCTACCATCCACGGCTCAAGCCCCGCTTGGAGCAGTTTCCAGTGGCGTCTGACAAGTGGTAAGGGGTCCACGTTCACTATGCATCCTTGTTTCAATGGTGCTTGTGGTGTCAACAGCAAAGCGGAATATGGATACTATTATGCAGGCAACATTTCAGAACAGTTCGAATATACCGACAAACTTGCCGGCATCGGGTATGCTCATGTGACTAAATCCGAGTTCACTGGTGAAGAGGTCCTTCTCACCAGAGCCGAGGCAAAGCTTTTCCTTGGTTACACTCAGGGTGCCGTCGATGACCTCTCTATCTGGGAAAAAGCACGTAGAAAATGTCCATCCGCTGAAGGCGACGAAGACCGCTTCGTGGATCTCACAATCAGTAATATCCGCAAGTTCTATGTTGATAAGGATCCTGGATATGGTATTGCAAAAACTATCAATATCGATCAGATCTGTCCTTCAAATTGGTCAATCGGCACCGATGATGATATCGCTGTCCTTCAGTGCATTCAGCATTTCCGCCGCATTGAGCAGATCCATACCGGTATGCGTTGGTTCGACATCAAGCGTCTTGGCCTTGAATTCGACCGTAAGATTGGCAAGGATGAAGTCGATCATCTCGCAATCTTCGACCCAAGAAAGGCTATGCAGATCCCTGCCGAAATTCAAGCCGCTGGCATCCAGGCTAACCCTCGTCTTAGCAACGATGACCTCACCGTTGAGCCTAAAGACGCCAACGTAAGGGTTTATTGATTTCTAAATAGTTAATTCTAATGTTCATGACCAATATGAAATGTCTAAAATATATTGCCGCTTTTGCTCTTCTCCCTATGCTGGCGGCTTGCTCCAATGATGAACTCGGACCGACTATCTTCCCCGAGGTGAGCGATGAGCCTGATCCCAATTCATATACCTATAAGTTCGATAAGTGGCTCAACGATAATTTCCGCGATGTCTACAACGTCGACTTCAAATATCTAATGGAAGACGTCGAGGCAGATATGGACTATAATCTTGTGCCGGCCACTCTCGATAATGCTATGGATCTTGCTTTGCTTACAAAATACCTTTGGTATGATTCTTACGAGGAAGCATACCAGAGTAAGGACTTCATCAAGAGCTATGGCCCGCGTATCCTTCATCTCGTTGGCTCCCCGGCCTACAACCCTAACTCCGGCACTGAAACACTTGGTCTCGCTGAAGGTGGACTAAAGGTGACTCTTTTCAAAGTCAACGAAATGGATATTAGCGACATAAATATGCTCAATGAGTATTATTTCCGCACAATGCACCATGAGTTTGCTCATATCCTTCACCAGACAAAGTCTTATCCTACTGACTTCAATCTTCTTTCCACTGGTCGATACGATGAAGGCTCTTGGCAGTCAAAGCAGCCGGGTTATGTGGCGTCTCTTGGCTTTGTCACCCCCTACGCCTCTTCTCAGGCGCGTGAGGACTTTGCCGAGACGATCGCCAACTATCTGACCCGCACCGATGAACAGATGGATCTTATCCTTTGGATGGCTCAGCGCGGTTGGACCACCGGTTCCGACAAGGCCGATGGCGAACTTGAGGATGAGGATGCCGACTATTATTGCTATTATTACTATGAGGATCCTTCAAATCCAGAGTCTATCAAATATTTCCTTTATTCCATGGAAAGAGCCTACGGCGACTATCGTGCCGGACTTGTCGGCCTCCGTGGCGAATATCTGACTTCGGTACAGGAAGTGGAGGATTATCTTGAGGATTTGAGCAAGACCTATGATATTTATCCGGTTGAGGATAAGGATAATGTGGATGGTTATGATGTGATAAAGACCAAGCAGTCTATCGCACGCAACTGGTTCACTGACCAATGGAAACTTTCTTTCGATGATCTCCGTTCCATCGTGCAGCGTCGTCAGCAGGACTTCGATATCGACGCCCTCCGTCTGGAAATTGAATCAATTGAAGTCCCAAACTCCTAACTCCTAACTCTTAACTCTTAACTCCTAAGTAGTAATGAGAAGAAATATATATATCGCAGCCCTTGCTGCTCTGACTCTCACAGCTTGCTCTAACACCGAAGACGAAATCTTCGATCAGTCGGCAGCTGAGCGTCTCGAACAATACAAAAAGGACTATTCTGAGGTTCTTACAGAAAATGGTGGCCTCTGGGCTTTTGAATATTTCTCCAATAGCGAGGAACCTGGATATCTCTTTGTGATGAAGTTCGATTCTAATGGCTCCGTCGAAGTCTCCGCTAATCACAAGTGGATTGGCGGCACTTTCCAACAGGAAACTTCTCTCTGGAAAATGATTGCCGACAATGGCCCGGTGCTTACTTTCAATTCTTACAACAAGCTTTTCCACATCTTCTCCGACCCGGCTAATATCACTGGCACAGATGCCCCATCTGGCGACAGCGGTGACATCGATGAAACAGGATATGGTCATGAAGGCGACTATGAATTCCAGGTCATGTCGGTTTCCGATGATCACAATACTGTTCGTCTCCTTGGCAAGAAGCGTATGATCAACCAATATCTTCGCCGCCTCGATCCTTCAATCGACGTGCAGGCTTATATGGACGATTACAAGCAGCTTGAATCGAATCTTTTCTGCAGCGAAGTCCCCAATATCCTTTTTACTGATGAAACCGGCGAGAGGTTCATCGTGCAGAATGCTTATTCCGGTGTCCTCAGCATTTACCCCGAAGCCGGTGATGCTGTCGACCAGACCCGAAGCGGGAACTTCATTATTACAGACTCAGGAATCCGGTTCATGACTCCTCTTGAGTATGTTAATGCCGCCGGAGAGGAAAAAACCATGTCGGAATTTAAGTTCGTGAACAATTATACCCTTCAGCTTGTTGATAATGAAAG
The DNA here is from genome assembly GCA_964388725.1 of uncultured Sangeribacter sp. Lineage (GTDB taxonomy): Bacteria > Bacteroidota > Bacteroidia > Bacteroidales > Muribaculaceae > Lepagella. The sequence continues at coordinate 24,965 of CAYMBR010000003.1, read as the reverse complement.
TGCCGTCCTATCTGCCGGCTCTTTCGAGGACATTATAAACTTAAACCATTGCAACTGGAAAGTGGATCTCAAGAATCTTACGGGTGATGTAAAGGATGCTTTCGATGCTTTCACCGAGCAATTGAAGACACTATACAATTACAAGTCTGCAGCCCTGAATGACTTCTCGTTTGATTACGATGTAGCTTCGGGCTCTTATCTGGCGAGATTCTATATCCGAACAGGATCCAAAAGTTATGAGACCGACAGGTTTTATGTATCTTTTGCTGATGCTGACAATGGTGTAAAAATCACTTTCGGAGATCCGTGCGACAATAATTCGCAGCTTGCATTAAATGCTTACTCCGAACTCCAGAATATCTTCAATCTGCTCTCAGCCTCAGCTTATAGCTACACCTCTTCAAGCGATTGCGGTCCGAAGACGGTTACTTTAAATCTTGGCATCGGGACTTTGTTGATGACTGTAGCGAAATAAATTTTAATTAATCACTTAAAAAACTATCCTCTAAATAATTAATCAGCAGAGACCCCATCGGGGTCTCTGCATAAATCAAAAATCTTATGGTAAGACAATTACTACTTTGTGCTGGTGTTGCCCTCTGTCTTTCCGCTATGGCTGATACCCACCAAAGCGCTCCAAAGACGCAGGTTGTCAACAATATGGAAATGAAAGCAGCCAATAATTTGTCGAAGGCTGACATGAAGCCTATGTCAATCAACGATGGCTCTAATTCTGTTTCTAAATCAAACAAAACGGCTTCTCTCAACGTTCAGTGGAAGCGCCCGGCCGGACAGTTCTGGGGTACTGGTATATGCCCCGAATATGTAAGCAGTGGATTTTATTATTACAATCCTCTTGTGCTTCGTCCTTGGATGGAATATACCTTCGAGAATGTATCCAATATGGCCACTACACCTACTTGGACTGTGGAATATTATGATTCCAGTGTAGGAGACTATACAACAGAAACTACCAATGATACTGATCTTACCATTTCATACATTCGTTATGAATCTCCCGAAGCTCCGAAAGTATCATATAAGAATCTCTCTTATCCTGAACAATATTATAATGGCTCGCTTACAGACAGCCAGGGCATTTGTGTTCTTGCCAACAATAATATTGGTGATTATTTCGGTGCCACCATGCTTGTGTCTCCTCACTATTACAGCCTTTTCACTCGTAGTGGTGAATCTGGTTCAGGCCTTCAGGCTTATTATGGTGCTGCTCCCTATGATGGTGAGGATGAAACGAATGGTTTGTGGTTTGGTACCAACGCAGGCGGTTATAATGCAATGGCAACACGCTTTGAAAAACCAGATCAGCCTTATTTGCTCAACTGTGTGTATTTTTACTATGGCTATGAAGGTGAATTTGTAAACGACATTCCGGTTAAAGCCTATGTATTCAAAACACAAAACGACGCAGCTGTATATGAAGGCACAAACAGCGATGGAGAACCATTTTCCATAGAATGCGTTGAGCTCGGAGACCTGATTGCTGTTGCCGAGGCTGTTATTCCAGCTGCTCCAGCTCCCGATGAGTACACTAATACTGCCCTTCAGTTCAATTTTGTAGAAAAGAACCCTGTCACAGGTGCTGAAAATAACGTAAGCCTCGAGATTGAAGACGACATAACTATTGTTGTGGTTGGATACAATGCTTTCCCCGGACCAGGTGCTTCACTTACTTCTTATTTGTCAACTGATGAGTTTGATGAGGGTTACGGCAATGTCGGCTTCCTTGGACAATTCAACATTACAGATGATGGCACAGTTGAATATTGGTTGCCCGCACTTAAGAATTTCTTTAGTTCGGAATTGCCTAATTCTAATCTCGGCGTACTCGCTGACGTTTCATATCCATGGTTGGTAAACTATTTTACCCAGCAGCCTTCAAGCGTGAAGTTTGCAAATGATGGTGACACCACCGATACGGTACAGGGTCTTCAGTATTACCTTTACCTGATGTCAACCTCTGAGACAGACGACTTTGAAATCACATACGACGGAGAAGACGATTGCGATTGGCTTGCCGTTGTAGATGTTTACGATGATTATGACGTTGATGACGATGGCGAAGAATATTTCACTGGTTTAGTTGGTCTTGAGTTTGATGCCGAGCCCAACCCCAACGATGAGACTCGTGTCTGCAACGTGAAAATCTCTATCCCGGCTGCAACCTATGAAATCGAGTTCCTTCAGGGATCCGAAGCTGTTTCTACAAGTGTGAAGTCTGTCAATGTTAAGGCTGAAGGCGACGCTCAATACTTCGACCTCGCTGGCCGGCGCGTCCTCAACCCCGACAAGGGCATCTATGTAAAGGTTTCAGGCAACAAGGCTGAAAAGGTTGCTCTTTAATCGATTCCCTAATTTAGATTCCATCAAAATATCGATTCCCCATAAAATCATTATATTTCCCAAGAGGGTCGGCATATCGCCGACCCTCTTTTCCGATTGTATTCGCCTGTATTGCTCGTGTTTAGTTGGGTTAGGTAGGATATTGTCAATATTGTCATAAAATTTAACAAATATGAAACCGTTTTGCAACATTTATGAAATGTTAATGTTATAACTTTGCATCCGAAAAACTATGGCATTGTTACATCCGCACATTCATAATTCAGACAACTAATGGAAACCTGGTTCTTGATAATACTTACGGTGGTAGTCGTCGGTGCACTTACAGTCCTGCTGTCTCTAACCCTCTTCGACGACGCTGCTTCACCTTTGCTAAAGATGAAGCATCAACGTGGTGAGTATATCAATGACCAAACTGCTGTGATAGTTCATTCTATCAAGGAAACTGACGACCCTTACAAAGCTTATCAACTGTTTGCTGCGTATATTCTCACAAACCATCGTCTATTCCTCGCGTTTATCAAGAAGCGAATCACAAGCATTAGCGAGGCTTATGCTGCAAATGACTATGACCGACTCAAAGAGGAAATCGAAAAAGCTCGTGAGATGAAGGTCGAACTCAAAGACCAGGTCCTAACTCAGGAAGAGTGTCTCCAGTCTATTGATACTGTCTATTTCATCGAAACTGCTGCCTGGATTAATATTGCCAATAATACTCGGTTTGATGTCAACCGCAACCTACGTCGCCTCGCCGAAGTGTGCATTCATTATGATGAGAACTATAATAGTCCTTTCCCTGAGGAGTATGTAGATCTTATCAACATCATGATTGCTGACATCTGCAATTTCTGCGATGAAGCAATCGAACTCATAATTACAGCGGATGTTGAGGGCATGAAGGATCTTTGGGCCAGAATTACCAATGTCATGAACGAGTCTTACGACAATACTTCTCGCCTTTATGATCTTATCCACGACGGAAGAAATTCCCTCGATGAAGACAAATTAATAGCACTCCGTTACGTGCTTAATGCATTTCAGGAGTGCTATTGTATAGTCTATTCTCTGAGACGACTGGTGCTATGCAATCGTTGCATTGTCGCCTCCCGCCAGCACTGACAATATTATCCTATTAATAATTGTGATTTGGGGCATCATTTGTCATGATATTGTGCATTATGCATTGTGCATTGATCAATACATCGGCGTGAATCCTTCCGACTTCACAAATTTGTCTGTCACATCCCCAACTAAGTTCTCTGTCTTGTCGGTCGTAAGTTTAAGAATTTTTCCCTTCGGTGTCAAATCGCATTTCTTCAAATCCACATAGTAGTATCCCGGATTCGTCACTATATCGAAATAATACCGCTTGTCGCGAAGATTGGAATAACTTCTCCACTGTGTGCTACTCAGGTTCGGTTCCCCTACGATATTGTAAGTGTAAGGCACGCTTGAATTTACAAGTATCGACCGCGTGATGGAAGCTCCAAGATCTGCCTCGCCCACCGGATTCACATGGTGTGCAAAGTAATTTGCCCTCACGCATCGGTCTGCACTGCTTACTGTGCCCGGAAGCATGTGCTGTCCTCCGATTTTATCCCAATATTCGATAATCGCTCTCATCGACACCCACTGAGGGTCGTTGGTCATTGCCCTGATGTCGCCCGGATCGAAGATGTTAAGTTTGCCATTGTCAAACTCAAAGATTATCGACTTCCCACTTGCATCCGTAACGCCCCAATGAAGCGTCGATACGGTGCCTCCGTCGAAAGTGGCTCCCTCTATCTTGAAAGCGGTGTTTGTCAACAGGTCTGCCACCTCATCCGTGCTCGCGCAGTTGTCGAGTAGCCATGCCACAATCATTGCCAGTGAAATCGGTGGATTCTTTTCCCTCTCCTCATCCGAATAGATTGTGCCTTTACAGAAAAGCCCATTCACCGAAAGCCCTTTTTCATTCATCCCTTCGGTAATGCCTCCGTCATATCCCACTGCATACACTGCTCCATACTTCGATGTCCAGTTGATGCCGTTGATTGAGGATGATCCCTGCTTTTTTATACCCGCTGGATAGACGTAAAGATTCGTCGGTATTGGTGTTTTCCAATCAAGCGAGCGTCCTATTATGTATAGGCTGTCCGCTCCTTCATAAATCACTCGTGTGCATGCATTGCTTTTTGTCGGTGTCATGCCGGCTGCTATGGCAATTGCCCCGACACCCATCCATTTGTAAAGTGCTTTCATAATATTTTACTTTAAGAGTTAAGAGTGCAGCCCCGGAGGGGCTGCACTTTCTTCAATAAAACACCTTTCTCCACCCAAAAGTTGACCCCGCTCCCTTGTGTTGCTTGCGTTTAGTTGGGTTAGGTGTTGTCTAAGGTTTGCCCCTATCCCCACAAAAATGAATAAAATTTGCAATTATTTCGAATTTTAACACTTCTTTTGAAATTTTTTTATTAATTTTGTGTCATAATGCTTAATTATAACATTACTGCTATGGATATCTATAGAATCCTTGTCGTTGACGATGAACCGGACCTTTGCGGAGGCCTGAAACTTAACCTTGAAATCGAGGGTTATGAAGTGGAAACTGCCTATTCTGCCGAGGAAGCTCTCGAAATGGACCTCCCTTCTTTCGATCTTATCTTGCTCGATGTCATGATGGGCAAAATGTCCGGATTTGAAATGGCTAAGGTCTTGAAGCGAAACCCTAAGACCGCTTCTATTCCTATCATATTCTGCACTGCTAAAAGTGAAGACGACGACATGATTGCCGGTCTTAATCTCGGTGCCGACGACTATGTCACAAAACCTTACAATATCCGAAACATTCTTGCTCGAATCAAATCCGTCTTGCGTCGCAACAAGCAGTCTTCTGCATATCAGACTACTGCCGAGCAGAAAGAGGAAGAAAAGCAGCGCCATATTCTCAGAGAAGATGGCCTTGTGCTGGATCTCGACCAAATCGTCTGCACAATCGACAATACCCCGGTGCGTATGCCCCGTAAGGAATTCGAACTCCTTTCTCTCTTTATGAGCAACCCTGGTAAGATTTTCTCTCGTGAGGATATACTCCAGAAAGTCTGGTTCGACGAGGTCGTCGTCGTAAATCGTGTAGTCGATGTCAATGTTACTCGTCTTCGCTCCAAAATAGGTAAATATGGAAAGCTAATCGTCACGCGATCCGGCTACGGCTACGGATTCAAAGTCTATTCCTAAATTCTAAATTCTAAATTCTCAATTATTTATCTCGTGCGTTTCGCTGTTAGTTACGTCACTAAGGTTTTCTTGGCAGTGGCGTCGATTTTGACTCTTAGCTTGGGCGCGATCTTCTATTTCATGTATTCGCGCGAACAACAATTCCGTCTGGAACTGCTTAACGCTCAACTTACTCTCCTCGATCATCAGCTCCTCGATCATTACGATGGGGGAGTACTTAATGTGCAGGTATGGGAAAGAAGCCTAACCCTGCCATTTCAGAAATTGCATTTTTGCATCTTTGATTCCGAAGGTAATGTTATCTACAACAACAAGTCCCTTGATGGGGAGGAAGGTATCGATGTTATGTCTCTTCCTTCTGTCGTCATGGCCAACAGTTCTGATGATAACCAGGGCTTCGGCCTTAGATATGTTGATGACCTTGGCGATCCAGACAATCCTGACTATTACTATTATGTCACCCTTAAAGAAGGTGACCTTTATGGTCGCACCGGCGCCCTCGGATATGAACTTGAACTCTCTGATATACTCTCGATTGACAGAAAACTGGTTTGGTATGCAATTTTGATTTATGTTACTGTCCTAATCATCACTTACCTGTCGATCAATAGAATAGGCAAGACTGTGAAGCGTCTTTCCGATTTCGCCCAGAAAGCAGAGCGTGGTGAGGAAATTTATGACACTGAAGCCTTCCCTAATGATGAAATGGGGAAAATCGCCCGCAACATTGTCCTTCTTTATTCCAGGTTGCAGCGTACGATGGCCGACCGTGACCTTAAGACCCGGATTGCTCTGCGCGATGAACAGGAAAAGGCCACCCTCAAGAAAAATCTTACAAACAATATCAACCATGAACTGAAAACTCCTATATCTGCAATATCGCTTGAACTTGAGACGCTAATGAACAATAAGGATCGCATCACTGAGCAGCAACGTGATATGCTGATCTCAAGGTGCAAGGCAAATTCCGAGCGTCTGCTCCGAATGGTGCAGGATATCCTTACCCTCAACCGCCTTGACGACGGCGGCGATGCAATACAGACTGAACTGCTCTCTCTCACTGAGATTGTGGAGGAGGTTGTGGATAATATGGCTGTAAAAGCTGAAGATGCCGGCATCAAGTTTGATATCCGTCTGCCAGATGTGATGATGATGAAGGGTAATGCCCCCTTCCTCGAGTCAATTTTCGCTAATCTCATCAACAATTCAATTGCTTATTCCGGAGCCGACACAATATCCATATTCCTTCAGGAAGAGGATGAGAATAGCTATCGCATCATAATTTGCGACAACGGTTCCGGAATCCCTGAGGAGCATCTGACTCTTATTTTCGATCGCTTCTATCGTATCGACAAAGGTCGAAGCCGCGAGAAAGGTGGCACCGGAATCGGCCTCGCCATAGTCAAGAGTGCCGCTAAGTTCCATAAAGGTGATATCACCGCCCGCAATCTCCCCTCCGGTGGTCTCGAGTTTACCCTCACTCTCGCCAAGCAGCTCCCTCCAGAAGAATAATCCCAGGGTCCCCATTTCAAAAAAATCCTTATTTTCCCTCTATTCTCAAAAATTTTTATTAAATTCGCATCCTAAAATAACTATTATTAATAGTGCAATGCGCTACACTTTGATAAATCATTGTGCATTGTGCATTGTGCATTGTGCATTAAACACATGGACATCTCCGTAGTCATACCCCTATATAATGAAGCCGAATCCCTCCCCGAACTCCACGCCTGGATCAAGCGCGTGATGAAGGAACATGGATTCTCTCATGAGATTATTTTCGTCAATGATGGTTCCTCCGATGATTCCCTTCAAGTGATCCGCTCTCTTGCCAAAACAGACGATCATGTCCGGTGCATAAGTTTCTCACGCAATTATGGCAAGTCCCCGGCCCTCAACGAGGGTTTCCGTCGTGCTCAGGGGAATGTGGTGATTACTATGGATGCCGACCTCCAGGACAGCCCCGACGAAATCCCTGAACTCTACAGAATGATTACCGCCGATGGCTACGACCTCGTCTCAGGCTGGAAGAAAAAACGCTACGACCCTCTTAGCAAGACCATTCCAACAAAACTCTTCAATGCTACTGCCCGTAAGGTCAGCGGTATAAAGAATCTTCACGACTTCAATTGTGGCCTTAAGGCTTATCGCAAGGATGTCGTCAAGCATATCGAGGTTTATGGCGACATGCACCGCTATATCCCTTATCTCGCCAAAAATGCCGGCTATAAGAAGATAGGGGAGAAGGTGGTTCACCACCAGGCACGCAAATACGGCGCCACTAAATTCGGTCTCGACCGATTCGTGAATGGATATCTCGACCTCGCAACCCTCTGGTTCCAGTCTCGCTTTGGTATCAAACCGATGCATCTCTTCGGCCTTCTGGGATCGCTGATGTTCATCATAGGCTTCCTGGCTGTTTTCACTGTGCTCTTCCTCAAGATTGTCAGCGTATGCAGCCCTGATTTCCATTTCTATGTCACCAAGTCTGTATATTTCTACCTCTCTCTCGCTTGCATGGTGATGGGGCTCCAGTTCTTCCTCACCGGCTTTGTTGGCGAACTTATCACACGCAACTCCCCGGAGCGCAACAACTATCTAATAGGCGAAGAATGGTAAAGCGTCTTAGCATGAAATCTGCGGTTTCAGTCATCCGTAATCGTCTTCGTATGGAATCGGCGGTTCCAACCGCCATTTCATCTACACTTTGTGCGTTCTTCTTTGTTCTTTGTTCGTTGCTCTTTTCAACTTCGGTTTTTGCCCAAAGCAATAAAGGTACCATAACCCCCGTAGATGGCGACGATGAGGCTCCACCTCAGCCTATTCTCCACTACTATGACAAACATGGTGAAAAACTCGAGGCCCCTGTCTATTACCTTGCCGAACTCGACACTGTCACCTCCACTCGCCCCTCGTCGCCATATCCCCTAATCAACGGATTCTCAGTAGGCATCGACTTCGGCGATGCTATCATGCGTCTCATCGGTCAGTCCTACCAAAGCTACGGTATCAATGCCATGCTTTCGTTCCACAATTGGTTTTTCCCTGTCATCGAGGCCGGTGTTGGCTGGGGAAACCATTCAGACACCAACGACCTCTATAAAGTCAAGGCAAAACTTTCATTCTATGGCAAAATTGGTGTCAACTATAATTTCCTCTACAAGTCCAAACCCGACCATATTGCTTATATCGGACTCCGGCTCGGTTTTGCGAGCAACAGATGGGATATCACCGACATAACAAGCACAACCGACCTTGACTTGCCTGAAGGAACCTCCGAATTACTCAATCAGACCTGCACCAGCATATATGGCGAGATACTTGCCGGTATCAAGGTGAAGGTTGTCGGGCCCTTCTCCCTCGGCTGGAATGTGAGATATCGAATCGGACTACGCAACAGCAATAATGCCGACCCATGGTATGTGGCCGGATATGGCACAGGCCCGCTTGGCGTCAATATCCATGCATATCTCACCTTCGGTGAGAAACCACGCCGCGACATCCTTTCCATATCCCCCTCAGACCTCCCCATGCCCGACCCGGAACCAGATTTTGTCTCGGAGTAGTCACAAATTTTTGGCAGTTCAAAAAATTTTTATTAACTTTGCACTCGCTATCAGAAACAACCCTTTGGAAAGATGCCGGAGTGGTCGATCGGGACGGTCTCGAAAACCGTTGTACCCTTTCGGGTACCCAGGGTTCGAATCCCTGTCTTTCCGCAATAAAGCTTAATTATCAAGTAATTATAAAAGAGCTACCCAATTTTACACCCAAATCTGTAAAGTTGGGTGTTTTTGTGAATTTTGTGTGATGTGATGAGAACTTCACGATTTACTGACATAAACACCGACATATACGGAAATGACCCGAAAAGTCTGCTTTCTGATCCGAAGGAAGTATGGTTTCGGCTCAATGCAATTCTTGGAGATAAGGTGCTTCGATTCAATCCTTATTCGGTGGATGATAAAACCCTTTTGGAATGCGTGGAAAGGGCGCGATGGCTGTCTTGGCCTGCGCTCACGCAAATGGTGGTTATCCATTTTCATGATATTAGACAGGTGGAATGGAAATGTCCCTACGATGCAATGTTTTTCCATATTGGCAATGATCCGTCAGAATTACATCTTTCCATAAAGGCCCTTACTGATAAGTTGACTTATATCGCTAATCTTAAGCAGATTCACGTGACCATAGGTGGTCTTATGCTCACTAATCACAAGATGGCAGAGCGTATGCAGGGTAAGGATTATTTTGTCAGCCACTCTCTTCCCGCAAGGACACCCGATTATAAGTTCCGCCCTGCCTACCAGTTGCATAGACTGAAAGGAAATGATTCGCAGTTGGCTGAAATAGTTCGAAAGACGATGATAGAGGCGAAAGTGGCAATGCTTGAAGAAATTCTCGCCCATCCATATTGCCACCACTATCTGAGGTGCAGTCGCGATTTTGTCGACTACACCACTCCAATATCTGAAGCAATCCATACAATACTGCATTTTCCTCAGACATCGGCTTTGGCTTAAATAATTAGATTTTCACGCTTTTTTTGCTTTGCAAATTTGCACGATTGCGGTTTTTGTGCTATTTTTGTAACATGAATAGATATGTACTGATACTATTGACAGTGCTTGCCATATTGGGATGCTCATCTTGTCATAAGAATAGCGACATCCCAAATACCATAGATCCGACTCGCACTGTCTTGATATATGCTGTGGCCTCCAATAATCTCAGCACTTATCTTGAGAAAGATATAGCCGAAATGATTGAGGCTGCTCCAAATGTGGAAAGTCTCGGAGAGAATGTCCGCGTGCTCCTGTATAGCGTGGCTTCAAAATCTGCTTCTGTGGCAACACTTGATGAATTGCTCCAAAATGCCGACGGCTCTTGGAGTTTCCAGACTTTGAAAACCTACGATAGAGACACCTTCTCCACTGATCCTGAACGCATGAGTCAGGTATATGCTGATGTGCGTGAAATCTCACCAACCGATTGCTATAGCCTTATATTCTGGTCGCATGGCACTGGATGGTTGCCTAATTTCTCTACTCATGAAGTGCCCGCAGTTCAGAGAAGTTTCGGATGGGACACTTATCAGGATGTGACCGACAAATGCGACATTATAGAACTCGCCGATGCCATACCAGCTGGCATGTTCGACTATATATGGTTTGATGTCTGCTACATGATGAGCATTGAGACGGCTTATCAATTGCGAAATAAATGCGATTATATAGCTGGATATCCCACTGAGGACTGGAGTCCCGGAATGAACTATGACTCTACGCTTCCAATGCTTGCTTCTGTCTCTCCCGATCTGATTGGCACCGCAAAATCTTTCTTTGACTATTACAACTCGGCCAACATGGCCGTGACTGTTTCGGTAATAGACACCAATGGCCTCGACAACCTGGCTGCAGTCTGCTCTGAAATCTACGCCTGTGGAAAGCGGCCTGACTCAGCCATTGGATTGCAAGACTATGGCCGCTCCCCTTATCGTGGCCTTTACGATTTCGGACAGTTCTCCCGCGCCTACCTCAGTAGTCTCGACGAAAACGACGAAAACGCTGACAACGCAGCCCTGCTGCAAGCATTCAGCAATGCCCTCGACGATGTGTTGCTATATGGCGGCTGCACCTCAAAAGATTTCGATGGTAAAAATGCTTTCGACCCAGATATTTATTCAGGAATGTCGTGCCATTTCCCCTACACTTTCACTTCCGAGCAGGAGGCTTACTATCAAAGCCTTGATTGGACGAAGGCTACAAACCCATAATAGAAGGTTCCTGAAATGAAAAATATTCGCAACTTTTGTATAATAGCCCATATTGACCACGGCAAGTCAACACTTGCCGACCGTCTTCTTGAGACAACAAACACTATTGCTGCCAAAGATATGGAGGCTCAGGTACTCGACGACATGGAGCTTGAGCGTGAGCGCGGTATCACAATTAAAAGCCATGCCATCCAGATGGACTATACTCTAAATGGTGAGAGATACATCCTCAATCTAATTGACACTCCCGGACACGTTGACTTTTCATATGAGGTGTCGCGTTCCATTGCCGCCTGTGAGGGTGCTTTGTTGATTGTGGATGGCAGCCAGGGAATCCAGGCTCAGACTATCTCAAACCTTTATATGGCCATTGACAACAACCTTGAGATTATACCCGTCATTAACAAATGCGACCTTGAAAGCGCGAACCCCGATGAGGTGGAAGACCAGATTGTGGACCTCCTCGGTTGCGATAGATCTGAGATCTTACGCGCTTCAGGTAAGACCGGTATGGGTGTGAATGAGATTCTCGAGGCCATCGTCGATAGAATTCCTGCTCCTGTTGGAGACCCCGGTGCTCCTCTGCAGGCCCTCATTTTTGATTCAGTATTCAATCCTTTTCGTGGAATAATTGCATATTTCAAGATTGTCAATGGAACCATCCGGACGGATGACTTTGTAAAGTTTGTCAGCACCGATAAGGAATATCATGCTGATGAGATAGGTGTCTTAAAACTTGAACTTTCTCCGCGTAAGGAACTTTCTGCCGGAAATGTGGGATATATCATCTCTGGCATAAAGACATCGAAAGAAGTCAAAGTGGGCGACACGATTTCGCATGTGGCAAATCCTTGCGACAAGGCTATTGATGGTTTTGAGGAGGTGAAACCTATGGTGTTTGCCGGTCTCTACCCAATTGACCCGGAAGACTTTGAAAATCTTCGGGCCTCTCTTGAGAAACTCCAGCTCAACGATGCGTCTCTCACCTTTCAACCCGAATCTTCCGCTGCCCTCGGATTTGGATTCCGATGCGGTTTCCTTGGGCTGCTCCACATGGAGATTATTCAGGAACGTCTCGGACGCGAGTTTAATATGGATGTCATCACCACTGTCCCCAACGTTTCTTACTTTGTCTATGACAAAAAGGGCAGCAAGACCGAGGTTCATAATCCATCAGGTCTTCCAGACCCCACCCTTATCGACCACATTGAAGAGCCTTATATCCGGGCCTCTGTAATCACAGCTGCCGACTTTATTGGTCCTATCATGACGCTATGCCTTGGCAAAAGAGGTGAACTCATAAAGCAGGAATACATCTCTGGCAACCGAATGGAGATTACATTCGACATGCCTCTTGGTGAGATTGTGATTGATTTCTACGATAAGTTGAAATCTATTTCCAAGGGTTATGCAAGTTTCGACTATCATATTCATGACTTCCGTCCGTCAAACCTCGTGAAACTTGACATCCTGCTCAATGGCGAGAGTGTCGATGCTCTTTCGACTCTTACTCATGCCGACAATTCGGTGAAGTTTGGCCGCCGAATGTGTGAGAAACTCAAGGAACTGATACCGCGTCAGCAATTTGACATAGCCATTCAGGCTGCTATTGGCACTAAGGTCATAGCACGTGAAACCGTCAAGGCCGTCCGTAAGGATGTCACGGCTAAATGCTATGGTGGCGACATTAGCCGCAAACGCAAGCTCCTTGAGAAGCAAAAGGAAGGGAAAAAACGTATGAAACAAATCGGTAGGGTAGAGGTCCCGCAGAAAGCTTTCCTTGCTGTCCTTAAACTTGACTGATATATTGCGGCTTATGCCATCACCATTTCACTAAAATCATTGCATAACATAATTCAAACAATTAATAACTAACAACCCTTAAACGTAATAGCCCATGTATTCATTCCGAAATTCGGCTTACAGCATTTTGCTGCTGTTTGCTGTGCTACTTGCAGGATGCGGAAGTGACCGTAATCCTCTGGATTATTTTAATCTTGATGGCAAAAAGTCCTCAGATGCGAAGGCCTACATCCAGTTGACCCTAAATGCCGCCGACACTCGCGCTGATGATAGTGCCATCTCCCTCGTCAATCTCTACGTCTTCAATGCTGATGGCAATCTTGAGCAAATTGTAGATAATGTAGAATATGCAACTGATAATGTCATCGAACTTGATGTAGAGCCTGGCACTAAGGCTATTTATGCCATTACAGCAAATGAAATTTTCGGCAGCAAAATTTCCGATGGTTCCACCTCCACGGCTACCACTTTGTCGGAATTCGAATCAATGGTGTTTGAATCTACATTATCGTCTTTGATTACGACTGCCGGTTTTGTAATGGCTGGTAAACAAACCGATGTGCCTATTGCAGTGTCAAATACTGAAGGTTATGTTCCGGATACTAATAAACTCAGCATCACTTTGCAGCGCCTTGTGGCTAAGGTGACCGTAGATGCATCCAACCTTGAAGTGGGCTCCTCTTTATTTACCATTGGCACTGATATCGGTTTTAAGGTGTTTCAGACAAATAATGAAATGATTTTAAGCCAGAATGGCTACATACACTCTTCATTCGATGAAATTTCTTCTACCGATGGTACTTATGAAACATATACTTTTGATAATAAGGACATAGATTATTCTGATGCCTCTGTTTCTTCATCCTCTACTCCGCAATATCAGTATATGCCGGAAAATATAGTGGCAAATCCTGTGACTGGAAACACAACTTTTGTTAGCGTCAAGGTACCAATACGGCCCAAAACAGTATTCTATGACTATAATAATGTGCCAACTATGACTACATATGATAATAAGTCTGATTTTTATGTATACGGTGTGGTAAAAGAAGATGATCCTTATACAATTGTTGATTTCTATAGATACTATATGGATTACATTGGATACTATTATGAATCTGCATTATCATGTTTATCGGTTATGAACTCAAGTCCCGGCGATGGTCTTAAATATGTGCTGTTAAAGTATGTAGGCGGTTGCGCTTATTATAGGGTAAATATAAAGGATAAGAACGACTCGAAATATCAGGTTTGCAGGAATACTCTTTATACGATAAGTCTGCAGACTCTTAGCTCTATGGGTGCTCCGAGCGAAGAGTATTTGCGCCCTTCTGATGCTGCCACTCAATTGTCTTCTGATGAGCAATTGACATATACCTCCACAAGCGCCACTCTTTCCGTTGGTGACTGGACCGATAAATCAGATTCCGTAGATCTATAATAAAAAGTGAATATAGCAAAAAAATGGCTGCTTCTGTAGAGGCAGCCATTTTTATATAATCGCATATTGTCATCAAACTAAACTTACAAACTTATAAACTATTCAACTTTCGCTTGCGAAAGTTGAATATATTTTTTAGGGTGTTATTTAGAGATTTCTGTATGTCATTCTTTATAACGGATGAGTGCTCGTATTGTTGTATGTTAGTTGCTTTTTTTGTAATTTTGTAGCATGAAAAGAATAATGCTTGTCTCCATGCAGCTTATTGCTGCAATATTATTATACGCATCCCCAATTGAGGATTTTCTAAACAATAAGGCTGTTAATGCCGGTGAAACCGCTGTGCTTATTCAGGATCTTGCCACTGGTGAGGTGCTGGTGGAACATAACCGCGACCTTTCCTTGCTCCCGGCTTCTATCATGAAGACCGTCACTATTGCCTCTCTCTTGAAGGAATCGGGTCCAGAAGAAAGGTTCCACACTCTCGTCTTTGCCGATGGAAATTTCTCCGATGGTGCCATTGATGGGGATCTGGTAGTCTTGGGCGGTGGAGATCCGACTCTTGGCGCAGATTGTCTTCCGGAGTCTGCCGATATTTCCCAAGAGATTATTGATGCGCTTATCAGAAATGGAATCGAAAGAATCAACGGTGGAATAAGAATTGATACTTCTCTTTATGTCGGACCCGCTTGCCCTCCATCTTGGGTAAAAGAAGACCTTGCTGAATCTTACGGCACCGGAAGTCACGCTCTCAATTTCCAGAGAGATGCCTCTGGCAGCCACTCTGTGAAAGATCCTGCTAAGGTTTTCGCCGACCATCTTTATTCAAGACTTAGGACGGCTGGAATCTCAGTGAGCAATCCTGTAAAAATAGGCTCCGAGGGGGTGTCTGATGCGGATAATGCTGTTATCCTTGTGGATCACCTCAGCGACCATTATGCGGAGGTGATGAGAAGCTGCATGATGCGTTCCGACAATATGTTTGCCGAAAACCTTCTCCGCGCTTTCGCCATCGCCCGGGGGAAGGAAGGCTCTACGGCTGCGGGTGCAATGGAAATGCTACAGTTTTGGAACGACAATGGTGCATCTATAAAAGGGGTAAATATTGTGGATGGAAGCGGTCTTTCCAGAAGCAATCGCGTGACTGCCGGATTTATGGCAGAGATACTGCGGCAAATGAGCGACGATGAGGATTATTCCTCTTTCATGCCACTTGCCGGTCAGGAAGGCACTCTTAAGGATTTCCTAAAAGACACTGAACTCGACTCATATGTGGCCATGAAGACAGGGAGCATGCGCGGCATTCAGTGCTATGCCGGTTATAAGCTCGATGAGCAGTTTGCTCCAACTCATTCCATTGTGATAATTATGAACGACATAGGGACTCGCTCGCAGGCACGCCATGCTGCCGAGCAACTCCTCCTATCCTATTTCCC
>CAYMBR010000003.1:0-8832 GCA_964388725.1 uncultured Sangeribacter sp. | reverse complement strand
AGGTCATAATACGACAATATCAGGGTGGTCAGCGGTAGAGCTATGATTATTCCCAAAATCCCAAGCAGAGACCCCCAGACAGATAGCGACAGGAGAATAATCGCTGGGTTTAGCCCCATGGCTTTTCCCATGATTTTCGGTGTCAGCACCAGATCCTGGATGCACTGCACTATCACATAGACTGCCATTGTCTCCCAAAAATACATCCAAAACGATGTGTCGCCTGATATTGAGCCAACGAGGCAGAGAAATGCCGCTATCGGCAGGGATATAAGCTGCATATACGGCACCATATTGAGAATGCCGATAAAGATACCGAAGACCACTGCCATCGGCAAATCTATGATGAGAAATCCCACCACAAACATGAGCCCAACCAACGACGCTATGAAAAATTGGCCTCGGAAATAGCGGTTCATCGCATTCTTTATGTCATTGAAGATATGAAACACCTTCTCCCTCTGGTTGTAGGGCACAAGTTGCCTCATCGACAGCATCAGTCCCTCATAATCGAGCATGATGAAAATCACATAGATGATGATTATGAGCCAACTCGCCAGTCCTACTATAAAGCTGAGCGATGTCCCAATCAGCGACCATGTCCTGCTTAGGCTGTTCCGGATTAGGTCCATCCATTGCTCGCGGCTAAGCATTCGGCTGATTTTGTCGAAATCCACATTGTCGCGTATAAACTCATGAATATCTTTCGACAGGTAGGGTATCTGGATTTGGCTCGTCGCATAGTCCTTGATCACTTCTGTCATAGCCGCACTTTCCTGCACCAGATATGGTATCAGTATCCAGAATATCAATCCAACTGTGAAGGTGGCCTCGAGCAGTGTCAGAATCACGGGAAGAAACCGACGTTTAGAGCGTGTTATCTTCTTATTGAACTCAACTATGGGTTCGAGAATGTACGCTATTAGGCACGCCACAAAAAATGGCAAAAGCACATCGCTGAGTATGTTGAGAAGATACAGCACTATCATAAATGCGCACAGTGAGAAGATGATGCGCACAACCCGGTCAAATGTATATGGTCGTCTTTCCATAATTGTCATTTCATCTTGATAAACGCTTTGGGATCTCCTACCACCCAAAGTAAATCTCCCGACTCGAGGATCATCTCAGGTGATGGATTGATAAACTCATCCTCGCCTCTCTGCACCGACACTATCATACAGAAATAGTCTTTCCTTAGGTCGGTCTCATACAACGGTCGGTCTATAATCGGTGAGTTCGGCGTCAGAAGCACGCTCTTTAGCTCTATGTCGGGATGAACAAGAGAGTCCTTTTTGCTTGTCTGTCTGTCGATCGAATCGTTGAGGCTTTTTATCTGGGCATCGGTGCCGATCACTCCGAGTATGTCACCCGGAAATATACGGGTCTCTCCCGAGGGAAGGGGGATGAATTCATCTCCCCTCCGGATACTCGACACGCTGACCCCATATTGGCTTCGAAGCCCGGAGTCTTTCAGCTTGTCGCCGGCAAACCGACAGTTGGGTTTTATGTCTACATATGCCTGGTGCATGTTGCTCACAAGATTGTTGTTGACACCGCTGCGGCTGTTTTCTCGGTTGTTGAGATTGTCCATGAATTTCCGCTCCATCTTTTTGAAATTGATCATCAGTTTTGAGGATGCAAACACGATGATGATCGCAAAGGTAATGGCTCCTCCTATCCAGCCTATGGCGTAGGAGTAGCACACCGATAGGAAATATACTATGAAAAGAAGTGCAAGTATATAGCGAATGATGATCATGGCTATTAGCGGCACCTCATAAAAGGATGCGGTGGAGTGGGTCTTTATCTTTGCATTCGGTTTTATAGATGTAAACGACAATGCCACGAGAAATGGCGACATCAGCACAAGTGTGCTTACCGTGGCTATCAGGTGTCCCCACCGGGGAAATATATTCTCAATTAGAGGGAAGACAAAATGCCGGCATCCACTGATAATGGCTATCAATATCACGGAATAGAGGACTATTCTCCATATATACTTGCCCAATATCTCGCGCCAAAGCCGACCGGTCTCGTTTGTGTCCACCACCTGGTTGGAATAGCGGTCGATGAGAAATCGAAGATTGCCGGGAAGATGATTCTCCACCCATTTGTAGGCCGGCGTGGAGAGCTTGATGAAATAGGGGGTCGTGAATATCGTAATCACTGATACCGCTACTATGATTGGATATAGCGATGCATCGAGCACTCCAAGACCCATCCCCAACGAGGCTATGATAAATGAGAACTCGCCTATCTGGGTCAGAGAGAATCCGCTCTGAATGGCAACCTGTAGGTTTTGTCCCGTCGCAAGCATTCCAATTGTGCCGAATATTATCATGCCGATTATCACCACTGCTGCCAGTATCAGAATCTGTGGGGCATATTGCGATATGATGGCCGGCTGCACCATCATTCCCACCGATATGAAAAATACTGAGCCGAAAAGGTCTTTGACTGGTCTGACCACATGCTCCATCCTTTCGGCAAAGACGGTCCCGGCCAGTATGGATCCCATCACAAATGCACCCAACTCAAGGGAGAAGCCACACATCACTGATAGAGCTGCCATTGAAAAGCAAAGTCCCATCTCCACTATAAGCAATGTCTCTGAATTGAGAAAATCGCTTACTTTCACCAGTAGCGATGGCAGAACATATACCCCGACCACAAACCATATGATCAGGAAGAAACTGAGTTTCCCAATGTTGAATATCAATTCAGACCCCTGCACATTGCCCATCGCAAGAGACGACAAAAGCACAAGCATCAATACTGCAAACAGGTCTTCGATAATCAGCACTGCAAGCACAAGCGAGGCAAATTTTTGCTGTTTGAGTCCTAAATCTGTAAATGCCTTCAATATTATCGTTGTCGATGACATTGAGATCATACCGCCCAAAAATATGCAGTTGATTGTGTTGAGTCTCAGCATATAGCCCACTCCAAATCCCGCCATCGTCATTCCTGTGATGATAATTAGTGCCGTGACGATTGCCGTCGATCCCGAATTCATCAGTTTCTTGAATGAAAACTCAAGTCCCAATGAAAACATAAGCACGACGATCCCTAAGTCTGCCCATATCTCAATATTTTCAAGGTTCGATATTGAGGGTAGGTAGGTGAAATTGGGCGACGCGAGAAATCCTGCCAAGATATATCCGAGCACCACAGGTTGCTTCAGTTTCTTAAATACCAATGTCGCTATGGCTGCAAGCACAAGTATCCAGGCAAGGTCAAGTATAAGACCATTGGTAAGGCTCTCTGAATCTTGGCTTGTTTCTTTTCCGGCATCCGGATTGAGCTCGGTAAAGACTGCCTGTTGTATGTCAGTGACGGTCTCCTGGACCATTTCGGGCATTAATGTCATAAATCAACCTGATTTGTTACGGTTATGGATAGTGTCTGGTTTGCGTCGCTCAATTTGTCGAGCGTTTCCATGATGTTTGTATTTGATTTGTACAGTACCACAAGGTCAATCTCTGTAAGATTTTTCTCATAGTCCTTGCCTACATAATAGTTCGACAAGGATATGCCGTTGCTGTTCAGTATCTGTTTATAGTCATCTATGTTTTTAAGGATGCCATGGCATCTGATTGAGATGACCTTCATTTCCTGTCCAAGGCGTATGCGGTGTTCAAATCTGCTGAATCCCACAATCACGAGAAATATCAGCAATGTGCAAACTATCGAAGCAAGATACATTCCGACTCCCACTGCCATCCCTATGATGGCAGTAATCCAAATGCCGGCGGCTGTGGTCAGGCCTCTGACCGAACCTTTCTGTTGAATCATGGCCCCGCCTCCAAGAAATCCTATGCCCGTGATGACCTGCGCTGCAATTCGTCCCGGATCTCCGTTTTTCAGACCCAAATACTCCTGTGGCACATAAATGGAGAGCAACATGGCAAGGCATGCTCCCATCGATATTAGGGCAAATGTGCGGATGCCGGCCACCTGACCCTTATGTTTGCGCTCAGCTCCTACCACCGCACCTAACAGAAGTGCAAGAAGCATCCTGAATGACGCATTGACCGCATTCACGTCTATTGAATTGAGCAATTCTTCTATTTCATGCATATATTTAATTCCCCTTAAACCTCAATTTTTAATTTTAATTCTTAATTTTATAACCTTCCTATCCGTTGAATTGTTCCGGATAGATGACCATTAGATTATGTCCTGCAAAATTTTTCGACAGAAACTCTGGCATGTTCTCCTGTTCCGAGCTGTGTGAGATGGACCCTTTCCTCGCTCCTATTATCACGAACAGGTCTTCTGAGCCAACCTCCCCTGATAGCAATATGAAATCATCCCAACCCGTCATCTCCTGATATATCCGTCTTATTCCGTAGCCATCTTTGGTGATGACATCCTCTATATAGCGTGAGGTTTCTGCCGATGCGATAAAGATGACCTTGCATGCCAATTGCTGACCTAAATTGCCTATCCGGGCCACCCAATCGTGGAACCCCGTCTCATATTGGGCATTGCTGCCTGCCACCACTACTATTCTCCGGATTGTGGAGATTGGTATGAAGCAGCGAGATATGATCACCATCTTCAAAGTGTTTGATAGCAGCGTGTCGATCATTTTGCCGAAAAAGGAGTCAACTATGTTGGCCTTCCTGTGGAAGCCGATGACTATATCGGTGGCATGGGTCTGCTTCACCATATTTGTAAGTCCAGACACTACGTTCAGGTCAAAACGCTCCTCTTCGTGCACCTCTATTCCCATTTCCTCTCCGGCCTCGGTGGCAGTTTTCAGCGAATAACGTCCGCTGCTCAATGCTCGTGGATCATCGGAGTTGCGCACGAAAAGCGTCGTGATTGGCTCCGTATTTTTTTGTGACCTCATAAAGACGGCAAGACGCATCAGCCCCTCAGCGGTAATGGGATTCGATACTGCCACTATCTGGCGTGCAAATTTAGGACGTTCCATTTCTGCCGACTCCATTTCAGCAGCTGTTAGTTCTATCCTCATCCTTATGGCGGTGCGTTCGGTGGTCACCGATGCCACAAGGCAGCAGGCCAATATCATTAGGACGGCTCCGTTCATGATGTCTTCGCTGATGATGCCATATTGATAACCGAGCATTGTGGCGGCTATGGTGGCGGCTGCTTTGCCGCTCGTCAGACCAAACATCATGCGGCGGTCTGTGGAGTTGAGATTGAATAGTTCCTGGGCTAAATAGGCGGATATCCATTTGGATATCAAGGCCACCAATATCATGACAATTGCCACCCAGACCACTTTCCATCCGTTGAAGATGATATGCACATTGATCAGCATGCCGACCCCTATCAGGAAATAGGGAATGAAGAGTGCATTGCCGATAAATTTTATCTGGTTCATCAGTGGCGACCTGCCCGGTATTAGGCGGTTGAGCACCAAACCCACGTAGAATGCTCCCAATATCGCCTCAAGCCCAATCATCTCTGCCAATACTGCACCCAAAAAGACCATCACAAGGATGAAGATGTATTGGGCCACTGGTTCTGATATTTTCCTGAATACGTAGCGAGTGAGCATCGGGAAGGTATAGCCGACTACAAGGGCATACACGGCTGTGTAAAGCATAAGCAGCAGGATGTCCGACAGGTCAAATGTGCCCCTTGTCTGCATCTTGACCACGGTCGCAAGTGTGATAAGGGCAAGAAGCACTGCCACTATGGTGCCGCTCACAGCCAATATGGCTCCTTTCGAATTCTGAAGTCCGAACCTGCTCACGACTGGGTAGGAGATGAGCGTGTGTGATGAAAACATACTGGCAAGCAGTATGCAGGTCATTATCCCGACTCCGAATGCCATACTGGATATGGCCATGCCCATGACGGCGGGTACTGAAAACGTGACCAGTCCGAATATGAGCCCCTGCTTGAGGTTCTTCTTTAGATGGTACATGTCAATCTCTACCGCTGCAAGAAACATCAGATAGAGAATGCCGACCTGTCCGAATATCTGAAACGACGCGTCTCTTTCCAAAAGGTTGAAGCCATAAGGGCCCACCGCGACACCGGCGAGTATCAATCCCACCACGTCGGGTATCTTCAGCCTGCGAAACACCACAGGGGCTGCAAGAATCAGGAGCAACACTATGGTGAAGATCACCACTGGCTCATGGAAAGGTAGCGTAATGTTCAAATTCTAAATATATATTTTGCATTGCGGGTGGTGGCATCTGCCACTTCTTCAGGGTTGAGCCCGAGCACTTCAGCAATTTTGTCGTTGATATACGGTATATATGCGCTTTCATTGCGTCTCCCTCGCTTTGGCACCGGAGAAAGCCATGGTGCATCTGTTTCAAGTACTATGCGGTCTATCCCTATTTCCTTCACGGCATCGGGTAGGCTGCCGCTGTTTTTAAAGGTCACCACTCCATTGATGCCAAAATAGGGATCACAAACTTCCCTGATGCGCCTGACATCTTCAGGTGTGCCAGTAAAACTGTGGAAAATCAGCGGTGTGTCTGCGCCCGACTTTTTTATGCATCCGCAGCATTGCTCGACTCCCTCGCGGCAATGGATTATGACCGGCAGTTTCAGCATTGATGCAAGTCGCAATTGAGCTGCGAAAGCCTCCTTTTGCAATGCGAGATTCTCGTCGCCATAGTGGCGGTCGATCCCCACTTCTCCTATGGCGACGGGATTGGTCTTGCCAAGTTTCTCCACTATCTCATCAAGTTCCTCCCTCCAGTCTGCCTCCACTTCTGTCGGGTGTAGTCCCATGGCAGTATAGGTGCTTTCAGGTCTCCGTGTGTGAAGATCCTCCACAAGGCGACATGATTCCCTGTCAACAGATGGCAGGATCATCTTGTTGACTCCGGCCTCGATGGCCCGGTCCACTGCCAAGACACATCCATCAGGACCATCTTCGAGATAGTCATCCATGTATAGGTGTGTGTGGGTATCGATCATTTGCTTCGTCCTATAAGTTTTTCTGTAAGTTGGCGGAAAGACACTCTGGCCTCGTCTGATAGCGACGTGGACTTCACAGCAGTCATGGCCTTGCTACTATAGGAGGCCACTTCCGACTTGCAAATGGATGGTATGTCCATCGCCTCATATATTTTGGTGACTGCCTTCACCTTAGTGTTTCCGGCCGGCATCTGAAGTGCAATGCGAAGAGCCTTTGAGTTGCTGTCGTCGGCTGAAAGGGCCTTAGTCATCAGGAAAGTCTTCTTATTGTTGTTGATGTCGCCTCCTATAGGCTTTCCGAAGGTCTCTGCGTTTCCAAAGGTGTCCAGATAGTCGTCTTCTATCTGGAAGGCAATTCCGAGCATCATCCCATAGTCATACATATGTTCGGCGTCCTCCTCCGAAGCGCCTCCAATCAGTGCACCGATTTTTGCGGCCCCGCCCAAAAGGGCACCGGTTTTCCCCTTGATCATTTCTATATATTCATTCAGGGTCACGTCATCGCGCTCCTCAAAACCCATGTCAAGACATTGTCCTTCATAAACCTTGATTGCCTGGGCGTTGAATGTATCCAATACTTCGCGTAGGATTTTATTGTCAACGTCCATCATCAGTTGGGTTGCGAGAGTAAGCATGGTGTCGCCCGAAAGTATGGCTGTGTTGGCATTCCATTTGGCATGTACGGTGGGCCTGCCACGCCGGGTATCGGAATTGTCCATCACGTCATCGTGCAGAAGCGTGAAGTTGTGAAACATCTCGATGCCTACAGCTGCATTCAGAGCTTTGTCGGCGCAATTGCCGAATGCGTCCGCTGCCATCAGAAGGATGGTCGGGCGAAGCCGTTTGCCGCCTGCCTGCATTCCGTAGGTGATAGGTGCATAGAGTCCCTCGAGGTTTCCGCCTGGAAGCGACAGCGAGCGGATACCTTGCTCCGCCATTGCGCCATATTCAGATATTCTTCGCATTTTCTTTTATTGAATCTGTAGTTAATTCCAAGTTTGTCTCTTCAATGATGTCAAGCTCATCCTCTTGCGGTGAGACGGAGTCGGGATGCTCGGTAGTCTGGTGAGTCTTGTTGCGAGAATAATAGGCCTGCACTTCATCCTCGTCATAATTAAGGAAAGTGTTGTAGATGTCCTTTGGCATATCCGTGTTCTGGTCGTAGCGCAAGACTGTCCTGAATCCGATGATAAAACGTGCATATACGTCCGGGTTTTCGGAGCAAGCCCTTTTCAGTTCCCTTAGTTCGGCGAGTACATCTTCCGCCGTCATTCCCCTGACCCTTACCTGATTCATATATTCAAGACCCAGTGTAAGTCCAAGTCCTTGTGGATTTTCCTCACCTGCCAGCATTCTCAGCTTCATTTTCTCAGAAAGGGGAAGTTCCTCCGACAGCCGGTCAAATTCCCAACTGAAGGTCTGAAGCGCCGTGTCTGTGTAACTTTCGTAGGCCGCGAGGGTCGCATTGTTGAGAGTGTCGATGCTGATGCCTTCTATTTTCCCTAAGGAGGCGTAGATGATGAAGCGGGCCACGGAGTCGGCCGACACATGTTGCATCATGTAGGCCACTTTCCCTTGATCGGACATCTTGTTGAAGTCATCGGGAAAGTTGTTGCCGTCTTTTCTCTCTTTGCTGCAAGCCGGTATGAGTAGCACCAGCGCCATTATTATGAGTGGAATGTATTTTTTCATGGCATTACAGTGAAATAATTTACAAAATTAACAAAAAAAATCCGTCTGCCACCAATATTCTCGGCATAAATTTGGCAATTCGAAAAATTCTTCTTAATTTTGCACTGCAAATCCCCGATGGCGTATGATTTTGTCATATCAATTCGGTATTGCATTTGAATGCGATAGTAGCTCAGTTGGTAGAGCATCAGCTTCCCAAGCTGAGGGTCGCGGGTTCGA
>CAYMBR010000002.1:89748-91157 GCA_964388725.1 uncultured Sangeribacter sp. | reverse complement strand
GATTTTCTCGATCATCGCAGTTATATATTTCACAAAAAAGTACAAGTGGTAAAAATTAATGAATGGAAAATCTTTGTTACCCGGCAATCGGGACTGTTCTCATAAATTCCGAATAATGCCGATAAAACACCCACGATGTGGGCGGTTTGTTACTCTGATTATAAATATAGTTTATTACCTATTGAAAATCAAGCATATTATCCAAAATATCGAGAATTTCCACCAAGCTTAAACGACTGGTAGGCGACACCTCGTCCACCGAGTCCTACTTTCTGGTGGAGGAGTCCCGAGTTGAGGATTCTTCCACCGTCTTCATTGCTGGTGCCGAAATCGAAATATCGGCGGTCGGCGAAAGTCTCAGTTATAAGATAATGCAGCAGATAAGTCAAAGTTCCATTGCTTCTTCCGGCCTCCGTAGTGGCTATATATTGGCAGTGAGCCACCCCGTTGGTATCAAAGATACACACTTCTGCTTCTATTCCCGAATCTATACCGCAAAGGAAGAGACGTATATTACCGGGAAATCGGTCTTTCAGCAACTGAAGTTCTGAGGCGGAATGGACCGGGGCTGCGCCATGGCGTGAATCAAGGCATTCTGCAAGCACTGGCATAAACTCGGTAGCATCGGAGGTCTCTTTTATCCATGGATTAAGCGATTGTGATTTTTTCAGATTCCGTTTCTGAAGGGTGTTCATGGCCGGAACATCCCTTAGATCTATGACGGAAGATAGATTTGTTATCCATGGAGTTGCTCCGAATCTAAAGAGGGCATAAATATCTTCCTCTGCCGGTAAGCGGTGATATATATGGGGTGTGGTTTTGTAGAATATTTCCTTGATACCGCTTTCCTTACACCATTTTAACCAAGCGTTGAAGAGATTCAGCATATCAGATCCGTCGAAATGGGATGTCGGAGTAAGCCATCCGGCGTAGGTGAGCCCTTGGTGAGAATATAGTTTGTCGGCAACTCGGTTGGCAGGAAGAATAGCGACAGGGGCATACTTGCGTAGGGCTATCAGTGAGCAATCTTGGAATCTGTCGGCATGATAGTCCATATAGTTTCGGTAGTGCAGCATCGTTCCCTGCCGCGATTTCGCTACAAGGTCATCCCAAAGGCCCTTATCTTCCGCCTCATATCTCCGTATATGCCATTCTCCCACAGCCTTTCTCTGTTTTTGATTGCAAAAATAGTCATTTTATTCTTTACGAACAAATTATTTCACCTTAAAGTTGTTTGAAAAACGTGCATCGGTGTTTTGCAGGACTTTATCCTAAAACGCGCCAAGTTTGGAAACAAAAATGTGCCAAGTTTGGAAACAAAAATGTGCCAAGTTTGGAAACGAAAACGCGCCAAGTTTGGAAATGAAAACGTGCCAAGTTTGGAAACGAAAACGTGCCAAGTTTGGAAA
>CAYMBR010000002.1:0-89648 GCA_964388725.1 uncultured Sangeribacter sp. | reverse complement strand
GTTTGGAAATGAAAACGTGCCAAGTTTGGAAACGAAAACGTGCCAAGTTTGGAAATTAAATTGGTAAATATTTGGATTATTGAAAAAAAGGAATTAAATTTGCATTACAAAATCCAATTGTATGGAAGGATATAAAAATAGAATCATCGACACTGTACTGCAAGAAGAACTTGATGCAATGGGAGCTGTGTTAATTGAAGGACCAAAGGCATGTGGCAAGAGCACAACCGGAGAACACGCCTCCGGCAGCGTCATATTTATGGATGATCCGATGCGGCGAAGTCAATATTTACAGATGGTGGAGACCGATATCAACTATATATTAAGAGGGGAAACGCCTCGTCTGATAGATGAATGGCAGATTGCGCCAAAGATTTGGGATGCCGTCAGGTTTGAGGTGGACCATAGGAAAGGTGACGGACAGTTTATACTGACCGGCTCCGCCGTGCCTCCCAAGAATGAAAAAAACGAAATGACGCATAGCGGTACCGGCCGGATTTCATGGTTGAAGATGCGTCCCATGACGCTATGGGAATCCGGAGATTCAACCGGACAAGTAAGCATAGGAGATCTGTTTGAAATGCAAAAAGAGAGTGTGACAATAAGAGGCGAAAACAAATTGGACCTTAAAGATGTGGCATTCCTATCATGTCGCGGAGGGTGGCCAAAAGCAGTAACCAAAGGACTTGAAAAAACAGCATTGCGTCACGCTTTGAATTATTTTGAGGCAATTGTGAAGACCGACATTTCAAGGGTTGATGATGTGGAACGTGATGAGGGGCGAACACGCAGAATCATGCGTTCTTTCGCAAGACACCAGGGGCAACAGGTTAGTGTGCAAGGTATTCTTGAAGACATAAAATCCAACGACACAACTGAATTGAGCGACAAAACTGTCTATTCTTATATAAATGCTCTGAAAAGCATTTTCGTGATCGAAGATATGCCGGCATGGAATCCGAATCTCAGAAGCAAATATGCGGTCAGAAGTTCAGACACCAGATATTACGTGGATCCATCCATCGCGTGTGCAGCTCTTGGGTTGGGACCTTCCGATCTCATAAGCGACCTCAAGACGTTTGGTTTTATCTTCGAATGCTTGTGTGTCCGGGATTTGCGGGTATATGCACAGTCGCTTGACGGAAGCGTCTATCACTATCGCGACAAGAGCGGGCTGGAATGTGATTCTGTTGTGCATTTGCGCAATGGAAGCTATGGACTTGTGGAAATTAAGATAGGTGGGGAGAAACTTGTCAATGAAGGAGCATCCACACTGCTGACACTGCAAAGCCAAATAGACATCGGCAAGATGAAGTCTCCATCTTTTCTTATGGTGCTTACGGCAGTCGGGGATTATGCCTATAAGAGGAAAGACGGGGTGCTGGTGGTGCCGGTCGGATGTCTTAAGAACTAAGGCCCCGGCCAAAGATTCCCCATCCATTATTGTGAATGTTTTTAAACAGAAACTTGAGTTTTTTATATTGGGTAGAAAAAAATAAGGCGGACATCCGAGGATGCCCGCCCGATTATTCTTTGCTCTTTGGATTAGCGGAGTTTGGCGATGATGGCGAGAGCCTCAGCGCATTTGTCGGTGACATACTGCCAGTCGGCAGCCGCAACCTTGTCTTTCGGGAAGAGCTTGCTGCCCATTCCCACGCAATACACGCCTGCTGCAAACCAACCCTTGAGGTTTTCCTCTGTCGGTTCCACGCCACCGGTGACCATCAGTTTTGACCAAGGCATAGGGGCCAACAGACCCTTCACAAGTTTCGGGCCAAGGACATCGCCCGGGAAAATCTTGATGAGATCGCAACCTGCCTCCTGTGCGAATCCAACCTCCGACACACTGCCGCAGCCCGGGGTGTAGGGCACACCGCGACGATTGCAGACCTTGGCAACTTCAGGGTTGAAGAGCGGACCTACCACGAAGCAGGCACCTAACTGCATATAGAGGGACGCTGTGCCGGGATCAACCACTGAACCAACGCCGATTGCCAATTCCGGACATTCCTTGGCGGCAAATTTAACCACTTCTGCAAAAATCTCATGGGCGAAATCGCCACGGTTGGTGAACTCAAATGCACGGACACCACCGTCGTAGCAGGCCTTCACGACTGCCTTTGCCACCTCTGCATCCTTGTGGTAGAACACGGGGACCATGGGAGCGGCGGCAATCTTTGCCATCACCTGCAATTTATCAAATTTAGCCATTTTGTTTGATTTTAAGGTTTAACGCTGCACGCGACCATTGGCGCTACCACCGGCAAGAGCCTCTACCTCAGCGATAGTCACGAGGTTGAAGTCGCCGTTGATTGTCTGCTTCAGAGCAGAAGCTGCCACAGCAAACTCAAGGGCCTCGCCCTGTGTCTCCTTGTTGAGAAGACCATAGATAAGACCTCCGGAGAATGAGTCGCCGCCACCTACGCGGTCCACAATCGGGTTGATGTCGTAACGTTTTGATTCATAGAATTCCTCACCATTGTAGATCATGGCCTTCCATCCATTGTGGGTGGCTGAGAATGATTCGCGGAGTGTGGAAACCACATACTTGAATCCGAATTCCTTTGCCATGGCCTTGAAGATACCCTTGTAGCCTTCTGCCGATGTCTCGCCGGCCTCAACGTCTGCGTCGGGTTTGAATCCGAGGCAGAGTTCTGCATCTTCCTCATTGCCGATGCAAACATCAACATACTGCATGAGGGGCTTCATGATCGACTGGGCCTTTTCCTTTGTCCAGAGTTTCTTGCGGAAGTTAAGATCGACCGATACTGTCACTCCGTGACGTTTTGCAGCCTCGCAGGCAAGGCGGGTCAGTTCGGCAGCCTTGTCGCTGATGGCGGGGGTGATACCACTCCAGTGGAACCAGTCGGCATCTTCCATGATTGCATCGAAGTCGAAATCCGAGGGGTCGGCTTCCGCGATGGAAGAATTGGAGCGGTCGTAGATTACCTTTGAGGGGCGCATCGAGGCACCGGTCTCGCAGTAGTAGATGCCTACGCGGTCTCCACCACGGGCAATGTACTGGGTATCTACACCATAACGGCGAAGTGCATTGACTGCAGCCTGACCGATTTCATGAGTAGGTAATTTGGTTACAAACTTTGCGTCCATACCGTAGTTGGCGCAACTTACTGCTACATTAGCTTCTCCACCTCCGAAAATTACTTCGAAGTTGTCGCTTTGGATAAATCGACGGTTTCCTGCCGGCGATAAGCGGAGCATAATCTCTCCGAGAGTTACTATTCGTTTCATAATGCAAATTTAACTAAATATTTGCAAACATCACAAAAAAACATAAGAAAAAATTTATTTTTTCGTTTCATATAAGAACAACCAACGATTTTAGACCCTTATGAGCAAGATCTTTTCTATCCAATATGCTATCAGACGAGTGTTGCTGCTGACGTTTTTCTGCAGTGCTTTCGGCATGTCGGCAAAGTGGGGAGAGAAGGTCCCCAACAGGCAGTATGCCGACCTAAAACGCTGGCACTTGGGCTTTTCGGTGGGTACTCATGTTCAAGATTTGAATTTTACCCATTCCGGATTCATCACAGAGGATGGAAATCAATGGCAGATGGAAGTGCCAGGCTTTTCCCCCGGTTTCAATGCTACGGTGCTTGGCGACCTCCGGCTGCACAAATATCTAAACCTGCGTCTTTCTCCCGGCATGTATTTTGGATCCAAGACAGTCCACATGTTTGATGTCGCTACCCAGCAGAAGGAGATTCAAGACATCAAGAGTGCATATGTGGTTGTGCCAATCGACCTCAAGATTTCCGGGGAAAGACTGCAAAACACCCGTCCCTATTTCACGGTAGGGGCTATGGGGGTCATCGACATTTCCAAAAAACGCTCAGATGCTCTTGTGATGAAGAATTTCGATCCGATGCTGACCGTAGGGCTGGGATGCGATTTCTATCTTCCTTTCTTCAAACTTTGTCCGGAATTGAAATTCTGTTTCGGTCTGACAGACATTCTGAAGCATGACCGGCCGGATCTCGATGAGAATCCAATCATGCAAAACTTCAGCAAGTCTTTATCGAAGGTGAAGAGCAATATGGTGGTGCTCTCATTCTATTTTGAATAATATGTATATAGGCAGATGTGTGAATTATAAAGGATGGGGGGCAGTGCGGATTGCCGTGACTCTTCTATTCATTGTGTTGGCGGTGGTCCCATCGTCGGCTCAGACCACACCCTTATATACAGACGCATGGGCTGTGCAGACCCTCTACAATCCCGGTGCGGTAGGGGCCACCGACTTTCTCCGCATCCGCGGCTTGGGGAGAATGCAATGGGTAGGAATCGAAAACGCTCCAAAGAGTTTTTCGGCAGCAGCTGATATCCCGTTTAAACTCCTCAACAAACGCTGGGGAGGAGGAGTCAATCTTGTGCAGGAAGGGATCGGACTTTTCTCCAATACCTACGTCAATGGCCAACTTGGCATACGCTTCAACAAATTGGGAGGCATAATATCGGCCGGCATTCAGGTGGGATATTTTGGCTCGAGTTTCAAGGGCTCGGAAGTGTATATCCCGGATGATGACGACTATCACGATTCGGGCGACCCGGCCATCCCAACCCAGGATTTGGGAGGCGGCACGATAGATTTCGGGGCCGGAGTGATGTACACCCATAAAAAGTTTTATGTCGGCCTTTCTGTGCTTCACGCAGTTGCTCCAAAGGTGAAACTAAACACCCAGGGCACGACCACTTCAACTGAGACTTCCGACAACCATGAGTTTGAGACATACGCAAATCGGACGGTGTATTTGACAGCAGGAAGCAATATTCCGATAAAAAACACGTTAATAGAATTGCAGCCCGACTTGTTGCTGGCATACGACATGACTACTTTTTCAGGCATATTGTCGCTGAAAGGATGGTATAACAAACTGTTCTTTGCCGGCTTGGCCTATAGATGGGACGATGGCGTGGCGATTAACATAGGAGCAGAGTTTAAGAATTTCACCCTTGGCTATGCCTACGAGATTCCGACCTCGGCGATACTGAAGGCTTCAAGTGGAAGCCATGAGATATTGATAGGCTACAAACTGAAACTTGATTTCAGCGGAAAGAACAGAAACAAACAAAGAAGCATCAG
Organism: uncultured Sangeribacter sp.; assembly: GCA_964388725.1. Taxonomy (GTDB): domain Bacteria; phylum Bacteroidota; class Bacteroidia; order Bacteroidales; family Muribaculaceae; genus Lepagella. Next base: position 84,544 of record CAYMBR010000002.1, on the reverse strand, counting down.
GCTGATGTGAGAAATATAAAAATATGAGAATTTCAGAATCAATCAATAGCAAACTTTTCAGCCGTGTGCCAAAATTGATTGGCATGGTAATGGCAGTGATTGCGTCGCTCGCAATCTCCGGGTGTGCCTCGCTTGGACACAGCGGTGCCGGAGGAGAGGTGACAGGTATCGGAGGAAGCGCTTTTGCCGAGCCAACACCTTACGGCATGGTGCTCGTGGACCGTGGCGCATGGGCAATGGGCGCGGCCAAAGATGACTCTGTGTGGGGCGTGAAGAGCAACGCCCGTGGTGTCTCCGTAGATGCCTTCTGGATGGATGAGACTGAGGTGACCAACTCCAAATACAAGCAGTTCGTATTCTGGGTGCGTGACTCCATCATCCGCGAGCGTCTTGCTGACCCGGCTTTCGGTGGAAATGAGGCATTCAAGATTGAGGAAGACAAGGAGGGCAATCCCATTACCCCCTATCTCAATTGGAACAAGCCAATTCCATGGAGAAATGCCAATGAAGATGAGCAGCGTGCCATCGAGAGTGTCTATCGCACCAACCCCATCACCGGTCAGCGCGAACTGGACCCGACCCAACTCAACTATCGCTACGAAATCTTCAGCCACACCGAAGCGGCAAAACGCAAAAACCGCCTCGATGCAACCCGTCGCGACTACAACACCGACAATCCCATCAACTATGAATTGCCGATAATATCGAAAGACACCGCCTATTTCACAGATGAAGGAGATATCGTGCGTGAGACCGTAACGCGTCCCCTCTCTGGCGACTTTGATTTCCTCAACACTTACATAGTGAACATCTATCCCGACACGACGGTATGGGTCAATGATTTCGACAATGCTTACAACGAACAATATACAAGGCTCTATTTCGCAAATGCCGGCTACAACAACTATCCCGTAGTTGGAGTTAGCTGGGAACAGGCGAATGCCTTCGCCAACTGGCGCACCGACTACTTGCGCCGCAGCCTTGGCAAAGAGGGTGTATATATCGAGCCTTACCGACTTCCCACTGAGGCGGAATGGGAATTTGCAGCCCGTGCCGGAAATTCCGAAAGCAGTTACCCCTGGAGCGAGACACTTCCTATGGATGAAAGAGGTTGTTTCTATGCCAACTTTAAGCCGATGGATGGCGATTACGTGCGCGACGGACATCTCATCACTTCGCCGGTGGGCACTTATAGCCCCAACGATTTTGGACTTTACGATATGGCCGGCAATGTCAGCGAGTGGACTTCGACGGCGTTTACTGAGAGCATCGACCGGCTGACAAGCGACCTCAATCCGGAGTATCGCTATAATGCCGCCATTGAGGACCCTTATAAGATGAAGCGCAAGATCGTGAGAGGTGGTAGCTGGAAAGATGTGATGCACAACCTCAGAAGCGACCTTCGCCAGTGGGAATACCAGAATGAGCAACGCAGCTACATAGGTTTCCGTTGTGTGCGCTCGCAGATTGGCTTTGCCAAGGGAACCAAGAAAAAGTGAATATTGAATAGTGAATAAAAATAGCATTCGTCGGAATTTAGAATATGGTTAGAATACGCAAATACGCCAACTTTATCGAACGCTTCCTTCGTGGCGAGAAGGGTCAACGGTTTTTCAACTTCGCCTATTCAATAGGTGCCGCCGTTGTAATCTGGGGCGCTCTCTTCAAGATTCTGCACTTGCCGGGTGGCAGCGCACTGCTCTGTATCGGCATGGGCACTGAAATTGCAATGTTCCTGCTGACGGCTTTCGACCGTCCGCCAAAGGATTACCATTGGGAGGAGGTTTTCCCGGTTCTGGACTCTCATGATCCGGAGGATAGACCTGACATGCACGCGGGCGCCGGTGGTGTGTTTATCCAAGGAGGCACTTCTGGAAATCCCAATGATGATCAGAGTTACGAAGGCCAGCCCATTGCCGGGCAATTGACCCTTGCATCGGGCGGATCCATCTCCAGTGTGGAGATACCTGAAGAAGACACCTGCAACCTCGTGGATTCGATGAAGTCCATGGCCGAGCAGATGCAGGCCGTCACAGAGCAAATTTCCCAGTTGCGTGAAACGACTGATGCCCTCAACCGCGTAAGTGAGGTCCTTCTCAATTCATATAAGGCAATCACCGACAATTCAGAGTCGGTGTCGGCATCATCCAATGGATATGTGGAAAAACTTGAGGATCTCAACCGCAACATCGGAGGACTCAACACCATATACGAAATCCAACTCAAGGGAATCAGTTCGCAGATTGAGAGTATCGACCGCGTCAACCGCGGACTTAAGGATATCCGCGATATGTATGAGAAGTCTGCAAGCGAGTCGAGCCGATTCTGCGAGGAGACAGAGCGTATGAGCCGCTATATGCGCCAACTCAACAAGATTTATGAGAATATGATCCAGGCTATGACCATCAACATGGCCAACCCTATGATGGCATCCCGCCAGAATCCCTTCGACGACCCCAAATCCGACAACCGATAACCGATAACCGACAACCGACAACGAATATGGCAGGAGGAGGTAACAACGTAGCAAGAATGTCGCCACGTCAGAGAATGATAAATCTGATGTATATTGTGCTGACGGCAATGCTGGCCCTGAACGTGTCGAGCGATGTGCTCAACGGGTTCACTCAGGTGCAGTCGTCGCTCCACAAGACAAACGACAATCTCACTACGAAAAACGATATACAGTTCGACTATCTGGCGGAACTCTACGAAAAGAATTCCACCAAGGCCGGACCATGGTATGAGAAAGGGGTCGCTCTCCACGACAGGACTGCCAACCTTTACTCACTCATCGAAACGATAAAGACCGATATTGCTGTCAAGGCTGATGGCAAGGGAGCAGATTACACCAATATTGACAACCTTGACAACCTTGATGCGGCACCGGCCATTCTTCTTGACCCCACAAGCAAAAGGGGCGAGATGCTGCGTGAGGCAATCGACGACTATCGCGGCTATGTCACATCGCTTATTCCTGACACAACAAGGAGAGGGGTGGTAAGCGATATGCTTTCGACAAAAGTTGTCACCACTCCGGGCACTGTAGGCCCGACAAAGTGGGAGGAGAAACTTTTCGACAATATGCCGGCTGTGGCCGCCGTCACCATGCTCACCAAGATTCAAAACGACATCCGTCAGGCTGAAAGCGAGGCTCTCTCGAATCTAATCACCAATGTGGATATAGGTGATGTGCGTGTGAATGAGTTAAATGCCTACGTGTTGCCCAACTCCAACATGGTGATGCGTGGCGGCAAATACAGTGCTCAGATTGTACTCGCTGCAATAGACACCACCATGCGACCTGAAATATTCATCAACGGTCAGAAACTCGCAAGTCCCAATGGAGTATATGAGTTTGTGGCCGGGCAGGTGGGTCCTCACGAGTATTCCGGTTATCTGGAAGTGAAGAAGGGTGACGGCACCATAGAGAAGCACGATTTCAAGTCGCAATATAACGTCATCGAGCCGATGGCCACTATCTCGCCGACCATGATGAATGTGCTTTATGCCGGCATCGACAACCCGATATCAATCTCAGTGCCCGGAGTCCCGATGTCCGCACTTTCCGCCACCATGACCAACGGGACTCTCACGAGAAGCGGCGACCAATGGATTGCACGCCCGACAAAGGTTGGCGACAATGCTGATATCAGCGTCACGGCCAACGTAGATGGTCACACCCAGACAGTGGGAAGCATGACTTTCAGAATCAGAAAATTGCCAGACCCGACGGCATATATAGCAATGAAAGACGCTTCAGGCAACACGGTAAGTTATAAGGGGAGTCCAAAACGCATCAGCAAAGCCGCGCTACTTGCAGCCGAAGGCATTCAGGCTTCTATCGACGATGGTATACTTGACGTGGCTTTCACAGTTGTATCTTTCTCCACCACTTTCTATGATTCGATGGGCAATGCCATTCCTGAGGTGAGCGACGGCAATAAGTTCTCAAGCCGCCAAAAGGAGCAATTCAAGCGTCTGAAAAATGGGAAGAGTTTCTTCATTTCCAATGTGAAGGCAAAGGGCCCGGATGGCATAACCCGCGACATATCTCCGATGGAGGTGGCTCTTAATTAGGAGTGAACGACGAATAGTGAATAGTGAAATTGTGAATAATCGAAATATCGATATGAATATATTTAGAAAAATATTGCCGATTGCAGTTCTTGCATCATTGGGATTTGTTTCCATAGCGCAAGATAATACCGGGGTAGTGCGCCGCAATGCGGGTAGCAAAAGGGGACAACAGCAGGAGGAGACTTCCGGCCCGAAGATCACCGACCGAATGCAGGGCTTTTTCGACACTCCGAAAGCTCATGATGCAGATATGGCATACATGAGGGAAATCTATCGCTCACTCGACCTTAAAAACGTGGCTGAAAACACGCCTCTATATTTCCCCGAGGATGTAATCGATGGGCAACAAAACCTTTTCCGCATCCTTCTCAGCCTCGTAGTGGATGGAAAAGTTCCGGCATACGAGTATCTTGACGGACGAGAGGTATTCACCGACCAATACAAGATAAAGGTCGGCGATATGCTCGACAGATTTGACATATATTATCAGACTCAAGGCAACGACAAAAAGACCACCTACACCATAGAGGAGGCCGACGTTCCTACCGGGCAGGTACTGAAATATTATATCATAGAGAAGTGGCAGTTCGACCGCCGTAGCAATCAGATGAAGACTTTTGTCGAGGCTATTTGTCCGGTGCTGACAAGAAACGAAGACTTCGGTGGCGAAACCAACTATCCTATGTTCTGGGTTAAATTTGACCAGCTTCGCCCTTATCTTGCACAGCAATATGTATTTCTCACCGACGACAACAATCTCCCGCAATATAGCCTTGATGATTATTTCAATCTTGGCATGTATAAGGGTGAAATCTATAAGACAAAGAATCTGCGGAATCTTTCGATGGCTCAGATGTTTCCTGATGAAGACGATATGAAGCGGGCCCAGGACAGCATCGACAATCGCCTGCGTGATTTTGGCAAGGATATGTGGGTTCCGACCCGAGAAGAATATCTCGCTATGCGTGAGGCGGAAGAAGAGGTTGCAGAAGCTCGTGAAAGGGCAATTGCCGCCGGGGATACGATTCCTGAAAGGACAATGGTATCTGATGCGGAGGCGACAGTCAAGACCAAGGCATCGGCCAGATCCGGAAGGAAGAAAAGTTCTTCTGCCAAAAAGACAAAGGTTAAAAAGCCAAAGGCAGCGACATCCTCAAGCTCTGGCAATTCAAGTGCCGAGAAGTCGGTGCGCCGACGCAAGCGTTAAAGGAATTTCCCAATCAAGGAGAAAGCACCGCGCATCTTAAGCCGAGTCCAGTGATAGGCAAACCGGATGAGCGGTTTTTTCTTTGTCTGGACTTCATTCACTGCCTGTGAGAATAAGGGAATTGCCAAATCCTTTCGTCCTTCCTTTGCATAGTCGGCCGCTAAAATGGCGCGTCGGTAGGAGACGATATTTGCCAATCTTTCGCTGTCTTTTCGGCCGCTTTTCCGGATTGATGCTTCTATTCCATCAAGTGATTTTTCCCATTTGCCGGCTTTTGTGTCAAAGGATATGCCGGTGATGCTCTCTTTCTGCGGATAGATGTCTGCCAATGGTCTGGCTATCACTTCTACCTTGGGATTATCAAGCAGAAGTCTTGTCCCGGTTTCAAGGTCGTTCCAATTTGGGTATTCTCCCCGCCATCCGCCTGCTGCCTTAATATATTCTGTCTTGACGGCGTATCCCTGGGTTCGAAGAATTGCGTGCACCAAGTGTTGCTCAAGCAAATTCCCCTTTATCGGATGCGTCTGATAGACTCTATGTGGATGGTGGATTGCCGTGGGCCATGCCACAATCATGGCATCAGGCTCTCTCTCCCAGGCCTTCATGGCAGTCTCCACGCAGTCTTGACGCATGACGTCATCAGAGTCAAAAAACATTACTTTGTCGGTGACTGTATGTTCCAGTCCTGTCTGTCGTGCATAGGCAGCCCCTCGCCGAGTGTCGGTCAGGATTTGTATCTTAAAATCAATGCTGGAATTGAGTTTTGCCCATTCCCTCGCGACATCCGGGGTATTGTCGGTCGACCCATTGTCGACCACAATGACATTCAGTGGACGCCACGTCTGACCTTTAAGGCTTTCCAGGCAACGCTCCACGAGCACCGGCCTGTCATATACAGGCACCACTATCGTCATGCACTCTCCATTCATAACACTTTAACGATATTTCCGCATTAAAAATTGAATATGATTTGCAAAAAATATTGATATTTGTTAATTTTGTGGTGTGAAGACAAACCATCATAAAAATGAGATCTCATTAGAATGAAAATATTGATGCTCGGCGACTATTCCAATCTCCACTCCTGCATAGCGAAGGAGTTGCGCAGAAGAGGACATAGCGTGACCCTCGTTTCAGACCGGGGTGGCCACATGCAGACGGATGCGGATATGGAGCTGAAGCGAAAGCCCGGATTGGTCGGTTCGTTTCAATATCTCTACCGCATCATGGCTTCTTTGCCTGCATGGACGGGGTATGACGTTGTGCAGTTGATTAATCCCGGTTTTTTTAATCTGAAGCCCTCTAAACTGAGGATGATTTTTGATATTCTCAAGAAGAATAATCGCTCAGTGTTTCTGACTCTGAGTGGCAATGATTATTACTTTGTCGATGATTGCATCAATTCGGACCTGTTTAGATTTTCTGAGTTCCGTGTAGCCAAAGACCCAACGCCTCTCGTTGTGACCAATCCTCAGCGTGAAAAAGGTTGGCTGATACCCGAGCAAGCTTCATACACAAAGCATCTCTACGACAATATAGATGGGGCCATGTCGGTGCTTCCTGAATATGATATGTCTGCGCGTCGGCATATGGCCCCGGAAAAACTTGTTTTCACAAATCTCCCAATTGAAATTGAATCGTTGAAATATAGTCCTCTCGACTTAAATGGCCCGGTCAAAATACTGATAGGAATGAGGGGAAATATGGAGATTCAGAAGGGAACGGCCAAAATGTTGGAAATATGCAAGAACATTGAGGCTGAGATGCCCGGCAAATGTAAGGTGGAAGTGGTCAAAGACCTCACACTTGAGGATTATCTAAAGAAACTGCATGAGAGCCATATAGTGATTGACCAGCTGTATTCCTATTCGCCCGCCACCAACGCCCTTCAGACAATGGCCTTAGGCAGAATCAGTGCTTCCGGCGGACAGCCGGAATATTATAAGTATATCGGAGAGGATACCCGTCCGGTGTTTTGTCTGTCGCCATTGGAAGATGATGAAACCATCAAACGCCGTCTTATATCGCTGATTTCAGATAAGCCCGGACTTCGGCAAATGTCGGAAGATGGAAGGAAATTGGTGGAGCGGCACAATGATGTCAGAAATATCGCCTCGCTTTTTGAATCTCATTGGTCGAACCTTATAGGTAAAAATGATTAAGGCAATGAATGAAGCGGTCAAACTTCAGGTGTTAATCTGCACTTATGGTGCGGAAGGCATAGACAGGGTGGCAAAAGGAAAACATCCTGTCGTTAATGGAGTGGAATATATTGTCAGTTGGCAGGCTTCCGATTGCGTCCAAATACCGCATGCTTTATTGCGCGGTGACTTCAGGATTTATCGCACCGACACGTTAGGCCTTTCAAAAAACAGGAACAACTCCTTATCCAAGGCGACGGCTCCCATTATATTAATTAGCGATGATGATGTCGATTATACTGCCGAAGGATTGAGATTGGTGATGGATTCCTTTGCGGAAAATTCTGGCATTGACATCATAACGTTTGAATATGTCTCTAAGTCTCACAAGAAATTTTATCCCGGCCGTCAATTTTCCCTTGACATCCCCGAAAAAGGATATTTCATCACATCGTTTGAAATAGCGTTAAAAAGGGATGCCATAGTTGGCAAAATTTGGTTTAACGAGTCTTTTGGAATTGGCGCACAATTCCCATCCGGTGAGGAGGACGTATTCTTAAAGGATTGTCTTGATGCGGGACTGAAAGGCATTTTTTTGCCATCCGTGATAGCCCGCCATGACGGAACCACTACGTCAATGCGTAATCTGATGCAGGCCTCAAGACCTCTGACGAAAGGGGCAGTTTTTCGGCGGCTGCATCCGAAAAGCTGGATTCCAAGAATGATTGTGCATGCCTTGCGCGAAATCCCGCTTTGGCGCAAGGGGTTGGTGCCGTCACCTTTTTCATATTGTTTAAATTGGATAAGAGGTGCAAAAATTGCAAAAAGACAAGGGATTTACCCCACTCCAGATTATGGCTACTCACTTTCGGATCAGCCGCTTGAGCCCGATTATGGAAATGATGCAGCAAAGCATGGTGATTCCTCCCATCAGCCACACTGACATATTCCCCTCGCATAAAATTGAACATGTGAATACCGCGATTGGAAATAGACAGTATAGGGTTGCAAGCCTGAGTGTGGGCTGGCTTATTCTATAGTTGAAAAAGTGGCCTGTGATGCACACGTATGCTATTATTGAGACGATCTCAGTGATAACCATGCCAATCCCCAAGCCGACGAGACCGAAGCCAAGATACATCAGAGTAGAGACAACAAGATTAAGTACATTGCCAAAAACACCCTCTGTCCAGAAAAACACCTTCTTATTGTCATGTGCAAATGAGATGTATCCCATCGGATAAGCCATGGCTCTGAATACTATGGCAAGACCCATCCAGCGTATAAGTGGACTTACAGGAAGGAATTCCTTTGTGAGAAGTATCCTTATGATTAGGGGAGTGGTCAGAATTAGCAGGCATACCAGTGGCGCTACAATCATTGCTACCACTGCATACTGGCGGTTGACTACTTCCGACATCATTTTGGGGTCTTTTTTGACAGCTGTCAGTCGCGGGAAATAATCCATGGCCATGGCTGAGAAAACAAGTCCCACATATTGGTTGGTCATGGAATTTGCCGACTGATATAGTCCGACATCCGCCACCGAGCCAAATTCCCGAATCACCAGGTTGATGAGATATGTCACCAACGTGCCAAACAAATCGCTTGCCATCAGAATTATTCCCATAAGCAGCAGCGACTTCACAAGCTTTTTGTGTTGCCGTAGGCTTACCTTCATCTTTTCGACTACGATGGTCTTCCCGACAGACTGACGGAAATAGATATAAGTGATGAAAGCAAGAACCACCATTGCGGGCACAATGCCTGCATTGCCGAAGAAATAATATAGAGGCACTCCAAACATTAGCCCGACCACAGCTCCTACCAATGAGGAATACGACAGACGTTTCACTGCATGCAAGCCTTGCAAAATGGAATACTCAAGTTTCCCCTGCAGAGTGAAAAATACCATCAGCGAAAGCACCATAAAAGGTATGGTATAGTCGTAGCTTCCGAAAGACCACTTGCTTAGTATCGGACTAAGCGCCATGCAAAGAAAAGCTCCAGTGAGTGATGTGACCATTACGAGCCGGCGTGCCACTCGGATCGTGGCTGACAAAGCTTCCTCATTATCGCGGTTGGCCGCCACTCCCTTGACAATTGCCAGGTTTAAGCCCATCGAGGCGAACTGATTAAGGGTGTTGCAGGCAGTGGTGTAAAGTGAAGAGATACCCATACCTTCAGGACCAAGAAACATGGCGACAAATTTCCCTCTTATAAGATTCACGAGAATCTGGAAAACCTGCACTCCGCCGAATGTCGAGACTCCCTTAAGTATGCTTTTGAAACTGTTCTCCTCCTTCATTTTAAATCTATTTGTAGAGGTTGAGCTTGAAAATCCAATAGAAAAGCGACAGGGGGGAGTAGCGGGTGAAAAGATAGCGAGGAGTGGACAGCTGCCGCTTCATGACATCCCAATCGATGGTATCCATGCTCTGCTTAATGAGTGAATTGGCTGTTTGCGATTCGCTTTTTGAAAATTCATTACGCGCCAAAACCCTTAATTTTTCGAAAATCCGCAGATAAAGTTCCGTCTGGGCAAGCTTATATTCCTCTGATTCCTTGCCGAAATATTCCTTGGTGAGTTTTGTCAGACGCATATTGTTGATAAGGAAATCAAACGTTTTCACGCTTGGCCTTTTTGTCACGGAAGCCGGATTAGACCTATAGTAATATTTTGCATCAGCAAATGCCACTTTTCTTGTGTAGATAAGTTGATAGCGCGACATTATCTCATCAAGGTAGCTGCTGTGAGGTCCTGATTTCATCAATTCAATAACCCTCAGGGTGGTTGCCTTGTCGGCGGCGATGCCCCCAAAACTTATTCCCCACTTTATGAAGGTGTCTTTCACCAGACTTTTGCCGTCGGAAACTATAGACATGTCAAAATTTGCATCCGGATATGTCCGAAGGGTCGGATTGCACCTATGATCCGATATCACCATTCTCGTCAGTATGAGTTTCGCATCCGGCACATCCTCGATTCTACGGCGAAGCTTTAGGAGATAATCGCTCTCAATCTTGTCATCACTGTCTAAATATACGATCCATTCTGATTGGGCAAGTGAAATGGCGGCATTGCGCGGAGCAAACCCTCCACCGGAATTCTCGGAGAGTTGATGTGCCTTTATACGAGGGTCTTTTGAAGCATAATCTCTCGCTATGCCGAGAGTGTTGTCGGCAGACAGGTCATCGACCACTATCAGTTCCCAATGGGGCATAGTCTGCCCTATCAGACTTTCAATGGCTTCGCCAATATATTGCCTGGCATTGAATGCAGGCATCACTACCGAAAAAAAAGGCTTCATTGCTCAAAGACAATTCCTTGCGGATAGGGGAGTGGTGCTGTCAAAAGAGTTGGTCCCAGGCCGGAAGCAGTATGGGCTCTTGCTTCAGAGCCTTGATCACCTTAGGCGAGGCATACTTCTTGTCGATCACAAGGCGGAAAAGGTATTCATCCATCCAAGGGTCTGTGGCATAAAGATAACCGTTTTGACCGGTATTTCCCCAGCTGTTTTCAATCAACCACTTTTTCGGATTCCCTTTTTCATCGAGATCCACACCCGAAAGTGTCATTGCATGGGAGGAGGCACTCGCCTTGGTGGCGATTCTCTCACCTTTGTCCATTCCGAATTTGACATCGAATAGCGACTCATAGTCATAGTTGTCAAGGTCGAGAATGCCTTTTTGGCGATCTATGAATTTACCCACATCGCATGAAAAATACATGGCAGTGCTGTCTTTGATTGATTCAATGGCGGCTTTCTTTATTTCATCCATGGGCACATTGAGATATGTCCAGTCCATGCCATCATAGGAATGGCGGTCGTAGTCAATGCGATAGACTTTCCAATATTCGCGTGAGGGGTCGTTCATCAGCATCACATACCCGTTTTTAAGGTCGTTGCCGAGATATTCCTCATAGAATGACTTCGGAGTGTAGGTCTTGGTCCCGATGGGATTTCCGTTTTTGTCTTTCTTCGTCCATGAAAATTCCTGTGGAGGCACGCCGAGGGCGAGTGAAAGCATTTTATAGACTTCCGACAGTTGTTCCGTCTTCATAGCCTCCAATTTTGCGGCATCCGCCCCCTTTTCCTTTGCCTGGCGCAGTCTGAGTCCATCTTCGCGCAGTTTTGTGGCGAGAAGCCGACGGAATGTACTTGTGCTGTTGGCAATTTCAGTTTCAGCCATCACTTCAGTTGGCACTACGCCATATTTCGACACTATGTCGATGGCTCCGCAGAAAGTGCCTCCATCGGAAATGGGGTTTTGGAAAAGCCATTCCACCTGGCGGTCCTCCATAGGAGTGTCGGAGGTGTCAATCACTGCCTGAAGGAAAAGGTTGGCCTTCTCGAGTTGGTCGTAGAAGAAATTATAGTTTTGAGAGAATGTCAGTTTGGGGAGGTTGTGTTCTCTCATAGCTTGCGAGCGGAGCATGTTTAGACAGGTGAAAAGCCAGCAACGACCGGATGATTTCTGGTCGGTGATACCCTTGGTTTCCACCTTGTGGGAGAAATGGTCGTCGAAATGGTTGCGGACATCTCCATTGTAGGCAATTTTGTCGATTCCTGCGGCGTTGAGTGCGTTGCGACGTGCCTTGTTGGCGGCGTTGTCCTGATATTCCGAACGGAATTTGGAGAGCATTTCATCAGAAATCTCTCCGGTGGTCTGTGCTGCCGATGTCAGAGCCATGGTCAGCGCAATTGCTATTATTGTTTGCTTCATAATGTCTATCTATATTAGTTTCTTAAAAAGTGCATGGAAGAGTGAGGAGCTGATAGTAGAGAGTCCGTGCCATGCGCTGATGTCCGAGATTGTTGGGATGCAGCAGGTCTTTCTCATTGTGGAAATATTTCTCATGTCCTTCATGCAGGGGATAGAGTCCGCATAGAGAACTAAGGTCTATGACCGGAACAGCCCAGACCTGCCCGGCTTCCACCACTGCGTCCACGTAGGCATCAAGGTATTCCCCGCAACGGTTGGTGTAGTCTTCCGGCACCTGCCAGTTCTTGTCGTTAGCGTAAAATCCGCTGCGATGTATAGGCGTTAGAAGCACTATCTGCTTGTCGGGGTAAGTGCGTTTGAGAGAATCGAGGGCTATGTTGATGCACCCTTTGTATGTGTTGGGATCCATCGCGGGTATGCGGCGCATACGGTCTTCCACGCGTTTCACATAACGGTGTCCGTAGGTGACGGTGTCCATTTTCTCGTCATACCAGTGGCCGATGGGGACAGCATTGTTATAGTCGTTGGTGCCGATGAAAATTAGTATGGCATCGAAGTCGTCGTCATGTTCTTGCTTCAGTTGCGCGGTCTGGCGCGGAATGTCGTTCCATTCGCGCCCGCTGACTCCATAGACGTAGGGGGTTATATCCAGCCATTCCTGCAGGTATCCCCAGTATTTCACCGAAGATCCGTTGTTGCGCGGGTCGGTGATGGAATCACCGAAGTAAGCCACTTTCTTCCCTTGCCAGGGATGCACGATATATTCGGCAGATGCAGCGACAGCAAGCACCGCCATAGCCATCATTACCCAAATTTTCTTCATATTCAATGGTATGTTGTTTGATACTGCAAAAATACAAAAAATATTTGACTTATTTGGAAATGTTATCTAATTTTAATCTGGAATTTTGGCTCCATCTTTTATTAGACACTTTTAGGATGGATTTTTGGAGAATGATGGATAGTGTGAATGAATTTTTTATTATATTTGCATTTTGGTAGAATTGCCAATAGCTTAACATCATAATTATGCAGTCTTGGACTGACAGGAATAATAATTGAAAACGATACATGCAAAAGATAATCAATTTGCTTATAATATTGCTCACCACATTTTGGGGAATTGAATCATTGTCGGCCGAATATCGAAGCGGCAGACTTTATGATTCCCCGGCGATGGTGGCATCTGGATATACCGGTTTCTGCCAGGACCAGTATGGGTTTATATGGATTGGGACCACAAGGGGACTTCTCCGCTTCGATGGCAATGTATGCGATGTGTATCGCCATGATGACGACGGCGAAGGTTCACTAAGCGATAGCCGCATACTCGACGTTTTTTGCGACAGCAAGGGCCGAATATGGGTGGCCACTGCCAATGGCCTTAACCTTTATATGCCTGACACCGACAATTTTAAAGCGATATCCTTGCCGTCAAAAACGTTCTATGGCTATATTATTGCCATAGATGAGCAGTCTGATGGCACTGTCACTTTCATAGCGTCCGGAGTCGGACTTTACGCAATAAAGTTTGTCAATGGCGAACCAGAGGCCGTGATTTATACATCGGAATCAGTCAGCAATTCCTTTAATACGATAGTTTGTTGCAACAACGGTCAGATGTATTTTGGTGGTCACGACGGTATTGTATATAATATGGCAGCAAATGGCAAATTGACAGCCATAAGTGTTGCACCGGGTTCTTATATAGTGTCGATGAGTCTTGAACACAATGGCAACATACTTGTTGGCACCATGAATGCTATCTACCGGATAAACGTAGGCAATAATAGAGTAAGCCGGTTGTCAATGGAGCGTGAAGTGACAATCAGCAATTTGTCAAACTCAAGCGACGGAATAGTGTATGTGGCTACTTCCGACCGAGGTCTGTGGCAAGTGAATCCGGAATCTGATACGGTGACCCAGGCATCGGAATTCTATTGTCCCTTTGTCAATCTTGAGAATGCCAACATTGGAGCTGTATTTTCAGCTCCTGATGGCAACCTTTGGATTGGCTGCAACTACAAAGGGCTTGTGATGGTGCCCGGACAACAGTCTCCTTTTACCTATAAACGTCTCGCTGATGATTTTCCGGATTTCGGAGGTGGCATAAGTGCAATGGCATTGTGGAGAGACCATCTTGTCGCGGCGCTCGACCGAGGCATGATAGGCGTGTTTGCCCCTGATGGCAAAATGATTAGGAAAATCCAATTCCCTTATAGGGCAGACATTACATCGATAGAGATGATGGACGATGACAAAGCGTTGCTCGGAGTTGTCGGAGGTGGTATATGGCAGCTGGATTTAAACACGGGGGCATTGGAGAAAAGGATTGAAAATTCCGGCAAATACCCTTTGGTGGCGTTGAAAAGAGGTCTTGGTGATGACGTTTTTATCGGAGTGCATGGTGAAGGCGTGTCCCGTTACAATATGAAGACCGGGGAACGCATTCAGATTCCTTACAAGACAGGAAGCGAAACGGGACTCAGCAATCCATTCCTTACATATCTCCACCATTCTCCCGACGACAAGATGTGGATTTGCACCTTCAGCGGGCTTGCTTGCTATGATTTGAAAACCAACGAAATGATTGAAGTTGACCAAATTCCATTTCTTAACGGATCAACGTTTGCTGTCGCGTCAAAGGGTGATTCCACGGTGCTCGCGGGTACAAGCCAGGGTCTTATTCACTATGACTTGAAAAAGGGAATTATTAAGAAATATACCGTTGCCGATGGCCTGGCCGACAACGATGTGCGGTCAATTGCTGTGGATGGCAATGGTGGTGTATGGATTGGCACTGTCAGAGGCCTTTCTTATTTGCCGGCGGGAAGCGACAAGATCGAGTCTTACTATGGAGGCTATGGACTTGTGGAAAACATATTTAACCAAGCTGTCTATTCGCCGGTCACAGACAGGGTGTATATGGGTAATGATCTGGGCTTTACCTCTTTCTGCCCGGCAAAGGTCCCTTCGCCTGGTTTTGATGATGATGTCAAGGTGGCTGCCCTATATCTCAATGGCATACGTTTGGGACGAAAATCTGCCGACGGCATTAGGGATATAGTGATTGGAAGCGATATCGAACCCGATGAATTGCATCTTGACTATAACGACAATTCTTTGACATTAAGAATGTCGACGTTGGATTTTAGAGATGCCTCCAATGTAAGCTACCGCTGGCGCCTTAGCGGAAAAGATGAATGGTATCAGACACCTCCCGGTGAAAACCTGATATATCTTCCACATCTGGATCCCGGCCCATATAATTTTGAGGTGTGCGCATTTGAGAACAATGTGATGTCGCAACCTACGCGGATAAAAATCCTCATCTCAGCTCCATGGTATCTCAGCATTTGGGCTAAGTTGGTTTATGCCTGTGTGCTTCTTGCATTGTTTGCGCTGGGTTGGCTTGCCTACAAAAAGAAGCAGGATGAGCAAATAAATGAAGAGAAGATTAAATTCTTCATGGATTTATCTCACGACTTGAGGTCGCCATTGTCGTTGGTGTTGAGCCCTCTTGAATCGCTGATTAAGCAACCATTCGACAGTGATGTCAAGAGCAAACTTAATACGATGCACCGCAACGTGATTCGTATGCTGAACCTCGTCAACCAGTTGCTCGACATAAGAAAACTGGAAAAAGGCAAAATGCATTTGCATTGTAAAAAGACGGATATAAATGCTTTTGTCGGAGAGCTTGTCGAAATGTTCCGTCCGCAGGCGGATGATAAAAAACAGTCAATCGAGTTCTCAGGATTATCGGAAAACAAAACAATCTGGATAGACCGCAACAATCTTGACAGGATTCTTGTCAATCTGATATCAAATGCAATTAAATATACTGGCGAGGGTGGCAGTGTAGAGGTGAAATTGTCGCTGAAAGATGATGAGAAACTTGGCGGATGTCTTGGCATCAGCGTGGTAGACACCGGAATTGGACTTGATTCCAAAACGGAGGCAAAATTGTTTGAGAGATTCTATCGTGTCGAGAGCGACCAGTCGCAGACCGTCAAAGGTTTTGGAATAGGTCTTGACCTTTGCCGACGCCTCGCCATGCTGCATCATGGGACAATTTCCGGCAAGAACCGAGAAGATGGTGTCAAGGGCAGCATATTCACTGTGTTGATTCCTTTGGATGAGAATTTATACTCTGAAAAAGAGTTGTTAACGACAGACGATGATAAAAAAGAAAATTTCAGACAACAGTTGGAGAGAAGAATATCTATGGTCGGGGACTCCTCTTCGAAGACCGCCACATTGAATGTTGCCAGCAAGTGCGTATTGTTCGTGGATGATGATTTCGAAATGAGGACATACGTCGCTTCGCAGCTTGGAAGACTCTATAAGGTGAAGACGGCTGTAAATGGTGCCGAGGCTCTGAAGATGATGAAGGGAAAAACTCCCGATCTTATTATTAGCGATGTGATGATGCCCGAGATGGACGGACTCACGTTCTTGAAGAGGATAAAGTCTAATGCCGATACCAATCATATTCCCGTGATACTCTTAAGTTCCAAAACATCTGTAATGGATAGGATGACCGGTTGGGAAAAGGGTGCCGACGCGTATCTCGAAAAGCCATTCAATATTGAGGAACTGCAGATACTCGTTGGCACAATGATAGAAAACCGTCTTCGCATGAAAGGCAAGTATTCTGGAGCACAGGAGACCAACGGCAAGATTGTTGCCCCGGAGGTAAAAGGAAACGACGAGGCCTTGATGGAGAAAATCATCAAAGAAATCAATGCGCACATTGATGATCCGGATCTGAATGTGGAGAAATTGTCGGATGGTGTGGGCATGAGCCGCACACACCTCCACCGGAAATTGAAGGAAATGATCGGAATGACTCCGAGCGACTATATCCGCAACATACGTTTGAAGCGGGCATGTGAACTGCTAAAGAAAGGTGATATTGAAGTGACGCAGGTCGCCTACAAAGTTGGCTTCACTTCCCAGTCGCATTTCTCGACTCATTTCAAGCGTTACACTGGTTATACACCTTCCGAATACCGTGCAAACTCATCCGAAAGGTAGTTTGTTTCTTAATTTTGGAAATCAGACAATTAAAAATTTATGTTACGAAATCGAATGCATTTGATACATATTTTGAAGCCGCATGTTGCAAATTTGAATGTTAATGGCATACACATGTGGGTGTAGGAATTGAATTTATTGCTAAATTTGCAAAAAACAATTTCAAACAATAACAATCAAAAACCAACAATCATGAAAACTCAGGATTATTTTCTGCGGTTTATGGCTGTAGTCTTATTGGGACTAATTACGCCTCTCTGGGCCTTTGCCCAGTCGATTGTCGTCAAAGGTGTTGTCTTTGACGAAACCGGAGAACCACTGATTGGGGCCACTGTGATGCAAAAGGGCTCTTCCAACGGCACCGCAACTGACCTCGATGGTAATTTCACCTTGACAGTGCCATCCAACGCAACCCTTTCTGTAACCTACGTAGGATATGCAGGTCAGGAGGTGAAGGTTAATGGCAAAACTCAGATTTCTGTAACCCTCGTTCCCGATTCCAACACACTTCAGGATCTCGTGGTGGTCGGATACGGTCAGATGAAGCGTAGCGACATGACCGGTTCTGTGGCTTCCGTGGGAGAGGACGCTGTGAAACGCTCCATCGCTACCAGCGTCGACCAGGTGCTTCAGGGGCGTGCTGCCGGTGTGCAGATTCAGGCCAACTCCGGTACCCCCGGTGCTTCTACTTCTATTCGCATCCGTGGTGTCAACTCGCTTAACGCAACAAACCAGCCTATCTTCGTGATAGACGGCGTTGTGATAGACTCCGCTACCGATAGCGAATCCTCCAACCCCCTTTCTTCCATCAACCCCTCTGACATCGTTTCGATGGACATCCTGAAGGATGCCTCCGCAACTGCAATTTATGGTTCGCGCGCGAGCAACGGTGTCATCATGATTACCACTAAGAAGGGACACTCCGGCGATGCAACCGTGACTTACGACATGTATATGGGTTGGCAGGAGATGCCCAAGCAGTATGAAATGCTTAATCTTCAACAGTTTGCCGAGCACTACAATTATCTCGCAACCGAGAAAAACATGATGGATGCAAGCAGCGCCTACATTCGTTATGACCTTCTTGGGGAGGGCACCAACTGGCAGGATGAACTCTTCCACAAGGCTTTTATGATGAGCCACAACGTCTCAATCACCGGCGGCAATGAGAAGACAACCTACGCAATCTCCGGAAGTTATTTTGACCAGGATGGTATCGCACATGGTTCCAGCTTCAAGCGATTCACACTTCGCTCCAACATTGACACCCAGATCAAGAGTTGGCTGAAGGGTGGCATCAATTTCTCATTCACATATGCACGCCAGAATGTGGGAGTCGATAACAACTCCATCATAAACGCCCTCATGCAGCAACCGTCAGTCGCTCCGACTGCCGCCGACGGCACGTATGATGGTCCGGACGATGTTTGGATGCCCGACAATGCTCTTGCACTTGCAGAAATTGTCACAGACAAGAACGACAAAAACAATTTCCGCCACAACGTATATCTCGAGGCAAAAATCATCGATGGCCTTACCATCAGAACAGAATATGCCGGCGACTACAACTTCAACCGCTACTATTATTATATGCCAGACTATCAGTTTGGCATCAAGACCCAGGATATCAGAACTTCCAAATGGACCAAAACCGACACCCGCTACTGGTCCTGGAGAAACTACATCACCTACGACAAGACTTTCGCTGAAAAGCACAGCCTCAACGTGATGTTGGGTCAGGAAATGTCGCACAGCCGATATGAGACTCAGGTAGGTACTTCTACCGGATTCCTTTCCAACACGACCCCCGACCTTAGTGCCGGCGACATTACCTCCTCTACCTCTACCGGCTACAAGAATTCCAATTCTATAGCATCTTTCTTCGGTCGTGCTTTCTATAGCTTCGACGACAAGTACCTTTTGACGGCTACATTGCGTCGCGATGGTTCTTCGAAATTTGCATCCGGCAAGAAGTGGGGATGGTTCCCGGCAGTTGCCCTTGCTTGGCGCGCTTCGAATGAAAGTTTCCTCAGCGATGTAAACGAAATCAACAACCTCAAACTCCGCCTCGGCTGGGGTAAGACCGGTAACCAGAATGTGGCTGACTGGTCCACAATCGCATTGCTTTCCAACAAGACGACTCCTTGGGGTGTAGGCGTACTTTCCGGAAATACTGCAAATCCCGACCTGACTTGGGAAACGACTTCTTCCTATAATATAGGTCTTGATTTGGGTCTCCTCCAGAACCGCATCGAGTTCATCGCCGAGGTTTACTACAAGAAGACTGACAACCTCCTTCTTCAGGTTCAGCTCCCCGCTTACCTCGGATCTTCCGGTCAGGGTGCCGCTTCAAATCCCTGGATGAACATCGGCTCTCTTGAAAACAAGGGTCTTGAGTTGACTTTGAACACAACCAACATCACCAACAAGGATTTCCAGTGGAACTCCAACATTGTGTTCTCTCTCAACCGCAACAAAGTTCGCTCGCTCGACACATCGACTGCTTCTATTGAAAAAACTTTCGCTGTCGGTTCGCAAAACTACATTGTCACAAAGACAGTCGTAGGTCAGCCTATCGCACAGTTCTGGGGCTATAAGGTAATCGGACGTTTCGACAAACCGACTGATTTCTACTATCATGATGCCAATGGCGAACTGAAGCAGGTGGCTATCCCGGAAGGCAACACAATTGCAGAGTCTTCTACTTGGATTGGCGACTACATCTATGAGGATGTCAATGGCGACGGCGTTATCAATGCAGAAGACTGCACATTCATAGGCAATCCCGAACCTAAATTCACTTGGGGCTTTGGCAATACCCTTACATACAAGGGATTTGACCTCAATATCCAGTTCTCAGGTGCCTACGGCAACAAAGCTCTCAATCTCACAAGAATGCGTATTGAAGACCCACGTCTGAAATCGAATATTCTCGCATCCTCACTCAACGTGGCACAGATTGGACTGATTGACCCGAATCTTCCGGCTGACGACTATCGCAACCTGTATGTGACAAATGCAAGCACAACCACAATGCCCGCTATCCAGGCCAGTGATGCCAATGCCAACTACACCCGCATCAGTGACCTCCTTGTGGAGGATGCTTCCTACATCAGACTTCAGAACCTGTCGCTTGGCTACACTCTTCCGAGCAATCTCGTCCGCAAGATTTATCTCAACAGCGTGAGAGTATATTTCAGTGCACAGAATCTCGTGACCTTCTCAAAATACAAGGGGCTCGACCCTGAGGTCGGTGCTATGTATGGCGACGCGCTAATGACCGGTCTCGACTATGGCCGCTACCCATCTCCGCGTATCTATACCTTCGGTCTTAACGTATCATTCTAAAACTATCGAAGAAAATGAAAAATAAAATATTAATATTGTCTTTGGCTGCTGCCGGTTTTCTCGGACTGACCTCCTGCGAGGACTACCTGACCCAGACCAATACATATCAGGCCAACGACGAGACATTCCTCGACTCAGACAATGCCGTGGAATCGACTACCGCACCTCTATATAATTATGTGTGGAATGATTTCAACAGCAAGTTCTATTATAGTGTGGGTGATGGCCGCGCCAACAACCTTACTGCCCGCTGGTCGGACTACATCTATCCTTATACCAATTTCACTGAGACTTCCCTGTCTCCCGGTCTTGAAGACGCTTGGGGCTCATTCTATTCGGTGATTGCCCAGGCCAACAACGTGATTAACCGCATCGAAAATTATGCCTCTGATGGAGTTTCCGAATCTGCCAAGGTGCAGGGCATTGCTGAGGCTCGCTTCATGAGAGGCCTTGCCTACTGGTATATCGGTTCTATTTGGAATTGCGCCATAATCTATACCAATACCGGCGAAAAGGTATCGGACTATGTTTGTCCTCCCAACCGCGTCACCGACGTTATGGAATTTGCAATCCGCGACCTCGAGTTTGCTGCTGCAAACCTTTCCAAGTCTCAGTCAAATGAGGGTCGTGTCACTTGCTACAGTGCTTTCGGTATCCTTTCACGAGTATATCTGTCGATGGCCGGCCTTACTACAAGCGGTGCTTACGACGGTAAAAATATCGCAACCGACTACAACCGTGGCACCCGCAATGAATATTATCTTGACCTCGCGAAGAAGGCTGCTCTTAAATGTATAGAAGGCCCCTACAGCCTGATGCCTAACTATGCAGACCTCTTCAATGTGAAGACATGGAACAATAACTCCGAGTCCGTATTCCAACTGCAATGGCTTCAGGGCTCAACAGATGCAATCGGCTGGGGTTGCAACAACTCCATTGCTGCATTCTTTGGTTGGTCCACGATGGTTTGCGAGGTTAACTGGGGTAACGCCACTTACGCTTCCTACGACCTTGTCCGGGAATATGATGATCCGAATGAATTTGCAAATCGCCGCCACACCACAATAGCAACAGTAGGCGCTTACTATTCTGACCTTAATACAAAGAATGGTGGATATACCTACAATGAAACAGAAACAGGCTACGACAATAAGTGTAATATCAAGAAGTATGTGATAGGTAAACTCGACGACAATGGCTTCAGCTATCAGCAGTCGATGGGTGTCAACACCTACATGATGCGTCTTGCAGAAGTTTATCTCAATCTTGCAGAGGCTATCTTGGGCAACGCTTCCTCCACATCAGATCAGACAGCTCTTGAATATTTCAACGCGGTTCGTATCCGCGCCGGTGTGGATAAGAAGAATTCTATCTCCTACGAGGATCTGCGCAAGGAACGTCGTATCGAACTCGCACTTGAGGGACAGTATTGGTATGACTTGCTCCGCCGCTCCTACTATCAGCGTCAGGAAGTGGTCAACTATCTCAACAATCAGGATCGCAACTGCGGATATGAGTATGATGAGTCTGAGAAATGCCAGTATGCAAAAACCAGCGACGGCACGGGTGTAAGCACCGCAACTGAAGCGCATCTGACATTCCCATTCTCCGACGTTGACCTTGGCCGCAACCCCGATCTCAATAAGACTCCGGTTGCATACGAGTTTGGCGAGCGCGAGGTGAACGTATCTGAATTGTACAACTAAACCAATGCAGAATAAAAATGAAAATTAAAAATTATATAAGAATGGCTGCAATGGCGATGGCTGCTATGGTGGTTGTCGGTTGCACCGAGACAGATGAATATTTCAATGAGGAGTATCAATCCACTCCGATATCTGTCTCCAAAATTTATCTTGAAGACGTGGACTCTTCAGTTCCCGACAGGGAAGTTGAATTTGCCCGTCTCGGACAGATGATCCGCATCGAGGGTAAGGGTTTCCTCGGTCTGCGCAAGATATACATCAATGGCTATGAGACATATTTCAATAGAAATTATGTCACAGACAATTCCATGCTCGTGACTCTCAATAGCAATACCCCCATTGTCGATGCAGATCCCGAAGATCGCGACATCATCCGTTTTGTGAAAGACAAAACCGAGTATTCCTACACCTTCTCCATCCGAGCTTCCTCTCCAACGGTGAGTGGAGTTTCCAACACTCTTCCCCTTGCCGGTGAGACAGTGACAGTATATGGAACAGGTCTTCAGGAAGTTTCTTCTATCCAGCTCCCCGGTGGCGTAATTGTCAATTCAGGAATCGAAAGTGATGATGTTGATGGCGAATGGTTCTCATTCGTAATGCCGGAAGGTCTTACAGAGGCCGGTGCAATTGTGGCTACCTGTGCCAACGGTACTGCCCAGAGCCCTGACTACTTCAACAACCGCAACTGTATGATCCTTGACTTTGATGGTCAGTATGAGCAGGGCTCCTGGAGCTGGTCGGAGACCGGTTCGATGATCAACAATGAAGACCTCGTGGATGACCCTCTTGGCAAACGCGGTAAGGTACTTCAACTTATCCCTGACCGTCTGCTCGACAACGGCATCTCATCTTCAAAATCCCGCTGCACTGAATGTTGGACCGCAGGCAATGACAATGCGGCCGACGACTGGTCCCGTATGACTGCCTTTATTCCCGAAGACACTCCTGTCACAGAGATAGCCTTCCAGTTTGACATCCTCTGCCCGGATCCCTGGACCGGTACGGGGCAACTTGAGATTGCGCTTATCAACAACTACAATTTCAGTGGTTACACTTCCGACGACAACAACAGCAAGTGTCTTACGATGTTCTTCATTCCCTGGGTGCAGATGGGAGCTCCTTTCTCATGCAGCGAGTGGATCACAGTGACAATGCCGTTCTCGGAAATGGGTAAGTATGCTGCTGCTATTGATGATTCAGAGACTGCCACCCCGACTATGGCCGACATTATTGCCGACAGAAACTCGGCATCCTACCGCAATTTCGGAATGGGATTTGTCAACAGCGACTTCACCTACGGAGGTGTGGAATACGTGTCTGAATGGTATTATGGTCCGAAGATCTATATCGACAATTGGCGCGTGGTGCCTTGCAAGTCTGTAGTGATCTCCGATTTCCCTGAAGATGAATGATGGTTTATAGGTTTATAAGTTTATAGGTTTATTTCAATTGTAACCTGACTATACTATTATTTATTCTATTAGATAAATTACCAATAAAATAAACCTATAAACCCATAAACCCATAAACAATAATAATAAAATACAAAGATTATCATGATTAAGAAACAATATATATTCCCATTGGTCGCTCTCGGACTTGCATTTGCAAGCTGCGACGACCAGGTTATGGAATGGAGAGACAGTGACCCGACTGTCACTACGTCAGAGATTCCCCTCGAAGTGAAGGAGAAACTCGCCCTCTATAAGCCTATCAAGCAGTACGTCGCTGAATTTCATCCTGAAATTGATGTAACCTGCGGCATGGGTCTCGATTTGTTCCTCTCCAATGATGCTTATCGTCAGGCCATACTGGAGAATTTCACCGGTGTCACTTTCGGCAATGCCATGAAGCATCAGTCGATTGTCTCGGCAAGCGGCAACGAGGACTGGAGCAAGGTTGATCAGTTCATCGCTTTGAACACCGGACTGAAACTCCATGGTCACAACCTTATCTGGCACACCCAGCAACAGCAGACATATCTAAAGTCGCTTATTGCACCAAAGCTGATTCAGGAAGAAAGCGGCGGTTCAGACGGCATCGAAAATGTTCTTGTCGGTGATGCTTCAGATTTCGAAGGCGGTACTTCCGGCGGTTGGGGTTCATGGGGCTCCAACAAGAAAGATGCCAGTGTTCAGGAAGGTGTAGGCCGTGATGGATCCTGCGGTATGGTTCTTGAAAACAACGGTGACGGCAATGCATGGGAGGCTCAGTTTGCCTATACTTTCAGTGCGCCTCTGCTAAAGGATACTCCTTATAAAATCAGATTCTATGCCAAATCTTCAAGTGCAGCTGGTCAGCTTCAGTTCCAGTATCAAAATGGTACTACCTACGGAAGTCAGGGAGGTTACAATACCTTCGACATCGGAACTGACTGGACACTTTGTGAGCATGAGTTCACAATCACTGATTATGACGATGTTGATCGCATTATCCTAAACTTCGGTGCTGTAGGTGGTACTTATATCGTCGATGACATCCGCTTTGGCGTTTATGATGAAAATAATGTTCAGCAAGATCCAATGGACAATGTTCTTGTAGGTGATTCATCCGACTTTGAAGGTGGCACAACCGGTGGCTGGGGCTCATGGGGTTCCAACAAGAAGGATGCAAGTGTTCAGGAAGGTGCCGGTACTGACGGCAGCTATGGCCTTGTGCTTGAAAACAATGGCGATGGCAATGCTTGGGAAGCACAGTGCGCTTACACATTCGATGTTCCGCTTCAACAGAATGTGCCTTATATAATTCAATTCGATGCCAAATCATCCTCTGCAGCCGGTCAACTCCAATTCCAGTATCAGAATGGCACCACCTACGGAAGTCAGGGTGGTTATAACACCTTCTCCCTCGGTACTGACTGGATTCAGTGCGAATATGAATTCACTATCACTGATTATGATGATGTTAACCGTATTATACTCAACTTCGGTGCTGTAGGCGGAACATACTATGTCGATAACATTAAGTTTGGCCCGTCGAAGGCTGCCGCAGCCGGCAAACCCCGTCGTGCAGCTTCCTACCACTATGAACTCAAGACTGCCGAAGAAAAGCGTGCCATCCTCCTAGAATACATGGAGAATTGGATTAAGAGCGCAATGGAACATGCCGGTCTGGCTTGCTCTTCATGGGATGTTGTCAACGAACCGATCGATGACAATTGCAAGTGGCGTGGCTTCGACGGAGCATTCATGAGCAACAGCGACGATGAAGATGATGCCGAACCGGTAGAAACGACTGAAGACGGACTTAACCTGAACTGGCTCAATGGCTCCGGCAACGGCCACTGGTATTGGGGCTACTTCATCGGCAAAGACTATGCAGCCAAGGCATTCGAATATGCAGCCAAATATAATCCCAATCGTGCAAAACTCTTTGTCAATGACTATAACCTCGAGACCAACCCATCGAAGCTTGCCGAACTCATCAAGTTTGTAGAGTATATCGATGCAAATGGTGGTCACGTGGATGGTATCGGCACTCAGATGCACGTCTCCAGCTCTATAACCAAGGATCAGGTTGATGCGATGTTCAAGACTCTTGCAGCCACAGGCAAACTGGTGCGTGTCACCGAACTTGACGTTGCGGTTGGCACAAGCACTCCTTCTGCTGAGCAACTCCAGACCCAGAGCGACGCTTACCAGATGATTATCGAGTCCTACTTCGAAAATGTACCCGAAGCGCAACGTTCCGCAATCACAATCTGGGGGTTGAGCGACAAGGCCGACGAACACGAATACTGGCTCAATGGCGATGCTCCGAACCTCTTCGACAGCAACTATGACCGCAAGACAGCTTATAAGGGTGTCTGCGATGCAATTGCCGGTCAGGATCTTTCCGAAGGTTTCAATGGCGACCAGTGGAAAGAAGTCGTGTCAGTGGATAGTGAGACCGAAGAATAATGTGTAGGGACGTGCCTTTGGCACGTGACAATAAAAAGCAGCATATTGCAAGAGAGGAGCGGTTGATTCGCGCTCCTCTCCTCTAAGTAGATATCGATGTAATCTCCACATCGGATATTAAAAATTCAAATTAACATACCTCTCATGGCTAACAATCAATCTACCGAAGCAAAGGGCTTCTATAAGGTGTCGATGCTGAAATGTATCGGTTTCGGTTCGGGCGACCTGGCTCAGAACCTGATTTACCAGACCGTCAGCATGTATCTTCTTTTCTTCTACACCAATGTCTATGGACTTGATCCGGCTGCCGCTGCGATTATGTTTCTTGTGGTAAGAATTATAGACGTTATCTGGGATCCTTTGGTGGGAACATTTGTGGATAAACATCAGCCCAAACTCGGCAAATACCGTGCTTATCTGATATTGGGCGGTATTCCGCTTACCGCGTTTGCCATACTCTGCTTCTGGAATGGCTTTTCGGGATCTTTGCTCTACGCATATGTCACTTACGTTGGTCTTTCGATGTGCTATACCTTGGTCAATGTGCCATACGGCGCGTTGAACGCATCTTTGACACGCGACACCAACGAGATTACAAAACTGACTTCCGTCAGAATGTTTATGGCCAATATCGGTGGTCTTGCTGTGGGAATGGGTATTCCAATCATTCTGAAACTTTTCGACCCTTCCGAGTCGGAAGATATGTCAACCCACGACACTGCGTGGCTCTGCACGATGACAATATATGGACTCGTCGGATTGGCTCTTCTCGTTTTCTGCTTCTTGCAATGTCGTGAAAGAGTTGTGATGGATAAAAGTGAGACTGAAAATGTCAAGGTCAGTGACCTTTGGATGGAATTTGTCCACAACCGTCCCCTTCGTATCCTTGCATTCTTCTTCATCACTGCTTTCGGAATGATGGCGGTGTCAAACTCTGCCGGTGCCTATTATATCAACTACAATATGAATGGGAGTGCCGGAGAACTGTCCATCTTCATGGGTCTCGGTTCGATTCCTGCTTTCATTTTCATGCCGATGATTCCGGCCATCAAGAAAATGGTGGGAAAGAAAGGAATGTTCTATATATTCCTTGTCACCGCAATTGTGGGTATGGCCATGCTTTATGCCGTGTCGGTGATCCCGGCTCTCAAACACATGTGGATTGTATATGTGGCACAGTTTATAAAGTCAACGGGCGTGATCGTTGCCACCGGTTATATGTGGGCACTCGTGCCGGAGGTCATTTCCTATGGCGAATATACCCACGGCCGCCGGATCTCAGGAATCGTGAATGCCTTGACCGGTATTTTCTATAAGGCCGGTATGGCTCTCGGTGGAGTGGTGCCAGGTCTTGTACTTGCTTTTGTCGGTTTCCAGAAAGAGGCTGCTGTCCAGTCGCCAATGGCTCAGCAGGGCATCCTTTGGCTTGTGGCTGTAATACCGGCTATTCTTCTTCTGCTTGCAATGTTTATCATCTCAAAGTATGAACTCGACGATGACCGCATCGATGAAATCAACCGCGCCATTGAAGCCAAACACCTTTCAAATAATTGACAATTGAGAATTTAGAATTGATAATTAGATGAAAAAGATATTATTTGCCGGAGTGCTTGCTGCCATACTCGCATCTTGCTCCTCTACCGAGACTGCTCAGGTTGCTACTCTTAAGGATCACTTCAAGGATGATTTCCTTATTGGAGCTGCCGTCCCGGTACGCCATGTAAATGGCCTTGACCCCAAAGCCGATTCGATTGTCACATTGCACTTCAATTCCATTGTGGCGGAAAACTGCATGAAATGCGAGAAAATACACCCGCAGGAAAACAAGTATGAGTGGGATGATGCCGACACCTTCATGAAATATGGCGAAGACCGCAATATGGCCATCATAGGCCACTGCCTGATATGGCATTCGCAACTCGCACCTTGGTTTCCGGTAGATGCCGATGGCAAATATGTGGAGCCTGAGGTGCTTAAGGAGCGTATGCGCGACCATATTCATACGATTGTAGGCCGCTACAAAGGGCGTGTCCACGGATGGGACGTGGTAAATGAGGCAATTGAAGACGACGGTAGTTATCGTAAGTCTCCTTTCTATGAAATTCTCGGTGAGGAATATATCCCTCTCGCATTTCAGTTTGCCCATGAGGCGGACCCGGATGCCGAACTTTACATCAATGATTTCTCAATGGCAAAACCGGGCAAAAGAGAGGCATATAAGAAGATTATAAAAAATCTTAAGGACCGTGGTCTTCGCATAGATGGTATCGGAATGCAGAGCCATAATGGTATGGATTATCCGAATTTCGAGGAATATGAAAAATCCATAGTGGAATTCGGACAGTGTGGTGTCAATGTTATGATTACCGAACTCGACATGAACGCTTTGCCTACTGTCAACACGGGTGCCAACGTGGAGGATAAGATTGCATACGAGAAATCTTTGAATCCTTATCCGGATGGCCTTCCGCAGGATGTTTCTGATGAGTGGAACGATAGAATGTCAAAGTTGATTGACATGTATAAGAGTCATTCTGATGTTATTTCCCGAGTGACATGGTGGGGTACTTACGACGGTATGTCATGGCTCAACGACTGGCCTATTGCCGGACGCACCAACTATCCCCTCGCCTTCGACCGCGACTACAATATGAAACCCTTCCTCCAAAAGGAACTCCGGCAAACTAAACTCTAAACACTAAATTCAGAAATGAAAGCAACAAAGCGATATCTTTTTCCTGCCGACTATATGGCAGACCCGAGTGTACACGTATTCAATGGTAAAATCTACATCTATCCTTCTCACGACTGGGAGTGTGAGAATGTGGAAAACGACAATGGCGACCAGTATGTGATGAAAGATATGCACGTACTTTCCATCGATGGAGACCCCATGACAGGTAAGGTCATCGACCATGGCAAAGCCCTCGACATTGCCGACATTCCCTGGGCCGGTCGCCAGCTTTGGGATTGCGACTGCAATGAGAAGGATGGAAAATATTACCTGTATTTCCCACTTAAAGACAAGAACGACATTTTCCGTATGGGAGTGGCCATTGCCGACAAGCCGGAAGGTCCGTTCATCCCTCAGCCTGATCCCATCCGTGGCAGTTATTCCATCGATATCTGCGTCTTGAAAGATGGCGGTGAGTATTATCTCTATTTTGGAGGTATCTGGGGTGGTCAACTTCAGAGATATAAGGACAACAAGGCTCTGGAATATCCGGAACTTCCGGAAGGTGCCGAACCGTCGCTGCCAAGCCGTTGCGTACGCGTGAGTAAGGATATGCTTCAGTTTGCTGAAGAACCACGTCCCATTCTGGTAGTGGATGAGGATGGCAATCCCCTCCGTGCCGATGACCCTCACCGTTTCTTTGAGGCATCGTGGGTGCATAAATATAATGGGAAATATTATTTCTCATATTCCACTGGCGACACCCATCTCCTTTGCTATGCGATAGGTGATAACCCATACGGACCATTTACATATCAGGGTGTTATTCTGACACCCGTTGTCGGTTGGACCACTCATCATAGCATCATCGAATATGAAGGAAAATGGTATCTTTTCCATCACGACAGCGTTCCATCGGGTGGCAAGTCGTGGCTACGCAGCCTGAAGGTCTGCGAACTCACCTACGACAAAGATGGCAAAATCATCCCTATTGAAGGCCTCGACTAAACAAATATTATTAATATCTTTGTCATGAAATTAAGAAGTTTGCTTTTAATTCCGGCGGTTGGAATTGCGGTGGCGGCAAATGCTACTGAAATTGGCAGCCCTTCCGGGAATCTGATGGTCTCTACATCTGAAGGCCCGGATGGTTCGATTCTTTATTCGGTCACTTTGAATGGAAAAACTGTCATAGAACCGACTCCTCTTGGAATTGTGACAGACTTTGCCGACCTCTCAAAAGGCATGAAAGAGGTAGGATCCGATTTTACAAAGATAGAACGCTCTTACACCCAGGATAAAATAAAGAAAAGCAATGTCGATGTCAGGGCCACTGAAGCTTTGATTAAATATGAAGGCGAAGGAGGCAAAAAACTCAACATCCAGTGGCATGTGGCCGATGATGGTGTCGCTTATAGGTATCAGGTTCCAAGGCAAATGGATAAAGGTTCTATGGTAGTTAAAGAGGAAATAAGCACATTCGATTTCCCGGATGGCACCACCACTTTCCTGACATCCCAGTCTGACCCGATGATTGGCTGGAAACGCACAAAACCCAGTTATGAAGAATATTATGTGGTTGATGCCCCTGTGGATCAGAAATCCCAATATGGACACGGCTATACATTCCCGGCTCTTTTCAAGACTCCCGACGGAATTTGGACTCTCATAACTGAGTCGGGTGTGGATGGATACTATTGTGGCTCTCATCTCAGCGACTATACCGATGGCCGCTATTCCATAGCATTCCCGATGCCGGAGGAAAACAATGGCAATGGAACGGTTTCTCCCGGTGTCGCCGTCCCGGGATACACTCCCTGGAGAGTGATGGCCATAGGCGAGACACTTGCTCCGATTGTTGAGACCACGCTGATGTGGGATGTGGTTGAACCAAAATATGAACTGCCTAAAGGAAAAGCGCGCACAGGCAAGGGCACATGGAGCTGGATCATGTGGCAGGATGGTTCGATCAACTACGACGACCAGGTGAAATATATCGATTTTGCCGCCGATATGGGTTATGACAATGTCCTCATCGACAATTGGTGGAATAAGAATATCGGAGAGGAGAAGATGGAAGAACTTATCAAGTATGCAAAATCAAAAGGTGTCCATGTCACTCTCTGGTACTCATCTTCCGGCTCTTGGAATGATATTGTGCAGGGGCCTATAAACAGAATGGACCGCCCCATCGTGCGCAAGAAATGGATGAAATGGATGCGCGACAATGGAGTGGATGCAATCAAGGTGGATTTCTTTGGAGGCGACAAGCAGGAGACAATGCGACTATATGAGGATATTCTCAGCGATGCCGCCGACTATGGTATTGACGTTGTCTTCCATGGATGCACTTTGCCAAGAGGCTGGGAAAGAATGTATCCCAACTTTGTGGGTGCT
The DNA here is from genome assembly GCA_964388725.1 of uncultured Sangeribacter sp. Lineage (GTDB taxonomy): Bacteria > Bacteroidota > Bacteroidia > Bacteroidales > Muribaculaceae > Lepagella. The sequence goes on along the minus strand of CAYMBR010000002.1, from coordinate 53,324 downwards.
GAGGCTGTGTTGGCATCTGAAAACCTTATTTTTGATCAGGAATTCTGCGACAAGGAAGCCCTCCATGCCACTCTTCACCCATATATTCGCAATGCGGCTGCAATCATGGAATATGGTGGTTCTCCGCTAAATAAGCGGATGAACAAACGTAAAGACAAGGGTAATATCCGCAAGACATCGGATGCTTTTGAACTCGCAACCTCGGTGTTGTTCCAGAATCCGGTGCAATATTTTGCCCTGGCTCCCAACAATCTGACCGATGCCCCGGAAGTGGCAATCGAACACATGAAGAATGTCCCGACCACTTGGGACGACACAAAATACATTGCCGGATATCCCGGTAAATATGTGGTCATAGCGCGCCGCCACGGTGATAAGTGGTATGTGGCCGGCGTCAGCAATTTAGACAAGCCCGAAAAACTGGAACTGGACCTCCCTATGTTCGGGAAAGGCGCTATGCTTCAGATGATAAATGATGATAAGTCTGGAGAGCCGGTGAAAAGCGAATTGAAAGTAAAGGATCCCAAGAAGGTTTCAGTCACACTCAATCCATCTTCGGGTTTCGTAATCACCAACTGACAGCAGAGAGGGTATGCCTGTCGGGCATATCCTCTTCTCTATATATAATAGAGCATACAAGTCTATATATCATAGAACATATCAAGAAGATTCCTTCTGTAAGATTTGGAAATCTTGATTTCTGTAATGTTGTCGAGTGGAGGGAGGAGAATGCAATCGTTGCCATTGATTATACCTACATATCTTACATTAACTATAAAACGCTTGTGGGTGCGAACGAAGTCAGGCCCGTATGCAAGGATAGTGTCTGCCGTGGTCTGACGCTTAAGAATTATCCTCTTGAGATTGGAGAATACGCATTCCCATATTTTCCTATCTGAGATATAGCGGAAATAGACAATATCAGCCGGATTGGCAATCACTTTGGAATTTATGACGGAAGTGATTGAGAGCAACCGCGAATTGCTGTGGGTAGTTGAAGGTTGGATTGGAATGTTGTTGAATTGGTCCTTGCCGGAATTGCCCGATGTCCGGATGGCTCTGAACCTGTTTAGGATTACATCCAATTCCGAAGGGTCGAACGGTTTAAGCAAGAAATCAAAGACCCGGAGCGATAGCGCATCGTGGATGTAGCGTTGGTAGCAGGTGTAGAATACCACCTTCGTGTTGACCGGGATGGTGTTTTCTTCCAACCAGGCAAGCCCATTGCCATCCTGAAACGCCATGTCGAGAAAGAGCAAGTCTGGTTTTGACTCAGCGATTATTCGTTCTCCTTCAAGCAGGGATGTCGCAACTCCACATATATTCACATCTTTTTGCTTCGATAGATATTCCTTAAGCAGGTTTATACTTGGGAGGTCGTCATCGATTATGGCGATATTTATCTTTGTGAAATTTTCGTTGGTCATCATTGTTTTAGATTGGTTGGTAGGGTGATGGTTGCGCAATATCCATACTTTCCATTAAGCTCGGAATCGGCATTGACTTTAAATTCAATATTTGTATGGTGCAGATCATTTATGAAGCGTATTGTTTCGACGAGCACCCGCAGCCCCGTGCCGTCATTTCGTTGCGATTGGTTATGTGTCCCGTTGTTGAAAACGGAGACGGCAATCCTGTTTCCATCTATCGATTTGACAGAGATGTCAAGATGTCGGTCCTCTCCCTTTTGTAGAGATGTAAACCCATGTTTGAAAGCGTTCTCCACAAGTATCTGAAGAGTCATGGAGGGGAACAGGAATTTTAAATCTAAATCAGGATCTATTGATTTGGTATATGTCACAACTCCCAGGGTGTTGTCGCTTACCACTCTGACATAGTCATCCACAAATGTGAGTTCTTCGTCGAATGGAATAAGCATTTCCGATGCCACTACCTGTTGCTTCCTAATCAGTTCCACAAGAGAATCAAGTTTTGAGGGATTGCCCTTCAGTTTGTTGTTAAGTTCATGATTAAGGGCATTGTAGATAAAATGGGGAGTCACCCTGTTGCGAAGATTTTCCTGGCGGAGACTTACTATTTTGTTGATCATTTTTTCTTCCCTCAGTCGGACGCGGAAGCGTTTGACCACGAAATAGAATATAAGTCCTAATATTATGGCAATCGCCAATGCCACTGCTGCAAAGAGCAGATATATGTGGGCCTTTTGACGTGTGTTGTTGGCTTCCAGATTCAAAATGCGCTGGTCGCGTTGATAGCGGGCATTGAGCGTTGATATCTGGTTTTTTAGATTGTCAGAACGCAGTGAATCGTTGAGTTGGTCGTATAGTTTTCTTGAATCGTAGGCCATCTTGTATTTCCCGCTTTTGGAATATAGATCTTCCAGCACTTTTAGTCGCGCAAGTCTTTGTTCAAGCCTAAGCGTGTCAGATTCAGGATGGGCATTGGAAATCCCGGTGGCGCGGCCTATATCGTCATCGGCAAGTGCAGATTTTATTTGCAGTGTGTGGATATACGACAATGCTACGGGATTGTATTGTTCTGCAGAGAAATACGCCGCCGTGGAATCAAGCAAAGCCTTGGCATCTTCCTGACGTCCGATATTTAGATATATATCAGCGATGTTTACGTCAGTAAACATTTTCTCCCATCTGCTTTCCGGCAGAGAGTCGAGCATGTTCCTGAGCCGCGTGAACACTTGCTCGGCTTTCTGATAATTCTCACTGTAGTAAAGATAATTTCCATAGCCGGTAAGCGTGTTGAATTTGTCAAATTGATTCATCGATTCAAGAATCGACAGGGATTTTTCCCACCAGATTTTGCTGTTGTCAAAATCCTTCATGTCGGCAAAGACTGCCGCAATGCCATTGTAGAGGGGTGTATAGTGTTCGGCATCAAGCCCAAGGGAATCTGTGATGCTTATGGCCCTGTGGTAATAGATTGCAGCGCTGTCGAGCTTTGATGCCATCCTGAGGGCATTCGCATAGTTTCCGTAGGCTTGTGGCAGGTCGGTTCTTATTCCTGAAATCTCAACATTATCTACTGATTTTCGGAGATAGTATGAAGCAGAGTCTGGATTGAAATAATATTGGTCGTAGTATGCGCCATAGGTCTGATATGCCTTGGCCAGCACCCTTGCCCGCTCCCGGTCGGGGTGTTGCCGTTCGAGCCACTTTATTGCGGAGTCGGCCGATGCCAACAGTCGCTCGGGATTGCCTTGATAGTATGAGTTTATCCCTTGCTGCACCATAATCTCGCTCCAAAGCGCTGTGTCTCCTTTTGAAAGCGCTTTCCCCTTTAATTCTTCCGTGATGCGTATCGCTCCCGCGAGATTTCCAGCGTGAAGGGTGTCGCCTATGTTTTCAAATTCTTGTCGCAAGCCTCTTGAGTCTCTTTTATTGTCGCAGGAAGTAAATATTATGACCGGCACAAGAGCTATGATCGAAAGAATCAGTTTTTTCAGGCTTTCAGTCATCTTCATATCGTGTATAAATGTCTGTAATGTGTTGGGTTGATATGCGTAATTTCGCTATCGCGGTGCAAAGTTAATTAATTTTGACATCATTTTATAATCAATAATCTGAAATATTTATGGCCGTTGCAAAATTTTATTCAAGTTATCTGCCTTTTTTGCCTTGTCAGCTTTGAAAATTGTCCTTTTGTGTGTAAAATGAATTTTCGGCAATTGGGATTGTCATTTTGTTTTTATAACTTTGCAGTTGAAATTTTTAAATCGTGTCAGCCTTAATCAAAATTTGCTTTTGACAAACATTAGCCATGACTTCTATTTAATCAGCCATCTAACTTCGATTTATCACAAAAATGCCTCTGGTCTTTTTCCAGAGGCATTTCTCTCGTTGTCATCATATTGCCCATCTCTTTGTCAAAGATTGATGTTGAGATTGATGTTTGGTATAAGTGTCCAGGGCGCGAGCGGCGACCAATTCACTGATATTGTGCTTCTCTGTCCATATCGTCCATCGTAGGGATATAGATACTGCACGAATAGATGGTTGCCCTTGCGAAATCTGACAGCGTAAGTCGTGGCATCCACTTGCCAAACGGTTACGTCGCTTCCGCCTCGTGTGATATGGCTCACCATATATCCCAGATTGTCATGCACCATGTAGGTGGGGTAGTGGTATGCATGGCTGTAGTGTTTCGGTGCGCCTACATTATTCCTGACTGGGGCTGCCGGTTGAAAGGATGGTCTGTGGTCGGGTTGTCCGACATTCTCTGGCCTATGGCCGCCCGTCGGTTGGTCCTTCCCAGGCGCAGGATTGTTGCCGTTGGGCTTGTTGCCATTGGGACGAGTCTTGTTGAAACTTTGTTCCCTGCGGCCATTGTCATGACCTCCGCTGCGGTGGTTGTCGGCAAATGCGATTCCTGTTCCGGAAATAAGGAAGAGGGAGAGGAATGTAGTAACTATCAAACGTCTCATGGCTTTAATTTTTTGTGCAATTCATCCGAAGATGATTGCTTGTTTATATTGTAATTTTGCAATCTCATTGTTTGTAATATTCGACAAATATCTTTCATAAGGTTTAAATTGTTAACATTATTTTAGAAAACGCATGTTATCCCTATGCCGGGACGTGGACCTGATGGTGTCGCCACTATGAATGAGGAGGGGAGGTCGATTTTCTTCTCATATAGCTTGGCTGCCATTCGGCTTGGATTGCCATAAAAGAGCCCTAAAAACTGATTGACTGGGTCAATAAGAAATGCCACGACGTTGCCAAGCACTTTGGAGCCGGCAAGATGGTAATCATTTTCTACTATTATGCGTTTCAACTTGTAAAATCCCTCTCCTATGAGAGATCCTATGATAGGTGTCACAAAAAGGTCCTGGATTGAAGGCCTTTCCATAAAGGCTTCTATGCCATATTCCCATCCCACCGTTGAAATGAATGCGTTGTAGAGAAGTGACTGCCAGAAGTTGAATCCGCAACTGCGTGCACCCATGAAATAGGCCGCTCCCCCGTAGGGATGTAGCAGATAGTTGAAATACCATTTGTCGCCGTCCAATTCCGGGCCTTCGTTGATGACGTGTTCTCTCCATCGTTTGAAGAGCGGCACTCTCTGTATCTCTGCACGGTTCCAGTTTGTGGCGTCTTCCGGAAGGCATTCAAGCACCACAAGTGCCCCCACAAATGCACCCGTGAGGGTGGCGGTGTTGATCCAGAAGCGTTTCCAGTCGTAGCATCTGGTGGTCAGTGAGTAGGGAAGCTCATAGATATTGAGTTTGTGATTCTTAAGGTAAGTCTGGTCGGTCAGGTCAATGGTGACCGACTCAATAATTTCCGGATTTGAAGGTATGCCCGCACTGTAGTCGAGCGATGGCATTAGCATATCTTCCTGGATTTCGTTTTTCATGTCGGCCGGCTCAATGGGAATGTCGTCTGAGGCGAAGCATTGGGTTGCATATATTATCAGAGCCAGCAATATCACTGTCTTTTTCATGGCTCAAAATGTGTTTAATAGTCTATGCGGATACCCGATAGTCTATAGTGTCATCTCTTGCCATTAAAACATTCCATGACCCTTTGATGTTTGCCTTATTCATGTTAATTTTTAACGTCAGTTGTTAAAAAATCAAAATCATGTTGGCAAAATCGAACTTACATAGATGAACATTCGTTTTACTCACGAATCAAGAGATTCGACAATTAAAAAATATCCCGACAACGCCAAGTTCGCAGCTTTCCTTTCGCAGCTGAACGACTTCAAGCATCAGCTCCAAGGCCAACAACCCGGCTAATTTTATTGAAACCAGATAAAAATGGGATGCAACCGATAAATTGCATCCCATTTTTGTGGGTTCATATCAGTGCAATTTTTCAACTCAAATAGCGTTATATAAGTGTCTAATATACTACTTTATGGGTTGGATTTCAAAATTTATATTCGGGATTTTAACTGTTTTGTTGTTTTCTTTAGGAGGCAGGGGAGAATCATACTCACCCCAGGTCATCAAGGTTTATGACGAAAGCGAGGTTGACGAATTGGTAGAAGCTGGGACTGAGATTTTGCGCCGGCGTGGCGACATCTTGCTTTGTCTCGTCCCTGCTGACAATTCAGATGAGGTGATTATCCCAAATGCGCACAGTAAAAGTCCACGCCGGGGAAAGGGGAAATTCGAAAGCGGTCACCCACGGGGTTTTAATGTGCCCACATTGGACATGGCTGTCAAATACTTTGATGCATCCAGCATTTTATCTGGCGAAGGTTTCGAAAGTCCTTATACCGGCAAAGGGGTAGTTGTGGGTATATGCGATATCGGCTTCGATCCTCTTCATCCCAATTTTCTGGATGCCGATGGCAATTCAAGAGTGAAGAGACTCACTCAATATATAGAAAAAGAGGGGATTAGAATTCAGTTGGAGGGAAATGAGGCATACGAAACATGGGCCACGGATGATGCAGAGAATTATCATGCCACTCATGTCTGCGGCATTCTTGTCGGCAGCGGAGCCGGCTCTCCCTATGTGGGAATTGCCCGCGATGCGGATATTGTGGTCTCAACCTCGACCCTCTCCGATGTCGGCCTCCTTGCCGGTGTGGAGGATATTATAGACTATGCCAAAGAGGTTGGCAAACCCGCTGTCATAAACCTGTCTATGGGTAATTATCTCGGACCCCACGACGGATCAAGTCTCTTTTCCCAGTATCTCGACTTGTGTGCCGAGGATGCAATCATTGTTTTGTCGGCTGGTAACGAGGGAAATCACACCAACACTCTCTATTATCAATTCACGGAGTCAGACCCAGAGGTGAGTTTCAGACTTGGCGACAGCCGCAAGTGGACACAGGTGGATATGTATGGTGCCACCGACATTTGGAGTGGTAGCAGCCAACCTCTTTCCATAAGAATAAATGTATATGACGATGAGAATGGTTCTGTCGTGTACTCATATCCCGAACTTTCTCTGTCGGACTATGATTCCTTTACTTTTGATTGGAATCAGGAAAGACCTGACTTCCCGGCTCTGCCTTTTGAAGGATATCTGACTGTCTATGGCGGTGTTGACCCGGAGAATGGTAGGTATCAGTCTTTATTGGTGTATGACTTCTGTTCTCTTGAGATGTTGAGTAAGGGATGGGCAAAATATGTGGTGAAAGTCGATGTGATAGGAACTCCGGGCGATGATGTGGATGTGTTTGCCGATGGCTCCTATACCCGACTGATAGGGTGCTCCGGCAGTCCCTCCCCGTCGTCTGCAACGACCATAAGCGACCTTGCATGTGGCTTCAGCGTGATAAGTGCCGGCATGTATGGCAATCGTTCCTCATGGTCTGTAACGGACTCCTCTGCAGAAGGCTCTGCTGAGGAAAGGACGGTCCCGACTGGTTATGTGGAAGCGAAGACTGTAGTGCATAGCAGTTATGGAACCCTTCGCGATGGAAGGTCACTTCCTCTCACTGTTGCCCCCGGAGCTCCACTTGTATCCTCTTTTAGTCGTCCTTATGTTGAATCGCATCCCGATGACTCCAGATATGTATTCAATGGTGTGCCGTGGATTTCTGAATCCGGCACGTCAATGGCATCTCCCTACGTAGCCGGGTTCATAGCCACCTGGCTTGAGGCAGTCCCGGACTTGACTGTAAGCGAAGTCCAGAGCTTGATTGAATCCACCAATCGCCATGATATTGATGAACCCGACAACCCCCGCAACATAAACGGTTGGTTTGATCCCCGTTCGGCTCTACTTGAAGCTTTCCGCCGCAATGGAATTGATGAAGTCCCTGACGATACTATTTTTAATGGCAATAATGTTCCGGTTAATATTTTCTCGATAGATGGCAGCCGCATCCTCAGTCCGTATTGCGATTTGCCCCCAGGCATCTATATACTCAGGTATCCCTCCGGCCAAACTAAAAAAATTATTAGAAATTGACAACTTAGGATATAAGACAATTAAAGAGGGTGTGCCATGGTTAGTGGCATACCCTCTTTTTATATCGCTTTTTGCTAAATTTTCACCAATGCCGGATACATTTCCAATGTCACCCCAGACATGATGCAATTGTCCAACGAGAAAATATTTATAGAGCCGCCAGTGTGACGTAGTCCGAAATTTCTCTTTTGCACACCCCCATCTATATTGGTTCATGGCTTGACGGGCACATACATATTGCCCGAACCAGACCAAAAACATGAAGCTGCGCTAACATACTATACATGGCAGGATGAGATGAACGGACATAAATATTTGGATATATGAGAATAAACTAAAGGAGACTTACTTGAATCGAATGAAAATATTTTAAAAATTTTCACTTGCGTTGGGCATTATGAACTTCTTTGTTCGTTGTTATGTCCGAAAAAGTTGTGAGAGTTGTTATATTGTTGTAAATTTGCATCTATAATAAGAATACGATGAAGAAAGAACAAACAAATCCATCTCCTTGAAAGCAGGGGAGTTGTATTTGACAATAAATCCAAAGCCGAAGAAATTCTTCTTGATATAGGTTACTATCGTCTTGGCTTCTATGCATTCCCTTTTGAACGTTCATTTCCGAATATTCATAATCGTACACATGAATACATATCAGGAAGTACGTTCAAATCTATATACGATCTATACTTATTCGACACCCAACTTCGCAGATTGTTGTTGAATGCACTTGATAGAATAGAGATAAATCTGCGGTCAAGAATCACTTACATTGTATCAAATCATTATGCGGAATCTCCCACATGGTTTGTAGATAAAACGATTATGAACTCATCGTTTGTTCAAGATTTCAGAAAGAAAGTGTATTCTACACTTCAAGAGAACCCGGTAATCAAACGTCACCACGATAAATACATAAACGATAGATATGCCCCAGCGTGGAAGACACTTGAGTTTATGACTCTTGGGAATCTCACTGCATTGTATCAGGCCATCAAAGATACTGATGTCAAGAAGTTAATAGCCAACGAATATGGGTGTTCATTGAAGGTTTTTATCAACTATCTTGAAACCATTCGCGTCATTCGTAACAAATGTGCACATGGCAGCTGCATATATAACATGGAGTTGGCAAAAGGTATCAAATCCATACCTGCGGGAATTGATGCCGCGGACAGACACAACATTCGAGGCGCATATTACGTTATAAGATATATGCTCGGTAGAATTTCACAAACGAGAAAGACCGAGCTTGAGGAAAATCTTAAATTACTATTGGCTTATCCAAGAGAGGAGGCCACCAATAAAATTATTGAAACTTGCACAAATTTTTCCTTGTGAAATTTTGTCAAGTCATCGAAAAGCATTAAATTTGCACCTGACAAAGTGCCCATATAGGCTTCTCTTTTGAGGATATCGCTATATCTGCACTATAATAAGGATGTCAAGGCACCCGGCTTCGGCTTGAGGTGCCTTACTTTGTTCGCCCGACATGGGTATAATCTAATGGGTGCAAGTCCCTAACGCGGCCTAATAGCGGCAAGCGTACAGCCAAAGACAAGCTGCCAATGGCGACATTGGGTGTAAAGGAAGTCGGCGGCAAAGCACTGGCCTGACGTACAGAAACTTGATACCAAGGCATTTCCTCGTGGGTGAGATTGCTATAGAAATCAAAGCCCAATAGCTATTCGGAACGAGTGGCGTAAATCAAGCAGGTATAAGTGTGAAAAATTATGCTCTTAATCGGGGAGGTCTCACGGACGTAGCGGCGACCCACTTGCTCAAAGCCACGGAGTAAAGTTTGCCGTGAGAAGTCAGCCGAAGTCATAGTACCATGCGAGGATTGCGCGTGGGAAGGACTGAACCCGACCGAAGTGAATATTGTCAAACATCACGTGTAATCCAACAGGCGATTGCCCAAGTGTTAACCCCAATCTATGAACGTCAGTTTAGCGAGGGACGCTACGGCTTTCGCCCCCGCCGAGGAGGGAAAATGGCGTTAGTAAAGGCAACAGAGATAATCAGCAAAGGTTACCACTATGCGGTGGATGTAGAACTTGAGCGTTTCTTCGATACCGTCAATCACGCCAAGTTGATAGAGATACTACAACGGACAATAACGGACGATGCAGTCATCTCACTCATACACAAGTACCTCAACAGCGGAGTAATGGTAAGCGGCAAATATGAGTAAACACGAGAGGGAACGCCCCAAGGCTGTCCGCTCAGCCCTCTGCTTGCCAACGTACTGCTCAACGAACTTGACAAGGGGCTTGGAAGGCGCGGACATCCGTTTGTGCGCTACGCAGATGATGGTCTAATCTTCTGCAAGAGCCACCGAGCGGCTGAACGACTTCAAGCATCAGCTCAAAGGCCAACAACCCGGCAGATTTTATTGAAACCAGATAAACATTTTTAGCAAATGATTATTCCGGCAGGAGGTAGTTGGCGCTGCGGCCGCCTTCTCCGCTGTTGCGGAGCATTCCTTTGGCTATAAGGTCGTTGATGTCGCGCAAGGCCGTGTCTTGCGAGCAGCCGCATATCTTCGCCCACTTGGAGGAGGTCAATTTCCCCTCAAAACCATCCCACAGACGATTGATCACCTTTCGCTGCCGCTCGTTGATTTCAACATCACGGAACTCGTCCCAATACGCTGCCTTCTGCAAAGTCCGCTCGATGATGCCTGAAGCGCGAACTATCGCATTCTCAAGACAGCCGAAAAACCACAGCATCCATTCAGTAATATCCAAGTCTCCGCTTTGTGTGCGTTCAAGCACATCATAGTATGACTTCTTGTTGCGGTTAATCTCGGCCGACATACTGTAATATCGCACCGACTCTTCATCAAGCCGAGCAAGAAGCATATCGGCCAGCGTGCGGCTTATGCGGCCATTGCCGTCATCAAACGGATGTATGGTTACAAACCACAAGTGAGCCACAGCTGCCATTATGAAAGGCGACTGGGAAGATGTATTGCACCACTCGATCAGACGCTCCATTTCCGCCGGAACAGCATCTGATGGCGGAGCCTCGTAATGCACTTTTTCATGCCCGAAGGCACCAGATACCACCTGCATAGGCTCCTCACCTTTTCGCCAATTGGCAACGGTGATTCTGCGCATACCGCTTCGCCCATACGGAAACAATGCGGCATGCCACCCGAACAACCTTTCATCCGTCAATGGCTCCCGGCAATTACGAACAGCATCAAGCATAACATCTACCAACCCCTCGACATAATGATCCTCAACGAGCATCCCGTCATCCTCGATGCCGAGACGCCTGGCAATACTGCTTCGCACAGAATTCGGGTTGAGCATTACCCCCTCAATCTCCGAAGAGCAAATCAAATCTTCGGTCATGGCTGACAATAGCGAACGACACTTCTCGTTGAATCCGAGCATTGACATCCTGCCGTTCAGTTGTCCATGCAGATGACTGAGTCGGCTAAGCGGTTCGAGCAACGCCTCCGAGTCCCATCTGAACTCAGGCCAATCCTTCCGTTGCCATATATAGGCAGTATGTTTTGCAGTTCGTCTCATACGGCGAAATTAGTCATTTTCATCGAAACTACCAAACATTCTCCGTAAATTTACTGAGATGTATAGTGGAATCGTGAGAGAGGGTCGCTGTGGTAGCGACCCTCTCATCTGTTATAGCTTTAATAGGAAGAATCCGATTAGGATTAGGATTGTGCAGGCGATGTAGACCAGGATTGGCAGCCATCGCGACTCCTGATGGTCGGAGGGTCGCGGAAGGTCTTCCTTGCGTAGCTTGACTCCCGATTTCCTCACTAAGTTTCTCGCCATCGGAGGCAGTTGCTGAATCAGAGCCTCCTGCTCCGCCTGCTCGTCGAGCATACGCTGCTCCTGCGACTTTGTGCCAATTCCGGGCATCGTTGGCAACACTCCGGCAAGGCGCAGACGGAAATAGCGGCAGATGTCGGGCACTTCCGATGCCTTTTGCCAATCAGCCATCCCCTTGCACCATACGTAGGTGTCGGGGCGCACTCCGGCAGCCACGATGTCATCGAGCGGCATCGGGCCAACCTGTTGCCCATCAATCATTGCATATATCTTCATGCGTCACAAAGCAAGTTGCATTATAGATGGGCTATATCTCAAAACCATGATATTGCCAATCAAACCGAGACCTACGAGCACGAAAGCAATAATAGTCAGCGTTTTGCAGTTAGACCAGTTGTTTTGAGCTTGCTGCTCAAAACCGGACATCTCCAGATTCTCGGCCTTGTTTGCCTCAAGCAAGGCGAAGATGCCTACAATGCCGCCTATGCACGAGAATATAAACCCGGCCACCATTGCCACTATCGAAAGGGTCTTCCAGTTGGTCCTGACGTGAACGTTGCCGTTGCCATTCTGCTGATTTCCATACTGGCGTTGCTGGCCATATTGCTGGCCATATTGTTCGGCATTTTGCTGCTCCCAGGGTTTCTTGATGCGGGGTGGCTCCTGGGGTTGCGCGTATGATCCGAAAGCTGATTCCTCATTCGCCACGCTGGCGAGAATCGCCTCAAGTTCCGGCAGCGAGTCGGCCCTTGCCCAGTCAGCCATGCCGGCTGTCCAGACAAGAGTGGAGGGCTCGAGACCGGTCTGGGCCAACTGCTCAAAAGTCATTGGACCTACGCGGTTGTTGTCGCGCACTATGTAATATTCTTTTTCCATTATCAAAGGTTTTTGCCGTGGCAGTTCTTATATTTCTTTCCGCTGCCGCAAGGACAAGGATCGTTGCGGCCGACTTTGGGCTCAGCTTTCACCGGGCGGCGCACCTGCTGCGCCTGGCGGTTTATATTCTGGGCGGCCTGACGCTGGGCGTTCTCACCCTCGTATGTCTCGCGGGTAGTGGAGTAGTTTGCATAGGGGTTCGACGGATTTGATGCGCCATATTCACGGCGTATCTCCTGGGTGCGGCTATATGCGGCAGCCTGGGCATTGCGCCGGGCAGCAACTGCCTGACGCTGTGCCTTCTGGGTAGCCTCTTGAGCCTCGCGGGTTGCCTTGGCCTCCTCATAATCCGGAGCTGCCAGTTTGCCACGCATCAGGGTGGCCACAGCCTTGGAGTTCATCTCTTCGAGCATGTTTTTCCAAAGGCCGTAAGCCTCAAGTTTGTAGATCACGAGCGGGTCTTTCTGCTCGTAGCTTGCATTCTGCACCGACTTGCGCAGCTCGTCAAGTTCTCGCAACTGCTCCTGCCAAGCATTGTCGATCGACTGCAGAAGGACTGCCTTCTCCCAACCCTTCACGATCGGACGACATTCATTGTCGTAAGCCTCCTTCAGGTCGCAGCGGATGTTGTAGTATCGGCGTCCATCGGTGACAGGAACTCCAACTACACCTGTTACGTTGCGTTCCTCCACAAATTCCTTGATATAGGGCATTGCGGCTGCTGCAATCTTGTCGCGGTTGCGATAGTATGTGTTGAGAGCCTCTTCTGCAAGTTCATTGGCCACGGTGTCGCGGTCAGCTTTGCGATATTGCTCCTCTGTCATCGGGAAGTCGATGGCAAGTGCCTTGCGCACCTCCTGGCGGAGGTCGTTGTAATCGGGATTATTCTGAACAAGGCTGTGTGACGTGTCGTAAATCATATTGGCAATATCAGTACCGATGCGCTCACCCTTCAGTGCGTTCTGGCGTTTGCCATAGATTGCCGTGCGCTGGGCGTTCATCACGTCATCATATTCCACCAAGCGTTTGCGGATACCGAAGTTGTTCTCCTCCACTCTCTTCTGGGCCTTTTCGATGGAGTTGGTCAGCATCTTCGACTCCAGCATCTCACCCTCCTGGAAGCCCATCTTGTCGAGCATCTTGAAGATTCGCTCGCCGGCGAAGAGACGCATGAGGTTGTCTTCAAACGAGACGAAGAATACTGAACTGCCCGGGTCACCCTGACGTCCGGCACGACCACGAAGCTGGCGGTCGACGCGACGCGACTCGTGGCGTTCGGTACCGATGATTGCAAGGCCACCGGCTTCCTTCACCTCTGGCGTCAGCTTGATGTCGGTACCGCGGCCCGCCATGTTGGTGGCGATTGTGACAGTACCTGACTTACCGGCCTGGGCCACAATCTCCGCCTCCTTCTGATGCAGTTTGGCATTCAATACCTGATGCGGAATCTTGCGCATCTGGAGCATGCGGCTTAAGAGTTCGGAAATCTCTACCGATGTGGTGCCGACAAGCACCGGACGACCGATCTTGATCATATCTTCCACTTCCTGAATCACAGCGGCGTATTTCTCTTTCTTGGTGCGATATACGCGGTCTTTCATATCGTCGCGGATCACCGGACGGTTGGTCGGTATCTCCACCACCTCCATCTTGTAGATGTCGTAGAACTCACCGGCCTCTGTCATCGCCGTGCCGGTCATGCCGGCAAGTTTGCGATACATGCGGAAGTAGTTTTGCAGCGTGATCGTGGCGTAGGTCTGCGTGGCCGCCTCTACCTTTACCCCCTCCTTGGCCTCAATGGCCTGGTGGAGTCCGTCGGAATAGCGGCGCCCTTCCATGATACGTCCGGTCTGTTCATCTACTATCTTGATCTTGTTGTCGTCGATGACGTATTCCACATCCTTGTCGAAAAGTGTGTAAGCCTTAAGAAGCTGGTTCACGGTGTGGACACGCTCCGACTTCACGCTGTAGTCCTGGAGCAGGTCATCCTTGCGCTGGCTCTTTTCGTCATCGGTGCCTTCCATATTGTCAACTTCGGCAAGTTGTGAGGTGATATCGGGAAGCACGAAGAAATTCGGATCCTGGGTGGTGTCGGTCAGCACCTGGATACCCTTGTCGGTGAGTTCGATGCTGTGGTTTTTCTCATCCACCACGAAGAAAAGGGGCTCGACGGCGAAAGGCATCTCGCGGTTGTTGTCCTGCATATATTTCTCCTCAGTCTTGAGCAGTATCGGTTTGATGCCTTCCTCGCTCAGATAGCGGATGAGGGGTCCATGCTTGGGAAGTGATTTGTAGACGCGGAAAAGTGCAAGACCGCCGTCTTCAAGGAGCTCTTGGGCTGTGAGTGGCTTCTTGCCGTCCCCCTTGTCAAACTTCTTTACTCGCTCCGGGTCGCCGCTCATCGCTGCCGAAATCTTGTCTTTTGCCTCAAGCAGAAGTCCCTGTGCAAGTTTGCGTTGGGCGTTGATCACCTTCTCCACGTTGGGCTTGAACTCGTTGAACATCTGGTCGTCGCCCTTTGGTATCGGACCGGAGATGATAAGCGGCGTACGGGCATCGTCGATAAGCACGGAGTCGGTTTCATCGACGATTGCGTAATAATGGTCGTCGCGCTGCACGAGGTCTGTGATTTGGGTCGCCATGTTGTCGCGCAGATAGTCGAAACCAAACTCGTTGTTGGTGCCGAATGTGATATCGCAGCGATATGCTTCCCGGCGCTGCGGAGAGTTGGGCTCGGTCTTGTCGATGCAAGCCACTGAAAGACCATGGAACTCATATAGAGGACCCATCCATTCGGAGTCGCGCTTGGCGAGGTAATCGTTGACGGTCACCACATGGACGCCTTCGCCTGTGAGGGCGTTGAGGAAGACGGGGAGGGTAGCCACGAGGGTCTTGCCCTCACCGGTAGCCATCTCGGCAATGTTGTTGGAGGTTTTGTCGCCTTGCAGTATGCCGTGAAGCACCATGCCGCCGATCAACTGCACATCGTAGTGGACCATATCCCACTTGATCTCGTTGCCGCCGGCCATCCATGAATTTTTATATATAGCCTTGTCGCCATCAATGGAGATGAAATCCTTTCCTTTTGCAGCCAGTTCGCGGTCGAAGTCGCTGGCAGCCACCTCTATGGTGTCGTTTTCTGCAAGACGGCGGGCTGTCTCTTTCACCACAGCAAACACCTCAGGAAGAGCCGCATCGAGTTTGCGGGCATACATCTTGTACATGTCCTCCTTCAGGGTGTCAATTTCTTTCCAATAAGGTTCGCGCTTGTCGAATTCCATAGTCTCGATCTTGGCGCGGATGTCGGACATCTTGTCTTTGTAGGTCTTGGCCTCGTTGCGGATGTCGTCGCGTATAGTGTTGATGCGTCCGCGGAGTTCATCGTTTGAGATGTCGCGGATCTGGTCGGAGATTGGGTTGATTTCCTTCTGCAGGCGGTTCCAAAGCGGGCGCACGGCGCGTTCGCTTTGGTCGCCGAATATTGATTTGAGTATATTAGAGAATCCCATTGTTCTAAAGGATTAGGGGTTAGTGGTTAGAGTTAAGTTTATGATGGAGTCCAATTCCAAAGAACAAAACCCTAAACTCTAAACTTTAAACTTATTAAATAAAGTGCAAAGATAATGAAAATTATCGGAATTACCAAGAGAGAGGGGCGGAAGATGCACCATTGGGACTTCTGATGCGCATCACGGAGCAAACCGTGGGCGCTATGGCTGCCGCCGAGACGGGGGTGGTGATGACCTGTGTCGGCGCCCCTTTCCCCATCAGGAAAGCCGGGGTGGCGGGATTGCCCTCCCTTACCTGCCATTTCACCAAGGGAAGACGCACGTCATCGTTGATGGTCCAGCCGGGGGCAAATTCGAGCCGCAGGTCGCCGCAGGTTTTGGGGTCCAGACTGCGGTTGATTGATCGCAGTTCCGGTGTAGTCTCTCCTGATATTTCAGTGATTGACTTCACGTCGGCCACGCCGCTCATCCTCACGAGGAAGTCGCGGGCATCGCGCCTTACGTCGGTAAGGCTCAGACCGTGGCGGTCGATGGTGCTGTGGTCGAGATATATCTGGTTGTGGAAACTTCCATCCACGTACTGGTCATTGCCATGCTGTGCGCTTAGATATGAGTTGAGCAGCGACACGGCTCGCTTCATGGAGAAATTTCCGGTGGAAATTCTATATTTGGCATCATCCACTACGGCATCGTCATAATAGCCGGTGGAAGATAGGAATATAAAGGCATTGTCGAGTCCGACGCTCTCGTTGATTGCGGCGAAAAGTCGTTGCAACTGTCCGTCAAGACGCAGATAGGTGTCCTGGAGTTCGAGGCGCACGTCGCCGTCGGGCGTGTAGCGGAAGGGAGCGGCGGTGTAGCCGATATTGAGCATGTCGATGACGTCGCCTCGCTGTCCGAGCTGTAGGTTTTTTAGATAGTCGATGGCGATGTCGGTGACTTCCGTATTGACCAACGGCGACTCCTTAAACTGGTCGATTCTGTCGGCCGATTTCTTGGGAAAGGTGTGGCGGAAGGGGAAATATTTCTTCTGGGCCGGCACACCGTTGTAGCTGTCGAGCGGTGTGCTTGGCGTCCATACCATTGTGTCGAGTCGTTCGGAAAGGGGATGGCGGTAGTTTCTTTGCGTGACGACTGACGGCACCTCCTTATAATAGGTGGTTGTGGCCCATTTGCCGTTTTCGTCTGAAATCCAGAATGCACTCGTCCCGGCATGCCCTGCCATGATGATTGCTTGCATGGCATCCGGAGCAATGCTATAGATGCCTCCAAGGCCAACTCCGTCAATGGCAAGTTCATCGCTTATGGTGGAGAGTCTCAATGATTTGGGACTATATGTTTCATTTGAGAAATTGCCCAGCATCTCTGCGTCATGAAGCACGGGAAGTGGATATTTCGAAGCAGGGTCATACACCTTTGCGGCCGGGATGCCGGAAGATGGCGCATAGTTGCCGGTGTATAGTATGGCGGTGGAATTGGCGAGGTCTAAGTCTTTGGCATCAAACTCCACATTCTTCAGATAGAGTCCGTTGTTGATCAGGAGGTTGAAACCTTTCTCGCCAAATCTCTCCTTCAGGAAGTCTATATAGTCCGTGCGCAGTTGGTCCACAACGATTCCCACCACGAGTTTCGGTCGCGATGGATCTGCGAAGACCACTGTGGAGAATCCCACAAGGCTGCATAGCACGGAGGTTAATAGGCGGTTCAAGGTTATAATTTTGAATTTTGAATTTTGAATTTTGAATTATTTATCGATATGATAATTGAGGAGAGGGGGATGAGGCAGAGTGACATGAAAAGGATTGCGAGGTTTGCAACCTGCCCGGAGAGGGAGAAATATACCGAAGCCGGGACAATATATCGGCAGATAAATACTGAGAATATGTAAAGACCGACAAACCAGTCATATATCGCCATTATTTTCACCGGTTTTCGCCAAGACTTAAACCATACGCCAAGGGCTGGGATAATCTGCAGAGGATTAAGCCAAAGCAGAATCCAGTTGGGAGAGGTGGCCTCGTGTTCCGAACAGAACACCAGGAATGCGATTACGCATCCTCCTATACCACATAGCAAAAAGTATGCCGAAATCCATAACTTGGCAAATAAATGAAATTTCGTGGTGGTGGGATTGTCATCCATACGTGCCAAAGGCACGTCCCTACGCAGAGAATGGATCATTAGGGCAAGGGAGATGAGGAACATCATAAGTCCGACAAATGTCGGGGTAAGATACCAAGGTGTTGGAGGGAGAGTAGCGTCTTCCAGACCGGGAAAGAGGATATTTGTTTCTTTGACCAAGGGTTTTCCATCAATTGTAGCCTCGGCCACTTTTGCCGCCAACACCGGCGGGGCGAAAATGTCCTGGTCTTTTCCCAACTGCTGGTCGATGCCATTCCCGAGGGCGAGGTCGATGCCAAACTGATACCATGGATAGTTGCGGTGGAAATGGCGCATCTCCTTTCGGAAAGTGGTGAAATATAGCGTGTCGGGTGTCTGAATAGCCCTTTCGGTGGCTTCGCCTACACGTTTCCAGGGGCGGGTGGCGCAATTGTCGAGTACGTAATTGTAGCGATACACGCGGTTTTGGGGCAACGCCTCGGTTTGCAATAATTTGCGGAGCGTTTCCGCCTCCTCTGGCGTCAGGTCGAGCACCTGCTCTGAGACGCGGGAGCCGCGGTTGATGTATGTCGGCAGGAAATACTTGAAATCGTAGCCGCAAACGATGTAGTCGGTCTGACCTTTGCAGAAACGGTAGATGAAATTAGGTGATGAGAAATCGAAAATACCGTAGTTCCATACGGAGTCCATCTCCTCGTTGCGTATGCGCAGCGCGGTGTGTCCGCAAAGTTCATAGACGTCTGGGCCGGGGTCGCAAGTCACAAGGCTGACGATGAGGGGGGCGCCTGCCGGTGCAGAATCGGTCCTCTCCTGGGCTGTCAAGCCGCAGGAGAGGGAAATAAGCGATATTAGTATGAATGCTAATAATCTTTGCATTTGGTGATTAACGATGGGGACGCTATGAATGGCGTCCCTACCTTAGAATTCGCAGTTGTTCGGATAGCGGGGGAAGGGGATTACGTCGCGGATGTTTTGCATTCCGGTGACGAAGAGTATCAGTCGCTCAAAACCGAGACCGAAACCGCTGTGAGGCACAGAGCCGTATTTGCGGGTGTCGAGATACCAGTCCATGCCTTCCAGACCCTGGTCGGCCATGCGCTGTTTGAGTTTGCCATAGTCTTCCTCACGCTGGCTTCCGCCGATAATCTCGCCGATCTTCGGGAATAGCACGTCCATAGCACGGACAGTCTTCCCATCGTCGTTGAGTTTCATGTAGAAAGCCTTGATTTCCTTGGGATAGTCGGTGAGGATAACCGGTTTTTTGAAATGTTCCTCCACGAGGTAACGCTCATGCTCAGAGGCGAGATCGATTCCCCAATATACGGGGAACTCGAATTTCTTGCCACTCTCTTCGAGAATCTTAACACCCTCGGTATATGGGAGATGCACGAAGTCGTTGTTGATTACGAAGTTGAGGCGGTCGATGAGATCCTTGTCGAAGTGCTCTGCAAGGAATTCGATGTCGTCGCGGCAATGCTCGAGAGCGTAGGAGATACAGTATTTCACAAACTCTTCGGCAAGATCCATGTTGTCTTCAATCTCATAGAAGGCCATTTCCGGCTCTATCATCCAGAACTCCGAGAGGTGGCGAGGAGTGTTGGAATTCTCAGCGCGGAAAGTGGGACCGAAGGTGTAGATGCAACCAAGGGCGGTGGCACCAAGTTCTCCTTCCAGCTGACCGCTCACAGTCAGAGAGGCCATCTTGCCGAAGAAATCCTGGCTGTAGTCGGGTTTTCCGTCTTCTCCGAGTGGGAGATTTTCGAGCGGCAGAGTGGTAACCTGAAATTGAGCACCGGCCCCTTCACAGTCGGATGCTGTGATGAGTGGGGTATGGAAATAGTAGAAGCCTTTGTCGTTGAAGAATTTATGGATTGCGTATGCCAATGCGTGGCGTATGCGTAGCACAGCACCAAAGGTATTGGTGCGCGGACGCAAGTGGGCTATCTCGCGGAGAAACTCCAGAGTGTGGCCTTTCTTCTGCAGGGGATATTCTGCAGGGTCAGCCTTACCATACACCTCCAGTTCGGCAGCCTGGATCTCAATCACCTGGCCTTTGCCTTGGGAGGCAACAGCCTCGCCTTGAACATGGATGGAGGCTCCGGTTGTGACATCCTTTAGAGTCTCCTCCGGCTTTTTGGCAAAATCGACCACTATCTGCACGTTTTTGATGGTGGTGCCGTCGTTGAGGGCGATGAAAGCTACGTTTTTATTGCCACGCCGGGTGCGCACCCAGCCTTTTACGTCCACCTCCTTGCCGAAGAATTTGTCGGGTTCGGCAAGAAGTGCTTTTACTGTTGTTCTTTTTATCTGTTGCATGTCCCTACACTGACGTTTATTCTTTATTCTAGATTTTTAATTTTTAATTTAAGTTTCGCAAGCTCAACTTAAGGTTTATGGGTTTATAGGTTTATGGGTTTATTTTATCAGTATCATTTATTCCCGGACTGAATCCAGAGGTTTTCTGACAAATCAGATAATCGGCCTGAAAAATATAAAATTGTAAGGCTACCAATAACATAAACCTATAAACCATAAACCTATAAACCTCAACTTTCGTTTGCGAAAGTTGAATTTTAAATTTTTAATTTATTCAAACGATCCCATGCGGAGGAAATTGACTTCTTCCTGGGTGAGATAGCGCCAGCGGCCTCGCGGGAGATTCTTCTTGGTGAGGCCGGCGAAATAGACGCGGTCCAGTTTTGTCACCCGATATCCAAGGTGCTCGAATATGCGGCGCACGATGCGGTTTTTGCCGCTGTGGATCTCGATGCCGGCCTGATTCTTGTCGGTGTCGTTGGCGTAGGAGATAGCGTCTGCATGGATCTCACCGTCCTCGAGTTCGATGCCGTCGGCGATGCGCTGCATATCCTCCTCAGAGATATCCTTGTCGGTCCATACGTGATAGATTTTCTTCTTCACATATTTCGGATGGGTCAGTTTTGATGCAAGTTCGCCATCGTTGGTCAGCAGAAGCACTCCGGTGGTGTTGCGGTCAAGGCGCCCCACTGGATAGATGCGTTCCTGGCATGCCCCCTTCACTACGTCGAGCACTGTCATGCGCCCGTTGGGATCATCGCTGGTCGTCACGCAGTCTTTGGGCTTGTTGAGGAGCACATAGCATTTCTTCTCCGGGGTTACAACCTTGTCTTGAATCTTGACAACGTCGTTGCGGCTGATCTTGGTGCCAAGTTCGGTCACCACCTGATCGTTGACGGTAACCAGTCCGGCTGCTATCTTCTCATCGGCCTCGCGGCGCGAGCAGATGCCGGAGTTGGCGATAAACTTGTTGAGGCGGATCGGTTCGTTTGGATCGAAATCCTCAAGTTCATATTCTATGCGTCGCGGACGCGGAGTGAATTTCTGACCCGGTTTCTGGTTGGGTTTGCCAAACTGCTGGCGCTTCTGGTATCCACCTTGTTTCTGATATCCGCCCTGTTTCTGGTAGCCGCCCTGGTTGCCATAGCCGTTGGAGCGCGGACGGTAGCCACCCTGCTGATGGTCGGAGACGCGATTCTCGCCGCCGTTGTTGTAGCTGTTGTAACTGTTGTAGCTGTTATAGCCGCCTTGGTTGTTGCGGTTGTTGTGCGGATTGTATGAGTTTTGGCGCGGACGGTAGCCCGGTTGCTGTTCGCCATCCTGTTCGCGGTTTTGATTGCGGTTGGCACTGTAGCTGCTATAGCTGTTGTAGCCATTGTAGTTGTTTTGACGCGGTTGGTAATTTCCGTTTTCCTGAGTGTAGGGACGGCGCGGACGCGGGGCAAAGCCACGCTGAGGGAACTCCGGACGTTCAGTGCCTCTGTATGGGCGTGACTGAATGGAATCTCGGTCTGTGTTTTCCGTGTTTGTGGGAATTGCTCCGATTCTCGGGCGCTTAGGTTTCTTTTCTTCCATTTTTTTAGTTTGATAGTGGCATATTGGCATCGCTGCCATTTATAAAATGCACAATGCTAATTGCATAATGCACTATTATAGCCGATTAGAGATTATTATCGCGATATGATTGTTTAAATGAGTTTTTACGATGCAAATTTAAGAATAATTTTTAAGATTTACAATAGTATAACGTTTTTTAATTGTGAATGTTTGATAAAATCTTATAAAATGGATGTGATGGGTGTAAATCGGTGTCCTGCGGACACCTTTTTGTGGGTAGCATAAGCCGGGTACGTCTCGCCAACGGCTCGATGTACCCGGTTACTGATGAATTAGCGTCCGCAGGACGCTAATTTGGTATTATTTGATGACGACCTTTTCTGTTGCGTTGCCATGGCGGCGGATGTAGATGCCGGCTGCTGGATTGCTGACCTTCATGCCGTTGAGGTTGTAGTATTCCACGGGAGCATTCACGTCAAACTCGATGCTTTCTACTGCAGATCCTCCTTGGGTTGTAGTGTTACCGGTTGCCACGAAGTCTGTGATGTCCTGCTTGGCAGCATTCAGCACTTTACCCTTGCTGTTAAGAACGAATGCTATGACGCGCAGTTTATTCTTGTCGGGGATGAGATCTGAAGAAACTTTGTCAAGATTCCAGGAATATGTCATGCTTGAAAACTCATCAGCATTCATAGAGGAGGGCACACTTCCAGATACACCTTTATAACCATCCACAGATACGACCACATCATTGAATACAAGACCCTTGACTGAAGATTTGCCATATATGCCACCGCTGCAGAACTGGTTAAGTTGCGGAATATACTGTGGCGCGTAAGAATAAAAGTAGTTGCTCTGATTCCAATTGCTGTCATCGGCATTGCTAAGACCGTCGCTCACAAGAAGGAAACCAATCTTGTAGGATTCGTTGTCAAATCCTTCGATGTGCAGGAAGTCAACATTCACCGTAAGGTAGTTGTCATAATCCCAGTTATGGCTTAGTTTCAACGCCCAAGGTGTATTTTGGTTATTGATAGCCATAATATCGCCAATGACAGGGGGAGTTGTGAAATAAGTCTTTGTTCCATAATATGGATCACCTAACACACTTCTGTCAAATGAAGCAGATGGGAAACCACTAACTGATACCGGGTAGGAAGTCGTAATAGTCATCGGGTCGTCATTGTGGTAAGCCGCTGTGATGAAGTCGGGATAATTTTCCTTGATGTATTCCATGGCAGCCCAACCGCGGGGACAATAACCGCACCATGTACCTGTGTATTCCTCCATAAGTGCCTGGTGAACCGGTGCCATATTGAAGACGGACACTTCGGTTGAGGCAGAAGAATATTCTGAGGAGTTGGCTTTGCCATTCACTTTTGCCACTTTCACTTCAATTTCTTCACTGCCGAGTGCACTCTGGGCAGGTATTTCAAAACTTGCATTGAACGCTTTGTAAATACCTGCTGAAACCGGTTCAGCAAGCTCATAGTGGCAAGACTGGGCGTTGCCCCCTAAAGTAAATTCGAAATCAACGGAAGATACCGGTTCACTTGCAGTGCTTATAAGTTTAGCGGTTACTGTCTTCGGTTCGTTGAGCGAAAGATATACAAAACTTGGGATTGATGAGAATGATACGTTTGCAGCAGGAAGATTGTCTGCATCAAGGCCAACCACAATGGCGCTCGATGTGCCATCCTCATAGCCGGCAGTCCATTGTTTCACGCTTGATGTGGCATGTACGTAGAAAGAACCCTCTGCGCCACCTGCCCCGTAGGCAATGGGATATTTTGTCGCAGCGTCAAGTGCCTTGACCTCAAAGCTGTAGCCTACATAGACTCCCTCCGCCGGAATGGTGTATGCTTCCGGAAGTGTGTAGCTGATATATGCCAAAGTGGAATCATCTGTGGCCAAATCTATGTTGGCACTGTAAGACGCAATGTTTGGCGCATTTTTCTTGCTATCCAGAAGAAGTTCGGATGATAGCCACACCGACGGATCCTGATAGTTGCCGATTCCTCTGCCACCATTGTCGGCATTCACCGGAGCACTGATGGAAGTGATTTTCATGCCTCCGAAGGTATCGCCAGGTAGGAAGATGGCGATGTCGTAGGTCTGTTTTTTGCTGTAACCGTCGAAATACAATTCTCCACTTGCATAGGAGAAATCATACACGGCTGCGGAGGCGCCAGATGCAACAGTGGCGCCAATGAGGGTAGCGAGTAAAGCTTTCTTCATATTATTAAATCTTTTTGTTATTGTTTTTACCTATAGAATACTACGAATTTGGCGGATTTTCATAGCAATTCTTTACCATAAAACGCAAAATGACGTCAAAATGTTTTAATTAAAGCAAAAAAATAACACGTCTGAGCAAGGGATTATTGTAATCATGGGTACACTTGATACTCTTGGGACTCTTGATTACACTTGGAAGAGTGGTTAGGGGATGGTGGCGATGGCGCGGCGGATGCGGGCGAGCACCTCGGATTTCGGCATCAGCTCGGTGATGTCGAACATGTGCGGGCCTCGGCACGCACCAACGACACACAGACGGAATGCATTCATGACATTTCCAAGATGATATTCCTTCGATGCAATCCAGTCAAGCACGACCTTCTCGGCATTTGCCGACGACATGTCGTCGATACCCTCCAGCACACCACAAAGTTCCTCCATGATCCGCGGAGTATCTTCCTGCCAACGTTTTTTGACATCCTTCTCAGCATATGCAGTCGGAGCCACAAAGAAGAAATCCCCCTGTGCCCACAGATCCTGCACAAACTCGATGCGACCCTTCACCATCCCGACAGCTTTCGCAATATAGTCCATACCGAAATCATCGATTGTCTTTCCGGCAGCTAAAGCAGCCGGCTCCATACTAAGCTCCGCCAACTTATCCTTAAGTATGGGGACAAAGATTTCGGCAAGGGCCATGTCGTCCATGCGCATCAGATATTCATGATTAAACCAGATTCCCTTCTTATAGTCAAATTTGGCACCGGCCTTCGAGCAGTGGTCGAAAGAGAATTTCTCTATCAGCTCATCCATGCTCATAATCTCGGAGTCATCGCCCGGATTCCATCCAAGCAGCGCAAGGAAATTGACCACCGCTTCCGGCAGATACCCCTTCTCGCGATAGCCCGAGGATACCTCGCCGCTGACAGGGTCGTGCCATTCGAGCGGAAACACCGGAAAACCGAGTTTGTCGCCATCACGCTTGGAGAGCTTGCCGTTGCCTACCGGCTTGAGAAGCAGAGGCAGATGCACAAACTGCGGCATTGTCTCTTCCCAACCGAGAGCACGATAAAGCAGAATATGGAGAGGGGCAGATGGCAACCATTCCTCGCCGCGAATCACATGGCTCACCTCCATCAGGTGGTCATCAACTATATTGGCAAGGTGGTATGTCGGAAGATCATCGGCACTCTTATATAGCACCTTGTCGTCGAGGATATTGGAATTGATCACGACCTCTCCGCGGATAAGGTCGTTGATATGGACGTCCTGGTCCGGCTCAATATTGATGCGCACCACATACTGATTGCCTTCCTTGATGAGTCGGTCCACTTCCTCTTTGGGAAGAGTGAGGGAGTTGCGCATTTGCATGCGCGTGTGGGCGTCGTATTGGAAGTTGGGGTGCTCCGCACGAGCTGCCTCCAGTTCCTCCGGGGTGTCGAAGGCTATGTAGGCCTTTCCGTCATCGAGGAGTTGCATGGCATACTTGCGGTAGATGTCGCGGCGCTCGCTCTGCTTGTAGGGGCCGTAGGCCCCACCTTCGCGTACGCCTTCGTCGATGCCGATGCCAAGCCAGCGGAGACTTTCGTTGATATATTCCTCCGCACCGGGCACAAACCGGCGGCTGTCGGTGTCTTCAATACGGAGTATCATGTCGCCGCCATTCTGGCGGGCAAAGAGATAATTGTAGAGTGCTGTGCGGACTCCTCCGATATGGAGAGGCCCTGTGGGAGAGGGGGCGAATCTTACTCGGGTCTTCATGTATAATTTTGAATTTTGAATTTTGAATTTTGCCGCAGTCACTTTAGTCTATTGAAATTTGAAGCGGGTGCCGGTCCATGCGGCACGGCGGGTGGGGGATAGGATTGGTTGCAATCGGGTGCGTGTCTCCTGTGGGAGGGTCTGCAGTGTGGTCAGCGTCAGAGTCAGTGTGTTGTCGCAGGGTTCTGCGCCGAGGGTGAAGGTCTGGAAGGGAAGCCATTCTGCCAATTCTGCCGACGTGATCTCCGAACCTTTCAGATTGAAAAAACTTTCGGCTGACGGAACTGTCAGGAATTTGTCCGCAGGAAGGGGCTGGAGGTTTGAGTCAAAAAACTGTACCTTGGTGTCTTCGGCAATGCTGTCGCCCCCCACAGTATAAAGGGTCATGGCGATGAAGTCTTTCTTGTGGGGCAGAATCTTGATCTCAAGCGATGAAGCCGGTGTCACCGACACCTTCAGATAGTCGTTGGTCAGGGTTTCGAGATTGCTCTTGCCACCAAGCGCATTCTGCACCGCTATGATGCTGTCGACCTGGGTGTAATAGTCGAGCATGTCGAGCCGTACACTCGGTCGCAGCAGATCGAGCACCTCGAGGGGTGCATCAGAAAATACTCGCTGGGCGGTGAGAGGCTCCTGAGCCAATGCGGATATTGCTGAAAGCAAGGATATTAATATTAATGATATCTTTCTCATTTTTTGAAAATATCATAGTTGCCGTTGTATTTTGGTCTCTCGGAGTTCATTTGCTTCGCCTTATCTTTCTTCTTCGACTTCGGGGCTTTGCCAAGCGAGAGTTCATAGTCGGTGCGGGCAGTTGCCTTGGCTTTCTTGTTTTTACCCTTCTTTTCGTCCGTTTTTTTCTTTTTCTTGGATTCGGCTTTCTTCTGCCGGTCCTTCGCCTCGCGGGCATAGTCGCGGTCGGTAGCAAACTCCGCACGAACCTTTCTGCCGAAGAATTCCGCGTTGCGCAGGGCATCCACCACCTTGCGGGCATCCTTCTTCCTGACGTCGAAGAGGGTATATTCCGGCAGGAGGTCGATGCGACCTATCTCCGGTTTCACACCGGCTACGGAGCGATTGACCAATTCCATCAGATTCCCCGGGAAAAATCCCTCGGCTTTGCCGATGTTGACCATCAGACGCTCATAACCGTCCTCTGCCGTGCGGCGGTCTTTGTCGCCGCTGATGTGCCGCTCGCCTTTACCCTTGCGTTGCTTCCGCTCCTCTTGCTCGCCACGCTCCTTGCGGTCCCCCTTTGCAGATGCATTGAGGTCGATGTCGGGCATATCGCGGTAGTAGTCGAGCAGACGGTTGAATTCCAGGGAAAGCACACGCTTAAGCAGGTCATCTTCCGATAGCCATTCCAGTTTCTTGCGAACTCCGGGGAGAAATTTGGAGATGGAATCCTCATCTACCTCGACCCTCTCGATGCGGTCGGCAAGATGATAGATCTGCTTTTCGATGATATGGTCGGGTGTCGGAACTTTCTTATATTCAAATTCCTTGCCGATGCGCTTTTCAATCTCACGCAGACGGCCTTTCTCGCGGGAGTGGATGATGGCCACCGATACTCCGGTTTTGTTGGCTCGTCCCGTACGTCCGGAACGGTGGGTGTAAACTGCCACATCATCGGGCAAACCATAGTTGATCACGTGCGTGAGGTCGTCAACGTCAAGACCGCGGGCTGCGACGTCGGTCGCCACCAGCAGCTGGGTGACATGGTCGCGGAATTTCTTCATCGCAAGGTCGCGCTGCGCCTGCGAGAGGTCGCCGTGCAGGCAGTCGGCGTTGTAGCCGTCGGCAATCAGTTTGTCGGCTATCTCCTGGGTCTCGCGCTTTGTGCGACAGAAGATGATGCCATATATGTCGGGGTTGTTGTCAGCCACACGTTTGAGGGCAAGGTATTTGTCCTGAGCCTTCACCATGTAGTAGATGTGTTTCACATTTTTAGCCCCCTCATTCCTGTTGCCGGCCACAAATTCCACCGGCTCCTTCATGAAGTTGCGGGCGATGGCTGCGATTTCCTTGGGCATTGTGGCGGAAAACATAAGCATCTTGCGCTCTTCCGGCACGTGCGAGAGTATTTCGTTGATGTCATCGATAAATCCCATGTTGAGCATCTCGTCTGCTTCATCAAGGATCACTGTGTTGACATGGTCCAATTTCACCACTCCTCGCTTTATGAGGTCGATAAGTCGGCCGGGAGTCGCCACTATCACCTGCACTCCTTTCTTTATGCCTCGGATCTGCGACTCTATGCTGCTTCCGCCATAGACGGGGATGATTTTCACCTGTTCCATGTATTTGGCGAAATCGGCAAGGTCACCCGCTATCTGAAGGCAGAGTTCGCGCGTCGGGGCGATGACAAGGGCCTGGGTCGCATCGCTCTCTTCATTGATGCGCTGGAGGAGGGGAAGTCCGAATGCGGCGGTTTTGCCGGTTCCGGTTTGGGCGAGCCCTACCACGTCTCCTTCTTTCTGAAGGAGGTGGGGGATTACCATTTCCTGAATTGGCATTGGGGTCTCAAAACCCAATTCCTGAATAGCCCTTAGCAGACGCGGCTCGACGCCTAATTCTTCAAAATTCACTTTATTCAATGCATAATTCACAATTCGCAATGCACTCTCTATGCCTTTGCGGACTGCATGATTAATATTTTCAATTATTGCTCGCTTACTTCCTGCGGCTATACTATAAAAACGTCGGAGGAAGGGGAAAAACGTTTTAAAATGCAAAATTACAAAAAAAAAACGAATCGGAGTCTCTCCGATTCGATTTTATTATGCGTGTATTATGCTTCAAGCATCAAGCATCGTCATCTGATTGTGCATTGTGCATTATGCATTGTGCATTGAAAACGGTGCATTGTGCATTATTAATGGACGAGGTATTTTTCGGTGACATCGCCTGAATGGATGATGTAGAGACCGTGCGGAAGATTGTCAACCTCCGACATCGGTATGGAATGGCGCACAACGGTGCCATCCACATGATATACATCCACCAAGGTGTCGGCATTCAGGAAAGCCACGCCACCACGCTCGGTGAGCTCCTCTTCGGTCAGCACATCATAGTTGTCGATACCCAACTGGCGGGTGCCGGCAAGCACGATATAGGCCTGGTTGCGCGGAACATTCTCATAGTCAGCCTTCACAAACGACAACTGACCATCAACCTCGCCAAGCACACGCATAGTGGATGAGTCGAAGGCAGTGTTGTTGACGTGTCCGTCAAAATTGCTCTCAAACCATACTCCCTTCAGCTGGTTGCCCTTCACTGATGCTGTGGCCTCGTCGAGAATTGTCAGGCGGTTGTCGCTCGCAAGTGGACTCTCACATTCGATAATCACAGGAAGACCGGCCGGTACTGAACCTTCCACTTCCTTGATCACCATCACCGACTGGCTTGCATCTATCTTGCTGACATAATATACCTTCATTCCCTCAGAATAAGGTTCGAATGCGAAGTTTGCCATGAATGGCTTATAGTATTTCCCTTTCGCGGTCACAGTAGGTGCTACGCCAAAGTAGTTGTCTTCGCTCTCCGGATCCACTGCATTGAGGGTCCAGCGGCTGCCGGCATCCGACGCTGAAACGCCTATGGCTGCATCATCTTCCTCTGTTGCCGAATCGGTGTAGTATACCTTGTGGTTGTTCTTCAGTGAGTAAGCCTTAAGTGTGGCCTCCCCATCAATCTTCTCGGCAGGTATGAAGCGCACATTCGATGCAAGCACTCCTGAGAAGGAGGTAGTCTGCGAATTCAGGTTCCACTCGGGGAGATTACCGTCGTAGGCAAGTTTCACTGTCAAGACAGTGGCAGGGTCTGAATTCGCACTCACCAAGTCAGAGCACATCCGGAAGGCTCCAACATCATATTTTGACTCAGATGTAAGACTCCCCTTGTTGTCCACAATCATCACGTTGCGCTTGGTGGTGGCATTCTGCATGCGGTAGTGGCCGGCCGTGACTGCCCCTTTGGCCTCTGTCAGCAATGCATCGTAGTCATCCTGAGAAACCAATTTGTAGTTGCTTATCGACTTCTGGCCGTCGGTAGTCAGGACTATATATGCCTCGTTGCGCGGCACATAGCTGTCAGTAGCCGGTGCAAATGAGAGCTGTCCATCCAAGGCCGTCAGGCTGCGCATCGCAGTGGCATCGTAGGCCGTTTGGTTGGTGTGACCCGACTCTGCTATGTTGAAATAGACTCCGGATAGGAGATTGCCCGACACGTCGGCTGCATCGCCGGTGGCCCCGACTGTGAGTCGGTTGTCGGCGGCAAGCGGATTCGCACATTCCACAATCACCGGAGTCCCCGCAGGAATGACTCCACTGACCGGATTGAGCACCATCGCCTCAAGTTCATAGTCTATCTTGCTGACTGTGTAGAATTTCACGCCATCGGAATATGCTGCCACTGGGAAAGCGGCTATGAATGGCTGATAGTATTTGCCACCGGCCGTTATTGTCGGTGCAATTCCGAAGTGGTTGCTCCCCTCGGTTTCGATGGCGTTAAACCACCATTGGCTCGAATCGCCGGTAGCTCCGACTATGGTCTTGCCGTCAGAATCGCCGAGGTTGCCTGCTGATGTGGACACATAAAATGCCTGAACTCCTTCTTTGGTGTCGGCTGCGGTGATGGAAAGGTCGCTTCCGAATATTGCCTGGGTGCTTGTGCCTTGGCCCGACAGGTTGCGCTGGAACACTCCGCTACCGTCCGGGCGATTCATATAAAGCACCGATGCCGGGTCGGATGAGGCCTTCAGAAAGTCGGAATAGAGCTGGAAAGCTCCGGCATCCGAGGCGCTTCCCTTGTTGTCGAGCAGATATGCGTAGCGTTTTGTCGATGCATTCTGCATGCGGTAGTAGCCGTCGGGGTTGTTGCTGTGGAGAGCCTGGACGTAGGCGTCAAACTCATCTTCCTTCATCACCTGGTAGCTGTCAATGGCCTGGGAGGCGGCATCGGGAAGCAGCAGGTAAGATTCATTGCGGGGGCAGAAGCTGTAGTCGCCTTTGACATACATCAGTTTGCCATCCACCACAGCAAGGCTGCGCATCGTGTTCTTATCGTAGGCTGTGCGGTTGTAGTGGGTAGCTTTGTCGTTGTCGAAATAAACACCTCGCAGGTAGTTGGTCGGGATACTGCTATAGGAGCCCTCGGGCCCAACGGTCAGTCGGTTGTCTGTCGCGAGCGGATTCTCACATTCTATGATAAGGGGCGTTCCGGCATAGATTTTGCCAGTCACCTCTTTTATTACCACCACTCCATAATCCGGCTCGATGCGGTTTACGACATAAGCCTTCACACCAGAAGAATAGGCGGAAAACTGGAATCCGGCATAGAATGGCTGATAGTATTTGCCGCCAACTGTCAGAGTTGGGGCAATGCCAAAGTAATTGTCGCCCGAGGAGGTCATCGCATCGATATACCATTTGCGATAGTCGCCATTGACATCCACGCTTGGTGATCCCTTTTCTACGGAAAGGTCCGTTTGCATATCGCCGAGATATTTTGTAAAACCCTCCTTTTTGGCATAAATCAAATATGACGTGGCTCCGTCAAACGTTCCGCCGGAAATGATGTGAAGGTAAGAGCCAAAGAAACTATAGAGGTCTGTACCTTGACCCCCGATGTTATATTGCGAACCACCTTCGTTTTCAAAGTAAAAAACTGTTGAGGGGTCGGAAGAGGCTTTTGCAAATCCGGAATAAAGCTGTAGGGCATTGACATCGGCCGATGAGGTCGATAGGTCGTATGAGCCTTTGTTGTCGAGCAGGTAGGCATAGCGTTTTGTCTTGGCGTTCTGCACGCGGTAGAAACCGCTGCCGTTGAGTTCCGCCATCGCAGAGAGAGCCGTTGTGGCCACCAATGCTCCAAGTAGAAGTTTTTTCATATACATACACTATTATTTCAATTATAACGAATACTAAGGTCTCTATATTGCATTCATAAGAGAAATATATGCATAAAAAAAGTCGGGATATTGTCCCGACTTTCTTTATGATTATAATCCCGGGGATTATTCGCATACGCAGATTGCAACGCGGTTGTCAACGGGATCGCTGTAGGGCTGGAATACGTCTTCACCCATGCTCTTCACGTTCATGCGGTCTGCGGGGATTCCATATTTGTCCTTCAGTGTGTTGGCTACAATCTGTGCACGCTGCTTGCTGAGACGAAGGTTGATGGCGAGTGTGCCGGTACCCTTGTCAGCATAACCTGTGATGTCAACCTTTGCATTGGGGTGTGACTTCAGGAAGTCAGCAACCTCAGCCACCTTGTTCATCTCATCCTTGGAGATTGTGGCGGTGTTGATGCGGAAGAATACGTCGCGACGGAGGATTTCTGCCTTCTTCTCCTCTACTGGTACAGGTGCAGGAGCGGGCTCTACAACGCGTTCGATGACGCGCTCTACAATCTTCGGTTCCGGTGTGGGTACTTCGATCACGCGGGTTGTCTCGGTATATTTGTCACCGAAGGTGTACTTAACACCAACGAGACCGTTTACATACCAGTCGGGGTTGCCGGCTTTCTTTGAGTTGTAGCCGTCGGAGAGCATGTTGGCCATAAGCTCAAGACCGATGGCTACGTGCTTGCTTACGTTGAAGTTCAGGTCAAGACCTGCCTGACCAAGTACGCGGGCAACTGTGCCATCCCAAAGATTTTCAAGACCCGGTTCATAAGGGTTCTGACGGAGAACTGAGTTCACTGTCTGTGCCTGTTCGTTGGAGAAACCTACGTTGACACCGATACCGGCGAGCAAGTTAACCTCAACAATGCGGTTAGGCTTGTAGCCGCAGAATGTGTTTGTAAGGTTGACTACAGCGTCAAGAGAGGGTGCTACATAGTTCCATTTCCAAGGATTCTTGGCTCCATTAACATCGAATTCGAAGCCGGCCTTGCTCTGCCATGCGTTGACAGCAAGACGAAGTCCTACATAGGGGTTGAAGTTGTAGCCGACAGCTATCTGAGCGTTCGGGCTAAGGAGTTTTCCAAATGAACACTCTCCCACAGTTTCCTGGCCACCGATCTGGCCCTGGATATACCAGTTGGGTTTATAGGTGTACTCGGTGACAGTCTCCTGTGCCATCATTGAAGCACTTGCACAGAGCATAGCGCCAGCGAGCAGTATTTTATTTATTTTCATAATTGAATTCTTATTTTTGGGTTTTTATTTGGTTTTTTATCGCTCCGGAGCCGGTGTGACCCCGGAGACGATGTTATCAAAACTTATTTAACCTTGATGTAGAATTTCCTTGTTGAGGTAACACCGGAGTAGTCAAGACCCTGGTACATGATTTCGTAGGTATAGCCTGACTTAAGGGCGCTGCCGGGAACTGTGATTCCGTAGGTGGAGCCTTCGAGTACTACTGCGAGACCTTCGGATGTTGCATTGAACTGCTTAGCAAGTTCGCGACCGTTGGAAACGTATGCCTTGGTGTTGTTGTCGATCACGTTGATACAAGCAACCATCTTCTTGTATGCAGGTGCTACGAGTTCGGCTGTGTAGCTGGTAGGATAGAGCACGAATGCTTCGCCACCACCGTTTTCGAACACTGTCGGGTCATTCTCTGCCATTGATACGATACCGAGGCTGTCTGATGTCTTGTAGAACATAGCCGGCTGGAGGTATTCGTTAGGCTCTGCGAGGAATGCGTTGATGTGAGTAGCAATCTGGTTGTAGAGGTCGATGAGCTTGTCAAGACGCTGGAACCATGCTGCTCCCTTAGATTCTACCTTGCTCAGGACGCTGTCAATCTTACCGTTGATCTGACTGTTGATCTTATCGATGATGTTCTCAATCTGCTCCTGAATCTGAGCGTTAAGGTCTGCATTAGCTGAATCAAATGCATCTTTTATAGCATTGTTGATAGCTTCAGCAAGTTCTTTCATAGAATCAGCATCAGCAGAGCCAATTGGATTTCCATCTGCATCTTTAACTTCGATTGTAACAGTCGACAAATCAGCTGCATCCTCAGGTGCGCTAAGTGTGATAGTCACAGGATAATCGGCTGCGTCAAGTTCGAAGTTGAGTTTGCCGCTGTTCTTGATGCGGTTGATAAGGTTCTGGATGTGACCGAAGGTCGGGAGACGGTGGCTGGTGCCCTCGCCGTCGAGGAACTTATAGCTGAGAGGTTTCGCAGTTGAAACAGCGAGGTCATACTGGCTGAGAACTGACATAGTCTCACGAGAGGCCTTGTCAGAAGCCCACTCTGCGCGTACTGCATAGCGCGGGAAGCTTGAGTTGAGCTGGTCGTAAGCTGCCTGAAGGAAGTTGAGTACTGAACGTTTTGAACGTTCGCTTACTACTGCCTGACCTGCCTCCTTGAGGCTGGATTCCATATCTACCTTAACCGCTGCTACTGATTCAGCATCATTGGGGACTACAACCTCAGATGAGTAGAAACCATTGTTGTAGTTTGTAGTTGAACGGGTGTAGCCAAACATAAGTTCGTTGTCGCTCGGTTCGAGGTCGAGTGTGAACGGCAGACGGCCTTCTTCACCCTTTGAAGTTTCAAGATAGAATGTCTTGCCACTGAGGATGTCGTACTGGTTGCTGATTGGGTTGATGGTCAGATAGAGGTCGCCAAGATAAACATCTGCATAACCTTCGGGAACTGTGAATGTGCTGTTCTTGGAAGCAATTGCTGTAGCAACGTCTTCTGCGGAAACTGCCATTTTGCCACCAGCCTGGATCTGAGCTGCGTCGTAAGCGTAGAGAGGATATGCATTCGGGAATGTGTAGCTTTCGCCGAGGTTCTCGAAGAACCAGTTGAAGAGTACATTGCTCTGGATGCCGAGAGGCAGGCTGTAGCTACCGAATACGGGGCTGTCAGTAGCCTGAATAGCGATGCTTGTGATCTGCGCCTTTACACGCTCAACGAATGATTCGAAATCATCTTGGAGTACATTAAGCTGAAGCTGGAGAGCATCAATCTGATCCTGAAGATCCTGATCTGCGGCGTTAACAACATTCAGCACCATGCTGATCATTTGTGTTACACCTTGAATTTCTTGATATATATTACCAATCTCATTATTTATAGATGACAAATCTTGCTCGACTGCGTCATATTGTCTCTGAAGATCTGTAATCAGGTCGAGCTGGTTGTCCACTTCATTTTGAATGCTTCCTACAGTGGTCTGAAGCCCAGAAAGTTCTCTCTGAAGAGCGTCAAGCACTTCCTGCTTGTTGGTAAGGTCTACGAGGACATTAGCAAGCTGCACCTGAAGGTCAGTGATATCCCCGTTGGCTTGATTGAGCTTGTTATAAACGTCAGTAAACTTAGCCTGATTTTCTTCGTCAAGTTGGCCGATGCGAGCGTTTACAACCGCGATCGCATTCTCAACTTCTGATTTGAGTTCAGTCTTGAGAGCTTCGTCTTGCTGGTCTGAATATGCCTTGAGTGACTCATCAAGATTCTGAAGGTCGTTCTCAAGTTCTTCGTAAGTTACACGATTTGCAACTTCATTTTTGAGCTCTGCAACATCTCCCTTAAGTTCATCGATATTGCCTTCATTTGCAGCAATTTTTGCCTCGAGCCGGGCAATCTCAGACTCACATTCAGCCTTGTTTTGGGCAACTTCTGCCTTCAGAGCAGTTATGTCACCATCAAGGTTTTGAAAATTTACGGCTGTCTGATGCTGTAAGTTGTCCAGGTCGTCCGTACAGGACTGGAGTGATCCCATGGTCATCACTGCAAAGAATGCCATGAATACTCCATAGAGTACTTTTTTCATCATCTCTGGTAATTTTAAGTTATTGATAATTATTTAATTGTTTATTATTTATCGACAGTTGGATATAGCAGTGGACGCTATCTCGGCAAGTCTTAAAATTTCGAGTCTATTCCTTTGAACTGCAAAATTACTATAATTTTTTGAAACTTTCAAAAAAATTATAAAAAAATTTTGCGTTTACACGAAAATATAACACACAACCTTAAAAAATGTTGTCGATTCCCTCAATATTTTTAAATTTTGTATATTCGCCACTATATTTTCTGGTGATTCCTATCAGTTTCTATCAAGGCAAGGAGTGCCGGTAGAGCCTCGGAGGCCGGAATGTTCTTCTCCACAAGTTCCTTACCTTTGTATATGGATACCCGACCGGGTCCTGCCCCTACATATCCATAGTCGGCATCCGCCATCTCACCGGGTCCATTGACGATGCAACCCATCACCCCGATCTTCAACCCCTTAAGATGCGTAGTGGCTGCCTTCACCTCAGCAAGGGTCTTCTGTAGGTCAAACAGCGTGCGGCCGCAGCTCGGACACGCGATATACTCCGTCTTGGAAATCCGGAGCCTCGTGGCCTGTAGTATGCCAAGGGCCACGCTCTCCACCTCTTTCTTGTCGAGACCCTCCGACGCCACAATCCCTATGCCGGAGGCATAGCCATTGAGAAGCAGCGGGCCAAAGTCGGCAGCCGCCTCGATCTGCAATTGCTCAAGCGCCGCCGCATGGCTTTCCGCCGACTCCGTGGGGTCTGAATCCGGCAGGAATGCCATCATGACGAAAACGGGATTTTTTGCTCCAAGGGCAACAAATCGGTCAATCCAACTCATCAGTGCTCCGGGACGGTTGAGCGAGGGGGTGGTCAGCACTATCGGCAGTGTATCATCATAAAGCCTCGGCTCCATCTCTGTCGATACATAATGCCAGTCGGGCGACATCTCAATGTCGAGTCCCAAGATGGGAAATTCCTTGCAGGAAAGTGGCGCGGCATGGTTGCGGGCTTTGCCGGGAAGCACAGAGGCCGGTTCAGGGATTGGCTCATGACCCTCGCGGGCTATCACATAGTCGCGCAACCGCACAGCCACCGGAATCTCACATTCCGGATCCTCGCTAAGCGAGACGCGGATGGTGTCGCCAATCCCATCGGCAAGGAGTGTGCCGATGCCGGCTGCACTCTTGATGCGCCCGTCCTCGCCATCGCCGGCCTCCGTCACACCAAGATGAAGCGGAAAGTGCATATCCTCCTTGTCCATGGTCTCGACCAACAAACGGACAGTCTGCACCATCACAGTGACATTGGAGGCCTTGACAGAGATAACGATATTGTCGAAATTCTCCTCGCGGGCGATGCGGAGGAACTCCATGACAGACTCCACCATGCCGGCCGGGGTGTCGCCATAGCGGCTCATAATGCGGCCGGAAAGCGACCCATGGTTGACGCCAAGGCGCACGCAGGTATCGTTTTCCTTGCAGAGATCGAGAAACGGCACAAATTTGTCGCGGATTTTCTGCAGTTCAGCGGCATATTCCTCGTCGGTGAACTCCAGTTTTTTGAAAGTGCGGGCGGCATCCACAAAGTTGCCGGGGTTGATGCGCACCTTGTCGCAGGTCTTTGCGGCCTCGAAGGCGGCGTTTGGATTGAAATGGACATCCGCCACAAGCGGCGCATCGCAACCCATCCCGCGTAGTGCCGCCTTGATATTGGCCATGTTGGCGGCCTCGCGGGCACCCTGCGTGGTGAGACGCACCAGTTCGCCTCCGGCATCCGCTATCCGCTTTGCCTGGGCAGCGGATGCCTCGGTGTCGTTGGTGTTGGTGTTGCACATCGACTGGATGCGGATGGGATTGCCCCCTCCGATCTCCACTCCTCCGGCCTTTGCGACGCCGCTCTCGCGCCGCCTATAATTGTATCTTGACATATCAACTTTTGTAAGTTTATGGTTTTATAGATTTAAAATAGGCCTACAGATAAAATAAACCTATAAACCTATAAACAATTATCAGATTTTCCATTCCACTCCGGTCTTGGTGTCCTTTACGGAGAAACCGAGTTCTGCGAGGCGGTCGCGGATAAAGTCGCTGGTGGTCCAGTCCTTATTGGCCTTTGCATTCTTGCGGATGTCCATCAGCAGGTCAACAGCTCCCTCCAACGCCTTAGTGCGGGTTGAATCCTCATCAGCTCCCGAAGCCTCCACGCGGACACCAAGCAATTCCACAAGGAAGGCGCCGAAAAGTTTTTTAAGGCTTTCGATATCCACGGCGCTGAGGGTAATGAGTCCATCAGCCGCCTTATTAATATAGGTGCAGGCATCGAAAAGCTGCGCTATCACCATGGGGGTGTTGAGGTCATCGTCGAGGGCCTCGTAGCATTTGGCTGCGAAATCAGGCAACTCTACCGACGACTTGTCGGCCGGGGTCAGCGACTGAAGTCGGTGATAACCATCCAGCATCTTCTGAAGGGCCTTGTCGGCTGCCTGAAGCGCCTCGTCGGAGAAATCGACAGTGCTGCGATACTGTGCCTGGAGGATGAAGAAGCGGATCACCATCGGGGAATAGGGACGGGTGAGCAGCGGATGGTCTCCCTTGAAGAATTGCTCAAGGGTGATGAAATTGTTGTAGCTTTTGCCCATCTTCTTTCCGGCGATGGTTATCATGTTGTTGTGCATCCAATAGTGCACCGTCTCATGTCCCTGGGCAGCCACGCTCTGCGCTATCTCACATTCGTGGTGCGGAAACATCAGGTCCATGCCGCCGCCATGGATGTCGAATTCCTCTCCGAGGTATTTCTCTCCCATGGTGGAGCACTCGAGGTGCCAGCCGGGGAAACCCTCACTCCATGGGGACGGCCAGTGCATGATATGCTCCGGAGCCGCCTTCTTCCATAGCGCGAAGTCGAGGGGATTGCGTTTCTCATCCTGGCCATCGAGTTCGCGGGTGGTCGAAAGGAGGTCGTCGACATTGCGGCCTGACAGTTTGCCATAGTGGTGGTCCTTGTTGTATTTCGCCACGTCGAAATATACCGAGCCGCAGCTCTCGTAGGCATATCCCGACGCAAGGATTTTCTTCACGTATTCAATCTGCTCTATGATATGGCCGGAAGCGTGGGGCTCGATGCTTGGGGACAAGACATTGAGAGCCTCCATGTCGTGGTGATAACGGTTAAGATAGTATTGAACCACCTCCATGGGCTCCAACTGCTCAATGCGCGCCTTCTTGGCAATCTTGTCCTCGCCTGAGTCGGCATCGTGCTCAAGGTGGCCGACATCTGTGATGTTTCTGACATAGCGCACCTTATATCCGAGATGCTTCAGATAGCGGAAAAGCACATCGAATGTGATCGCCGGACGGGCATGTCCGAGATGCGCGTCGCCATAGACCGTAGGCCCGCATACATACATGCCAACTCGCCCCTCATGTATCGGCTTGAAGGGCTGCTTGATTCTTGAAAGGGTATTGTAGAGGAATAATTGATGATCCATAGGGTTGATATTTCAAGAGTAATCAAGAGTAATCAGGAATAATCAGGAGTAATCAAGAGTAACCAGGAGTAATCAGGAGTAATCAGGAGAAAACTTGGGTACTCTTGATTACTCTTGGAAAATGGTCAGTGAGGCTATCAATTGTTGCTGAAGCCTTGGCCGGGACGACGCTGGGAAATCTCGCCATACTGCGCCTCATACTTCTTGATGTTGTCGTTGAGGGCAAGAAGAAGCTGTTTCGCATTCTCCGGGGTCATTATGACGCGGCTCACCACCGGCGCCTGGGGCATGCCGGGAGCGGCGAAAATGAAGTCGATGAGAAACTCGTGGGGGCCATGC
The DNA here is from genome assembly GCA_964388725.1 of uncultured Sangeribacter sp. Classification (GTDB taxonomy): domain Bacteria; phylum Bacteroidota; class Bacteroidia; order Bacteroidales; family Muribaculaceae; genus Lepagella. The sequence continues at coordinate 13,731 of CAYMBR010000002.1, read as the reverse complement.
CCTATCATCGCGAGGTTGGAGTATTTGCCGTCGGCTACTTCCGGACGGAGCTGGATCTGAAGCTGATTCTTATTTTCTTGCTGAGCCATAGTTGAATAATTTTTTTTGAGAAAAATTATTCAGTGAACAATGAATAGTGAACAATGAATAATCTTTTCTTACGGTTTATATTTGGAGTGCGAATTTACTAAAAAAATCTGACATACGCAAAAACACGCAATTCTCAATTCTCAATTATTTCAGAGCGTAGTATGTGGTGGGCGAAGCGACAGCGGAGGCAGTCGTGCCGGTCGCAATATTCCTTGCGGAGCTGGATGAGGGCCTGCGACTCGGCTGCATCACGCGTCCTGAATCCCAGCGACTGCCACGCCCGTACCTGACTGTTGCGCTCCGCCGGAAGCGCAAGCCATAGCCCATAAGCCGACTCCCGCATCTCATGGTTGCCATGCAGCGCGGCGTAGGCATATATCAGCGGTGCCACCACATTGATAAGCAATATATTGACACTTGCATCTGAGAGCATCGGAGGTCGGGCATCCACCTGGCAGTCTCCGCCAAACGTCAACCTCCGGCTCCAATAGGGTTCCACGCGCCAATCGAAAAGTGTGCGCAATCTGTCGATGTCGCCGCCGGCTTCGAGGATTCTCTGCAGAAGGTCGGGTGTCTGCGCCATTGCCTTGGCAAGCAGGGCTATGCGGCGATAGGGGAAATTCTGCGGCCGAGTCTTGGCAAACTTCCAGCTGACCTTGGGGATTGGATGCATGGAGTATTTGCGCGCGAGAAACTGATATTCGCGACACATCAGCTGATAGCGCATGTCGTCGGGATAAAGTAGCGGATCGAGCATACCCGCCTGGCCGAAAAAGATGGCCTCCATCTGGAGCATGTTGTCGCTATGTCGCCGCAGATGGTTGAGACTGATGCTTTTTGCCAGCATTTCGAATGGGAGGCCGTTGAGCCCGAAGCCTAAACCGCGGGCAAGCGTAATGAAGCAGGTGGAGTTCCAGTCGCCGTTAAGACCGCTGAGCGTCTCCTCGACGCGGGCTGCCTTCTGCTGGAGCCGCTCCACGGCAAGACTCTCGAGCCAGTCGGTGCGCTGGAGCGCAGGAAGTGCGGCAAGGCGCGATGAGCAACGGATTTCGGGCGCGGAGGAAGTGAGATAACCGAAGGTGTGGTAGAAATTCTGGGGCAGCGACACCTCCATCTGGGGGATGCGGCTGCCGTCGGGTCGTTGAATCTCAGTGTCGCTCACCGACACCACATGAAGAATCACATTGCCATAGGCAGGGTCGGAGTCATGTCCGTGGCGGTGCCAGTCTGAAGCGCGGAGATGAATCTCCACGTTGCCGGCCCAAAGGCGGTCGGCAATCCGCACCTTGGCATTGAAGAAATCGGGGCCGGAGTCGCGGTTGAGTATTCCGGGGTCGATGACGCGCACACGCTCGCCGCCGACAAGAGTCAGCGGAAGACCGAGCATTCGGTGACTCCACAGCAACTGGAATATCTCCTCCATTTATCGTGGTTTTCAGTGTTTTCACCGTTTTCACCGTTTTCACCGTTTCCTCCGAGACGATTCAAAAGAATCGGTGAAAACGATGAAGACGATGAGGACGATGACAACGTGGTTAGAAGCAGTAGGCGAGGCGGAAGTCGATGGTTGGATAAACCACGAGGGTCTTCATCATCTTCATATAGTCGTTTACCTTGCCGCGCAGATTCACAAGGTCGTTGAGCACGGTGCCGTCGTGGGTGGTAACTTTCGGAGCACCTCCCCAGAACTGCACGCCGGCATCAAACGATGCGTGCCAGTGCTGGTCATCGTCGAGATAGCCGCCATAGCCAAAGCCTACATACGGGCGGAATTTCCACACCTTGGCTTTCGCGCTTACTGTGCCATCCTTGTCGGGCTGCATGAAATATGGAGTGCCATCCTTGTAGTCGCCGATATGCATGCCGAGTTCGCCAAACGACTGATACTTCTGGATCATCGAATAGAACATCTTGAAGTCTTCCGAATCCATGTCGGGATCTACGTATTGCTCGCCTATGACCGGGAAATTGATGGGGTTGTCGATTACGTAAGCCTGGAACGCCTCCGGCGACTCCGTCGGAATGCCCTTATATTGGTCATACATGTGGTTGTACATATTAAGGGTCAGCAATGAAGACATCTCGCTCATCTTGTTGAGGCTCGTGCCTACGGAATTGCCGCCGAAGAAGAATCCGGCTGTGACATGCCAGTGGCGGTTGCTAAATGGATACACATCTACCAGGACGCGGAGTGTGGTCATCGTGGGCTTTGACTCCATCTTGATATCCTTGTCTATCTCCATGCCGGAGAGGTCGTACATCATCTCCTGTATCCGGTCAAACTTATTGCTGACCGCACCATTGACATAGCTGTCCATGCCGAAGGTCATGGGAATGCAAAACTTTGGCATATAGTCGAAACCGATGCGGAGCTTTGTCCATTTAGTGATGGGCGACGCTACCTCAAGGCCGAAGCCGGTGGTCCCGATGTTGGCAGCCACCTCAAAACGGTTGAATATGCCAATTTCGTCCGCTTTGAGAAGTACCTCATTGTCGCCGTTATTCTGTGCAAAACCGAATGTCGGCACAAACGCCATTGCAAGTGCCATCATTTTGATAAATTTTCTCATAATCTGTGGATTCTTCATAAACAAAGTGCAAAAGTACAATATTTTTTTTGAAAAATATGCAAATTTTAATTAAAATTTTCACTCCCAAATGTGTTAATATATTGAGATGAAAAATAGAAACGACAAATTAAACTGGCAAGACGACCGCATCATGCGGCGCGAAAATAAAGGAAGCGAGACCATCAAACTGATGGATTTCGCTTTCTCAATACTTCCTGACGCTAAGCGCAACGACATAAAGAAATGGTTGAAATTCGGACATTTCGCCATCAACGGCAGAGTCGCAAACGCTTTTGACGCTCCCGTGGCCTCCGGCGATACGGTGCAGTTGAATTTCACTCGCCCCTTCGTGGTATTCTCCCACCCAAGACTCAAGATCGTCTATGAAGACGACGACATCATTGTGGTCGATAAAGGCTATGGGCTGCTGTCTGTTGATACCGACACTTCCAGAAAAAGCAATGTCGACACCGCATATAGCATCCTGCGCGAATATGTGAAGTCGGTACACCCCTCCAACAAGGTTTTCATCGTCCACCGCCTCGACCGCGAAACATCCGGGCTGATGATTTTCGCAAAAAACATGGAGGCCAAGGAGAATCTCCAGCACAACTGGAACAATATGGTGCTGGAACGACGCTACGTCGCTCTTCTCGATGGCGAAATGGAAGAACAAAGCGGTGTAATCCGCTCCAATCTTGCCGAAACTTCTCAGCATGAGGTGTATTCTTCCCCAGATGGCGAAGGCAAAGTGGCAATCACTCGCTACCGCGTTCGCCGGCGCGGAAAAGGGCATTCCCTTACGGAGTTCTCTCTCGACACCGGGAGAAAAAACCAGATAAGGGTACATGCCAGGGATCTCGGACATCCCATTACCGGCGACAAGAAATACGGCAACGGTGCCGGTCCGCTCCACCGACTCGCTCTCCACGCCGAGACTCTGCGCTTCGCTCATCCAATCACGCGGTTGGATATGAATTTCATTAGTCCTGTACCTTCTCAATTTTATAAGTATGTCTAATCATTTCGACTATATGCCAAAGCCGGAGGGGTGGACGCCACCGGAGCCGGAAATCCCAAAGCCCTCAGAAATCACGGAAATCCCGGAGCTTCACGACAAGTCCGACGAGTCCGACGAGTCCGACAAGTCTGACAGCTCCGACAAGTCCGACAAGTCCGATGTCATAGATTTCGAGGATTCCACTCCCCTCGAAAAAGGAATCACGACAGCCGCCAACCTCCTGTCGTGGATTTTTGTGCCTCTGCTTATGCCAACTTTTAGCATTTTGCTGATTTTCAAACTTTCCATTCTCTCGCTGGCATCCACCGGCACTAAGGTGTTTTTCACTTCTATTGTCTTTGCCGCAAACTTCGTTTTGCCTATGCTTTGGGTGCTTCTGCTCAAGAAATTGGGTCTCATCGAGCATGTCGGTCTTAATGGCAGGAAAGAACGTCTGATTCCCTATATCATAACCATAGTTTGTCTCTTGGGCACTGGATGGTTTCTCTACTTCAGGGATGCCCCGCTGTGGGTGGCTATGTTTTTTGCCGGCGGCGCTTTGGCTGGCCTGATCAATCTTATAGTAAACTTCTGGTGGAAAATCAGCGCTCATGCCGCCGGTATTGCCGGGGTGGTCGCTATGCTGATTCAAATCACTAAAGAGGGTTCCCCGATGCCTGGCACAACTCTCTGGATAGTAGTGACTATAATAATGGCAGGTCTCTTGTGCTCGGCACGCGTATGGCTTGGAAAACACACTCTGCCACAGGTGCTTGCCGGAACTGCAGTTGGTTTCCTCAGTGTGTGGTCGCTGTCGATGATTTGAAAAATTTATAAAATTTTTATGAAACAGGGGTCTTAAATCATTGATTCACCGCTTTCTTTAAAATTCGGATGGTCATAAGCGATCCCTCAAAGCCGGATTCTGAAATCATCGGAATTGTGGAGAATTTTAAGTCAACGTCGCCTGAGTCGAAATGATAAATCATCTCATTCTCGCGAAGGGGATTCTCATAGGCCGATACAAGGTCGGCACTGTTTAAATTCAATGCTCCGAGTATATATGCAAGCAGATCGTCGTCCATAAGGTCGCCTATGTGGCGGTTGGAGATGGTGGCAACGCTGTCGTTCTCTACCTTGACAGTCCATTCCCCAGGTGATCCATCCACATCCGTATATAGTGGTGTCCCTTGGCCATCTGTAAGGATCCCCTCAAAATCATAGTCTTCCGGCGACAATGACTCTCCAACCCTGACCGCATCAACTATCGATCGCACGGTCATGGCTATGTCGTTGTCGGCATGGAAGGGGATTTCCTCCTGAAACGCAGTGTCATGAATAGCCTGACTTCCTTTCTGGGCACAGGAGACCGCTGCTATGACAACTCCCGATGCGCATGCCACCAAGGCTAATTTTTCACCTTTGCTTTTTATTTTACCCATATAGCTCATAGAAGCATTTGCTCAAAAACTGTGCAAAATTACAAAAAAAAATCGAATGTAACACTTATTAACGATTTTTTAATTAATTTTGTGGTATGGATTGGAAAAAACTCATTTGCGACAAACGCCTGGGGCTTGAACAATATCACGACCCCCAGATGCATACGCGCTCTGATTTCCAGCGCGACTACGACCGTCTTATTTTTTCATCGCCTTTCAGGCGCCTGCAAAACAAAACTCAGGTTTTCCCCCTCCCGGGGTCAATATTCGTGCACAACCGACTGACCCACAGCCTTGAAGTGTCGTCGGTCGGCAGGTCGATGGCCAACGAGGCGCTAAACGTGCTGATGATGCGTCACAAGGACAAGGTGTGGGCGGAAAAACTGATGAATATCGGCGACATTGTGGCCACGGCTTGCCTTGCCCATGACCTCGGCAACCCCCCGTTCGGTCATAACGGGGAAAAAACCATCTCCTCTTTCTTCACCGAGGGTGCGGGAATGTCGCTGCGCGACAGACTGTCCGAACGACAATGGGCCGACTTCGCCAACTTCGAGGGAAACGCCAATTCTTTCCGACTGCTCACCCATCAGTTTGAGGGACGCCGTAAAGGTGGGTTTGCAATGACCTACAGCGCATTGGCCGCCGTGGTGAAATACCCCCACAGCAGTCTGTTTGCCGGAGTAAAAGGAAAATTCGGTTATTTCGCCACCGAGGAGGAAATCTATCTTAAAGTGGCTGAAGAACTTGGTATTCCGGAAATAGAGCACGGACACCACGCTCGCCATCCGCTCGTTTTCCTTATGGAAGCGGCCGACGACATCTGCTACCAGATCATGGACATTGAAGATGCCCACAAATTAAAAATCCTTGATATCGACGAAGTGAAAAAGCTTCTTTTGGAATTTTTCGAGCCTAATGAGCAGCAACACATGCTCGAATCCATGCGGAGACTCGACGACCCCAACGAGCAGGTGGCATATATGCGCTCTAAGGTCATAGGTACTCTTGTCGGGGCTTGCTCTAAAGAATTCACCGACCATGAGCCGGAGATTCTTGCAGGCGATTATCACGGACCACTCGTGGATAACGCTCCCGGCAGAGCAAGTGAGGCCTACGCGAAGTGTGCGCAAATGGCTGTGGAGAAAATCTACAATGCTCCACAGGTTATCGACATCGAAATTGCCGGCAACAGAATCATCACTTATCTCATGGAAAATCTCGTTGATGCCATCGTCGCTCCGACAAAAGCATACTCTCGTTTGTTATTAGCTAAAGTACCCAACCAATATGACGTGCGGTCGGAAGACCTCGGCACACGCCTCCAGGGTGTGGTGGACCATATCTCTGCCATGACCGATGTCTATGCCCTCGACCTTTACCGAACACTCAACGGACAGACTCTGCCCGCTGTATAATTGAGAATTGATAATTGAGAATTGTAATGAGAGTTAGATTTTTTGCAACTATAGTGGCTCTGATTAGCATCATCACTTGCGGATACGCAAGGGATTACGAGCCGGATGAAATTGAGAATCCCAACATTGCCAACAGATATGACTATGTGGCGGATCCGGGTAACTTGCTCAGTAGCCAGACCCTGAGCTCCGTCAACCGCCGTCTCCAGGCCCTGCGCGACTCTACGTCGGCGGAGGTCGCTGTCGCGGTGGTGCCTTCTATCGGCGACTACACAATTGCGGATTTTTCGGAAAAGGTCTTCTCCAATTGGAGACTCGGAAAGAAAGACAAAGACAACGGTGTGCTTTTCCTTATCTCTCCAGACAGCCGCGAGGTTAGGATACAGACCGGCTACGGAACTGAGGGTGTCCTCCCCGATATCACCTGCTCGTATATCATCAACACGGCTGTGATTCCCAACATGCAGCAAGACGACCTCGACCAGGCTGTGGATCAAGCCACTTCTATGATCTCAAAAATCCTGGAAAGCCCGGAATATGCCGAGGAACTGAAGTCGAAACTTGCTGACAACTACAGTGGCTTGGGTGATGCCCCGATTTCTGGCGATGACATTCGGGGATTTTTCGGCGCATGCATGCTTTGCTTCTTCCTTTTCACTTTCGGCGCTTATATATATGACGTGCGGAAAGCAAAGAAGATGTCAAAACCGGCCGACAAAGCTAACCTCTGGAAAAACTCTCTGAAAACCTATCTCATCTTGGGAATTTTGTCAAGTCTCATAGGATTGATTTTCTATCTCTTGGCTCGCCACAAATATAAGAAAGCGCGGTTTGGCTCTTATCCTTGCCAAAACTGCGGAGGAAAGATGCGACTGGTGACTGGACAGGTGGCCAATGCAAGCCTTACTCCAAGCCAACAGTTTGAGGTGAAATTGGGTTCGGTGGAGTATGACATCCACAAATGCGACACCTGCGGACACGTCGATGTGGCAGAATTCCCCGTGGAAAATAGTCCATATACGCGCTGCCCGTATTGCGGCACTCGTGCTTACCATTACGTGGGCGACAGCCAGTTGAAGCCTGCCACTTATCAGTCCGATGGTTACGGCGAGAAAAACTACCGCTGCGAATATTGCGGTAAGGAAGACCACAAGGGCTACCGGATTCCTAAGAAAGATATGTCGGAAGCTATCGCGGCTGCCGCCATATTGGGAACTGCAAGCGGCGCCGGCAGAAGAGGCGGCGGCTTTGGCGGCGGTTTCGGCGGCGGTAGCTTCGGTGGTGGTTTTGGAGGTGGTATGACCGGTGGCGGCGGTGCCTCTGGAAGATGGTGACTACACCCGGTCTCGAACCGGGTAGGGGAGTGCCTCTCACTCTTTTTTGAACCGAAGTATTGAGTTCTGATATGGGAACCTTATCGTAAGGATATGAGTGAGTAGGTCGTAGTCGGCCTTGATGTCGTGAGGCATAGCAACTCCCTCCGCATCAATCCACTCCACATCATAGATATTTGCAAAAGGGGAGGCTGAAAGCTTTCCCTTTCTCATCCCCTCGCGCCATACATCGGAATATACCTTGGCACCTTGCATATACACTATCTCGAAATCCTTCTCCCCGCATGGAAGGAGAGCCACTCGATATTGCCCGCCGAGTTTCGCATAACTGTCGTCCTGTTCGTAGTCAAGAAGGGAGTAGATGCCGGATATCCTGTCGCCGGGTTTTATCCCCGCCTCCAATGCCTCCATCACATTTGTGCAAATCTTAATCCCCTCGAAATCTTTGTCGGCGACGAAGTTCATTATCTCAATGTCGGCTTCGCCATTGGCCCTTATCTGTGGCAGAAAAACAGGACCCATTTCACTACGGAACGATAGACGATGCCGAAATTCACGGTTGCCGGCATATAGATTCCAATTTGATCCGTTGCGCAGCAAGCGCCATGAATTTTTCCCCTTATAGGGATCAAGACCATCCGAAACCGATACATTTGCTATCTCATCCCCTGTCTGCAAATCCTCTACTATGATTTTCAAGGCATTGCGGTCGGTGTCACCAAAGGGGTCCTGAAGCAATACCGGCGTCACTTTCATATTGAAACCGCGCCCGGTAGAATCAGTGAATTCCGCTGTCCATCCCTTCATCGACTTGTCGGCGACCCTGAAACTTGCATCTGCCGACATTTTCGGTGTGTAGCCCCCGGCATGGCTGTAGGCACTCGTCGCAGAGACTATGCCAAACACTGCAAACGACAGAATGATCACTCCTACCACGGTGTTGATCATCTTCATGGTACGCTGATTGAAATGGCCGCGAAGTTTGTCGACAAAATATGTAACTGTCCACCACCATGCGAGCGCACCGGAGATGATTCCTATAAATCCGAATATATAATGCCAGAATGTCATTCCCTCAACCACAAAATTAAACTGGGCAAATAGCCCTATTATCAGAAACAATATCAGAGGGTTGGAAAATGTTAGGGCAAATCCTTTTAGTATATCCCCTTCTATCGACGGTGATCCCTGGTCGGCTCTTGCCACCGATGTGCTGTCGGGCTTCTTCTTCACAAGCCAAATGCCAAAGCCAATCAGCACCAATGCTCCGAAAATCTGAATCGGTTCGCGGTGTACATTGATAAATTCCTCTATGAATGAGAGACAAAACCCCGTCAATATGCAATAGATCATGTCGGAAATCGATGCTCCGACTCCCGTGAAGAATCCGGGGCGACGTCCCTTGTCGAGCGTGCGCTGGATGCAAAAAATGCCTACGGGGCCCATCGGAGCGGAAACCACCACCCCTATCAGAATCCCGCGAAATAGCATCTTAAGCAATTCCTCTAACATGGCTCAAGTCTAATTATGAATTATATATCCTCCATTGTCTGCCGAACAGGTGTAGCGGCGCAAGCCATACCTGTCGGTCAGCGCAGGTCCGCTCACGGGGCTGCCGCCTGATGTCACCACATTATAATGCGACCCGCATTTCGGACACACTGCCTCCAGACTTTCCGAATCAACTGCCACCCGCACTGTCTGGCTCCTCTCTACCGGACACGACAGGTCGTAGGCAAGCGGAACGTTGGTCTCCGATGTGAAGGGATCCACACCCCCTATCAGTAGCACTCCTCCATATCCAAGATATGTGGTTGCGGTGAATGGAAACCCGGCCGGACTCGTTACTCCCTGATAATTTATGAAACTGCGCGTAAGTCCAACTCCGGCCACTCCGTAGGTGTTCCACATCCCGGCCCCGGAGAGGTTGATATAGACCGGAAGCGACGGTATGCGGTCGTCGTTAATCTGATTACACGAAAGACCTGCCGACAGCAACGCCGCCAGCGACATCAGGAAGCCTCCCTTCTTCAAGAAGGAGAGTAAAGTGCTATTCTTATGCAATTTAGGAGAATGGAATAGAATGCAACACTTGGCCAAACTGTTCGGCCATCTTCTGCATCGGACCCGAAATCATCGGTCGCAACATCGCCGGAATCTCGATGTCGATCTGCGCCATGGCGCGACATTGTGACTCGTCAATAGGCTGTATGTTGAGCTGAAGCGACAACGGTACCGGTGTCCCTTCGCCATTCAACTTGATAAGTGTCGGTGCTGTTTTTTCAACAACCTTCAGACGAATTGTGCCTACCGGACCGCCCGGAATTTCAATGCTGTCCGCTGTCAGGTGGATATTGTCGAACATCTCCTTTTCGTCGGCTGGTATCTGGTCTTCAGGTACCTGCGCAAGCAGGGGGCGCAGGGATTCAAAATTGCTCAGCCGGTCGTATACGTTCTGTGCCGACGATTTGAGTGTTATTCCCTCGCTTTTATATGTTGCCATAATTGTCTGCTGTTTTCAAAATATATTATTGGGTTCTGGTGTCCATGCTCCGGGATTCTCTCTCCATTCGCGAAGTGCAATCGACTCATTCTTGCTGATGAAGTCCATCTTCTCCGCTACCTCAAGAAGCGTGCCGAAATTGCACATCGAAACCGCATTGACATTTGCCTCGCGGAAACGCTTGAGCGCAAGCGGAAATTCATAGTTGAACAATGCGGCTATCCCGACCACTTCACACCCGGCATTGCTGACTGTTTCTATCGCATGTAGTGATGTGCCTCCCGTCGAGATTAGATCCTCTATCACCACTACCTTCCATCCAGGCTTCAGATTTCCTTCGATGGTATTCTCCAGACCATGGTCCTTAGGCGAATTGCGAACATACGCAAACGGTATGCCTATGACATCTGCCGCAAGCAATCCAAATGCTATTGCTCCGTTCTCTACCGAGACTATCGCCTCTGCCTCCGGAAAATTCTCCATTATGATTCGCGCAAGCTCGACCTTTATGAAATTGCGCACGTCAGGATACGACATCGCCTTGCGGTGGTCGTTGTAGATAGGTGAGTTCCATCCCGAGCTCCACACAAAGGGACTCGAGGGCTGGAGTTTTATTGCACTAATCTGCAGAAGCTTTTCTGCAAGTATTTTTTCTAATGTATTCATAGTCTTTCATCTATTCATTGAAGAATTACACCATTCTTCGGACTAAGAATGCAAATTTACCACATTATCCGCAATTCACCAAAAAAAATTGCATATTTTTATAAATAATCGCATGTGGATCCGTTGTTCATACTGTGACGCACAGGGAAAGCAGATAGATCCGGCAGTCCGGGACTTCTTCCGCCAAGGTAGCCGCCAAGGTGCGCATAGTGGCCCCGGTCGTGCATACATCATCCACTATCACTATGCCTTTGCCATTCAACATATCCGGATTCTTTACCGCAAACGAACCTGCGAGATTTTTCTGTCGCTGCTCAAGGCTCATCGCAGTCTGAGTCTTGTGGGAGCGCGTGGCACTCAGTATGTCGATCTGCTTCAGCCCCGCTGACTCTGCTATTCCTTTCGCTATGTAATCTGCCTGATTGTAGCCCCGCTTTGCCTTTTTCTTCCAGTGCATCGGAACTCCATTGACGTAGTCGGCCCCGTCAAACCATCCTGTCATCCGTAATTCCTCTCCAACTATTTCGCCGAGACGATGCCCAACGTTGGGAAACTGTCGGTATTTCATGTCGTGGATGGTCGCCGCTAACTCCGAATTGCGCGAATATATGAAATGCCCTGTGGCCCTGACATACGGCACCATCCCCGCAAATCTACGTTCCATCGGATTGTGCTCCATAAGGTGGTAGCGTGAGCGTGGCAACTTCTCGATACAACTCACGCAGATTTGATCCTCGGTGGGCTGAAGAGCGCTCCCACAAAGATGACAGGTGCGGGGCATGAAGAAATCGAATATGTCGGTGAGAAATGTCATGTTATTGATCTTGTGATTGAGAGACAATGTGTTTGCGAATTGCTGGAATAATGACGGAAGATTCAAATCCCCTCGATGCAAGATGCCGGTAAAGTTTCTGGCGATCTTTCACTTCAGATAAATCAAGACTCCGGGCCTTCGCCGAAAGCACCCGATTCAATGACTCTTCGTAGTCCTCCTCTTTCAAGGTTTCAAAGCCTTGCATGATCGCCATCTCCGGAATCTTCTTGGATTTCAGATACATCCTTATCTTGATGCGTCCCCAGCCGGAAAAACGGACTTTGTCGGCAACGTACGCCTTGGCATATCTTTCATCATTGATGTATTTATTTTCAATGAGATAACGGAGCATACGGTCGGCCGCATCCTTGGAGAATCCCTTCTTTAGAATCTTCTCTCGGATGTCGATGCTGCATTGTTCAGCACCGGCACATAACCCGGCCATGCGCACAAGCATCTCATCTTCGGTAATTTCCTTTTTCACTTTTCTGCCGCCTTGTTATCATTAACTTTATTATTACTGCTATGCTTTATGATTACTGCTATGAAAAAACTTAATTGCGGACTGCCCTCAACATTCGCTTTTTGCCATAGGAATCAAGCCTTATCTCAACATCTTCCCATCCTTTCGACTTATAATATTCACCTACATCGTCGGCAAAACGTGGATTCAGTTCCACGTAAACCTTCCCTCCAGGCTTCAAACCGGCCGAAGCAATTTCCTCAATCCTTTTGTAAGACCGTATAGTGTCATCGCCATCCACAAAAAGTGCTTCCGACGGCTCGAAATCCTTCACCCGCACTTCCATGCTGTCCTTCTCATCGGGTGCAATATACGGTGGATTGCTCACCACAATATCAAGCGATGCGTTCTGAGGCAACCATGAATACATGTCTGCCTCTATAAAAGAGACTTTTGCCTTAAGAACATCTGCATTTTCTTTGGCTATTCCGAGTGCTGTCTTGCTCAAATCAAGAGCCATTAAATTGGCAAAAGCAAGGTTGCGGGCAAGAGAGATGGCTATGCAGCCGGAACCGGTACCTACGTCAACGACACTGAGATCTGGCTTATTGTTTTCGTCAAGAATCCAATCTACAAGTTCTGCTGTCTCCGGACGCGGAATCAGCACCCCCGGAGCCACTTTGAAGTCCAGGCCATGGAAATGTGCTGTGCCGGTGATGTACTGAATCGGTTCGCCGAGAATCAACCTGTCGACGATGCCGCCGATCTGTTTTTTTGCAGAGTCCGACAACTCCTTACCTTCATTTATGATAAGATCCACACGGTGCCACCCCTTGACATACTCAAATATCAGGAGTATCACCGCCTCACACTCGCGGGAATCATAGATTCCCGACAATCGCCGCCTCATTCCTACCAATTCTTCTCTAACCGTCATAATTCAAATTCAATTTTCTCTCAGGATTAATCCAGAATTATCAGGATTTACCGGATTTATCGGGATTTATCGAGATTTATCTAAAGGAGTTTCACTACAAAATTAACAAAATAAATCCTAAAAAATCGACTCGACGCAAAATTTTTTGAATACTCTTAACCCTATCTGCGGTGAATCTCGCAAAAAATTAGCAATTTTTTCCCAAAACATTTGCATATCCCGACAAAAAGCATTAACTTTGCACTCGCAAAACGCCCCTAACGGCTTCTGCCTTCAAAGGTCTTTGCATTCAAAACGAAACCCTGACGCTCCATAGCATCTCCATTGACGCTCCATAGCATCTCCATTGACGCTCCATAGCATCACCATTGACGCTCCAAAGCATTACCATTGACGCTGAAAAGCATCGGTCCCATAGCTCAGTTGGTTAGAGCACCTGACTCATAATCAGGGAGTCCTTGGTTCAAGCCCAAGTGGGACCACCAATTGATAAT
>CAYMBR010000001.1:0-101355 GCA_964388725.1 uncultured Sangeribacter sp. | reverse complement strand
ATTGCTCGGCAGATGACTGTTGCGACATATCACCAGAAGATCAACGGCTAAAGAACTGCAAAAGCGGCTGCAACCTCAGTGGTTGCAGCCGCTTTTGTTTTGTCGGGAGCGAGGTCAGAGCTTGTAGACTTCGGTGCCGGCGAGAAGGAAACAGCCGGTGCCGTAGTCGTCAAAGTCAGGCTTCGAATCGTAGGCCACAGGCTGACCATCTTTCGGTTCTTTGCCGGTGCCCTGCACGTAGCCGAGGTTACCATTTGAATGAACCGCATCATTGACCATGGCATTCCAGGCTTTGGTGATCACCGGCAGATATTTGTTTTTGTCGAGAATACCATTGCGAACACCCCAGGCCATCCCATAGACGAAGAGGGCAGTGCCAGACAGTTCCTTGCCGCCATAGTTGCTTTCGTCATGAAGCGAGACATTCCAGAAGCCATCCGCACGCTGACATTTCACCAGAGCCTCACACATGGCCTTTAGGTCATCCACATACACCTTGCGGTGGGGATCATCTTCCGGAGTATCCTCAAGCACTCTCACAAGAGCTGCCACGACCCAGCCGTTGCCTCTCGACCAATAGCAGTTTTTGCCATTCGGTTCCTTATATGGAGGCACGAAATCGGCATCTCTCCACCAAAGACCTTCCTTCACGTTGAAAAGGCCACCGGCGAGGGTGTTGCGTGCCCATTCATACATCTGCCATGCTTTCTCAGCATATTTTTTGTCGCCTGTGGTGGCAGACAGTTTTGTAAGAACTGGCATTCCCATCTGGATGGCGTCAATCCATGTCCAGTCATCCACCTGGGGGGTATTGACCAGCATATTGCAGAGCGACTTTGTCTTTGTCAGCATCTGAGGCTCGGGGGTCAGATTGTAAAGATCTATGTAGGTCTGGCAACACGCATAGTTGTCGGCATTGCGGGTAGTGGTGTCATCGCGTCGCATACCCCATTTGAACCCCTCGGCCCAGTCGGTGGCATACTGCCAGTAATTGTTGGCAGGGTAGATTGAATAGAGTGCCATCAGGCCCTCAAAATAGATAGCACGGGTCCAGATATTGGCTTCATATACCTTCTTGCGCGAATAGTAGGGAATGCTCTCCAAAGGATCGGGATGACGGCGCATATAAAGGTCGTTGACCTTTATAAGCGTCTGAAGAGTCTCCTTCTGGGACGGAAGCTCATCTTTGGCCCCAAATGCAGGAACCACCATGAGCAGCGTCATCAAGCTTAAGATCAGTTTTTTCATTGATATTGATTTAGTTTGGTTTTGTTGTTTTTATCTTTTTAATTTGTCATTTTGTCATAATGACAATTTGACTTTTGACTTATTGACTTTAATCATTTTCTTTTGAGGGGAGTCAAAGTCACTTCCGAATTCAGCCCGGCAGGAATCATCTCCCATCCCGAATAGTCATTCAGCTTCGAACCGTCAACATTCGCAATATTGGCATCCTTGAAAATGCGCCATTTCTTGCCGCTGCGGTCATAATCCGCAATCCTATTGGCCGGAAGATTGGTGACGTCAATCTCAAGAGTGTTTTTGCCCGGGCTAAGCCATTTCCCAATCTCAATTGTGAAAGGCACACTCCAGACTTTCCCGGCATCGTTTCCATTTACAGTTACCACTGCGCTCTCGCGGAGATCGCCGAGGTCAAGAACCCACTCATCGGCATTGATGCCCTCCGGCAACTCAAAGTCCACTTTATAGCGGGCAGTTGCGGTGTTTACCTTGGCAGCATCAACCGGCAGGTTTGTCCAGGCTGTCAGAGTGTCGGTTGCAAACACTCCCTCAATTGAAGGCTCACTATTGATGAATTCGATGCTCCATCCTTTATCTATAACGACAGGAGATGCCATTTTGGTATAATAAGCCCAATCAGGGACCTCAACATTTGCGGGGAAAGTCTTCAGAAGCAATGTTTGTCCGGGAGCCGCCTGAAGAAAGACCTCTGTATTTCCATTGGCGCCTTTGCGGCTCATTGCCTTACCCTTCTTTCCGGTCAGAGGGTCAAAAATCATGACACTTTCCGAGGGTGTGGCAAGCGTCTGCCAACCATCAAGATGTATATCGGTCAAGACAGCAAGGAAATAGTTGTGACCACCAAGTTCATTGACACGGCGCAACAGTGAAACGCCGTCGCCGCGCAATGGCTCAGGCTTCGCCCCTGTCATCCTTATGGCTGCCTGCATATCCTTGGCAGGAGCTGCCAGCTCACATTTCAATTCATTTAATTTAGCCCTTCTTTCTTCAAGATTTCCGAGGCCTGGGACATCCACTGGCAACTTCTCCACAAAAATAACGTTGCCCCCCTGATCTTTTAGGTTCTTCAAAGCCTCCAAAGTCGCCACCGGCATATATTTCACCGGCGGAATAATGATCGACTTATACACATTGCCACCTTTCGACACAATGGACCCATCCTCTGCAACCGACAGATCCGCAACGAGCGCATCCGACAGATAATCCGGATCAAGGCCAGCATTAACGAGTTCTCCTACCCATTGCTTCACATCGGGCATTGTCTGGTCCATACTGTGGATGGCAAACATCATGTAGATGCCATCCTGACGTTGCCAGATGTCATCAATTGGGAAATAGAGTAGTACGTCGGAGTCTGGAGTTCCAGCTGTCAGGAACGCCTGACATCTTGCTATGTAATTAAACAGGCCATCAGCATCTGTCCATATTGTATTTGTGGGCGACATATTTACTGAAGCATAGAAAAGCCATCCTGGGAAGGCAACACCCTTGGGTGAGTATGTGGCACCGTGGAAAAACATGTGGTTAACACCCGATGCGAGCATCTGGTCTATCTCCGGCTTTGCCACAGATAGCGATGTGTGGAAATGCTGAGTCAGCCAGGTCAGTGTCTCTGCCGAAACCAGCGGTTTTCCCGCTATGTGGGCTGCTGATGAAGCGAACTTCAAGACTGCCGGATCGGCATCGCTTGATTTGAATGGGCCTGTAGGATGAAGTCCGGGAATATTCAGGTCTGAACGTCCGAACGATTCACATTCCGGTATGTCAACAATGGCATAAAGATCAAGGATATTTGCAGGACTGCCATGGCTCTGATTGCGGATTCCCGCTCCATGGGAATGTGCCCATCGTGTCCAGACATCTGTGAAATTCTCACGTAGCACCCTCGCAAGGGTCTGCCGATAGTCGCGCACTATCCTTCCGCGCAATTCGGTCTGATTCTTGGTGTCGGCAAATTCCGGAAGATACTGCTCAAGGCGATAGCCATGGTCTTTGGCAAACTCCTCAAACAGTCCCACGGTCCAGTCGGAACCATAGACCTCGTAGGAGTCATTAAACAAAACTTTTGGGAAAATATCCTCACGTCCGGCAAACGCCCGGTCGAAGCGGTCGAGATATTTCTTCACGGCCACGCTGTCGTAGTGGTTCACCACATAGCCTTCTCCACCGGGAGCAGCCCGCTTCACTTTCTGAAATGTGCGTCCTGCAAACAGAGCATAGACCTTCCAATCTCCTTTCTTTGGGGCTTTCCAGTTGAGAGTGCCATCTTTGGCAAGTTTGTCGGTTATATCGAGACGGGTGTCGCCATCTACAGCCATTATCTTCTCAACTTTGGCCACATTGAGTTGCTTTGCATCTTCCGGCTCAATCTTACCTTCGATTTTCTTGCCCGATGCCACATCCCATTTGCGGATAATCAGTTTCTGCGCACTTTCTGCCTCTGTCACCTCCGGACCTCCGAATGGCCATCCTGTGCCATTGTTCATTTCCGGTTGCAGGCCAAGACGCTTGCTTTCATCCGCAACATGCCTAAGCATATCCATCCACTTGTCGGATAGATAGTCAATGTCGTTGGCTTCATTACCCTGGACACCATAGATGGGTGTTATCTCGACGCCGCCGAGTCCCTGGCGGGCGAATTCCTCAAGATTGAAGGTCAAACCTTCGGGATCAACGGCACTGCCATGCCACCACCAGCGTACAAACGGTTTATTCACTGTCGTAATGTCATACCAGTCGGTAGGGGAGGGTTGCCCAAATGCCAATAGCGGCAGACATACCAACAGTCCGGCATACGATAGCCTTTTTATTCTTCTTTTCATGATATTATAGTTGTATTAATTTTCTCAATTCTAAATTCTCAATTAATCCTGCAATGTCACCGACATCAGTCCTATCACCACATCATTGGATAAAGTCTTTAATGTCAGCCTGTTTAGCTCTTTTCCCGAATCCAAAGGAATATCAAGCAACACACCCGCGCCTCCCGGAATCCGTCTCGGCTCTACTCCCGAAATGCCTTTCAATTCGCCCAGATTCCGGCCCTGCATCCCGTCTTCAAAACTGAACCGGATAGGCAGAGGCAAATTATCAGGCTGGGCAAAGGCGTATCCGTCGGTATAGAAATCCTGCTCTATCGGAGCCCATGTGGTTGGATTTTCGAGGAAGAAACTTTGCAGAACGCCATCGCTATATTCTATTTCAACCACACCATTTGGTAATCCCCACTGCATGTGGTTAGTACTGCCGGCCATTGCGAGATATATATGGCTTGCTTTGCCAGACAAATCCACCGCCAAAGAATCCGGATAATTGTCCCATAGCGATGTATAGGCTATGTTGTTGCCTTCAGCATTCATCCTGAAGGGTATTCCAGAATCTGACTTAAACACACCTCCATTTTTAGCCACAATTTCTCTCAGTCCCGAGTCATCTATTTCCGCTGTCATTGTGGGGTGGCACCATTCGCCAATTCCCTGCTTGGGTATCTGCAGGGTAGTGGTCAGCGGACGCGGACTGAGATATTCATTTTTGAAGATATCCGACACATTGGCATTGTATATTCCCGTTAGATCTATTGCCCGGCAATCAGACGGCCTCACATCTTCAAATCCTTCACTTAAATTTCTTGTCGGCTGTTTTGACTCTACCTCAGCAATAAACCATTTCAAACGGCCATCGGTAACTTCCCGGAACAGAACAGGACCTTCCTTGCGAGCCATACCGGTTGGTATCGGAGTGACTTCAGATCCGTACTCAATCTCCACTTCGGCCTCATTTCTATTTTCAAATGGAATTTCGATTGCAATTCGCGGATATCCAACTGAATTGTCGAGGGATTGCCAATCCGCAGAGTTGCCCTCTACAGAAACATTTTTAACGCCTTGTCCATTTACACGAAGTATTACCACCGGACTTCCATTATACTTATTTTCTATATGATAAGACGCAAAATTGCCGTTCTTTCTGAATGAATATGAAAAGTCAGGAAGAGCAACCGAAGCATCATTCCAATCCGAAGGGAAACCAGGAATCAAATCAATATGAGGATTTTCCGAAAGCAAGTCCGGGCGAATTCCATAAAGACCCTCAGTCAGAGCTCGGCTCCATACCCCAATGGGATCGGCAAAATCACGGTAGCACTCACCGCGAGCTGCGTCAAAACGGCTGATTTGCCCGAAATTCAACGGCGATGCTCCGCCAAGCATATTATCATATGCCACTCCCTTCATCAACTCGTAAGCCTCGTCTGCACGCCCGGACTGCCAATAGGCAAGGGCTGTGTGCATGACTTCAGCTATCGCCACATTGTTGATACTCCATGAATATGGTTTCCAATTGGTTGTAGAAAGAGTGTAAAGTTGTTTGCCATCCACTGTGGCCACGGGAATATGGGGTATATATTGATCCACATACACTGTGGCAGCGTAAGCATTCAGCGGATCAACAATTTCTGAGTCAATTGCATGATAGATTGTCCAAAGGGCAGGTTTGTCATGAATCCTTCCGAGACCCATCACATCCTGATACTCAGCCCAGTGCCCTTTATCGGCTATCCAAAGGGCAGAATCTATGGCATTTTCTATTTTGTTTGCCTCGCGCTCGTAAGGGGTCGGATCCTCTCCAATTTGTCGCGCCACCTGAGCCGCAAGCCGATTGGCAAAGGCATTATAGGCAGATGAATGCGTAACCTTCCCTCCGTTGTAGTAAAGGGCATCGCTTGCCCAGATACAGCAATAGGCATCATAGAGACCATCTCCGTCAGAATCAAAATTTTTCCTTTCCCACTCAAGATGACGTTGCAGGGTAGGGAAGAGGTGTCTCATTGCCTCCTTGTCGCCGGTATGACGGAAATGACGAAGCATGGCATCCACATACACCATATTCATGTCATAGTGTGACATCTCATTTTTATGACCAGGTCTTCTGCAAATATAGCCGTCGCTATACATTGGAGTGCCCCACACTTTCCTTGCCCGTGCCAAATTCAGGGCAGTATCCTGTTGCGGATGCTGATAAATGGAGGGTATGTTGTCGATTTGATTATTTGCGTAGTTATAGAAATGCGTTTTTGCCCTGTCGTGCCGCCCAATGGCATCACCGGTGTATGCCCCCCGCCAGCCAAGATGAGGAGTGCGCCAACCAATGGAACCATGTAGCCAGACCTCGCCGCTCCAGATGGCATCACCAGCTATGGCAAGCGCACCTCCGACAGGTTTGAGCCACTCATCCGGAGCATCGAAAACCACACTCGATGCAAGATTGTCTCTTTCCTTTTCTGCATTATTAAATAGCGAGGAAAGCTGCTTATACTTATATTCCGCTCTTCCTGGGAAAAACGCGATATATTTAGTTTGTCCGGGGGAGAGTGAGAATTTTCCTTCGAGCGATGGGGTTTTCGTGATTTTGATTTCCGCATTGCCGGTCAGTAGAGTGGCGGTATAATGAGTTTTTGTGCCAAAATCCACTATCACCCTGTCTTTTTCTTTATGAAATTCATTCCCCTCGCAGTTTTCTTCTTTAAAATCGAAGCAATCTGGCTTATCTACTCCAAGGTCTCCCTCACGTGAAAACCTCTTGCCGGATGCACCGCCATAGCGGAATGTGATGTCTGTTTTTTCTTTGTTAGTATTGGTGAATCTCCATATTATCATGTCTTCTGATCTTCCCACCTGGACCTGAAGATTCACACCTCCCTGACTATAATCCATCCTCCCCGGAGTGTAGACAGCCCGACAATCTCCCTCCTGAAGATTGAATTTGATGTTTCCACCCATATTTGGCATATAAATACCAAATTCAGGAAAATCCGAACAATCCACACGAAATCCGGTATGAGCGCCATAAAGAGCCCTGTTGAATTTAACAGTGCCATTTATACATTCCACCGAACTGCCCATTGGTGTATAATGTAGGTCGGCGGCCTCGGTCCCTGCATTGAGACCGAGTGTCGCCAACACTATCAATATACTTTTGCGGTTAAATTTCATGGTATCATTGATATGGTATCAAGGAAGAGGCTTGATTCCCTCCCATTTTACATTCCACGTTCCATCTTTCGGGAAACCGGGATTCTCAACTTCGCAGCCATCCCAACCGGCGGTCATGAGTGCAACAGCCGTCAACAGACCTCCGTTGCCGGGAAGGTAGCAACGCAAACGGTTGTCCTGGAAATTATGACCATTGGGAAGATAGGTATTGGTGCGTTTGTCCATGAGAAGAGCATTGATGGCCTTTTCCGGCTCACCAACCCTTACCGCACACATTGCTGTGGTAGGATAATCCCAGCCCCATGTCTTGTCCCAGTTCCAGTTGTCATACACCCAGTCGAAAGTGTTGTTTAGTATGTCCGGCTCTGCCAGCGGAGATGTCGGAAGAATTCCCAAAGAACCGAGCACCGCCATGTGGTCGGAGGTGAAGCGAATATCCTCGTATGTCTGGGGTGCTGTCTCTGCAGCAAGATAAAGGGAATCCTTTGCTGCCAGATGCGAAAGGCCATTGACAACCTTATCCCAATCGGGATTTCTGTCCAGTCCCATTCTTTCCCTCCATTTCTGGGCGGTGTTGAGACCGAAATACCAGTAGGAAAGTTCAAATGGTGGATTCACAGTTTCAGATGCCTTGAGAGTTTCCTGCGCGGGAATAATTCCCTTCAGCACATATCTTCCGCTCGCCTCATCCCAGTCGGCAAAAGAGGCCATAAATTGGGCTGTTTCCTCAATCAATGGATAATATTGCTTCAGAGTCTCTTCATTTGGATTTGCCCTATACAGGAGTTCAGCCAGATAAATGATATGCGGCTGCTGCCATATAAGAAAACTGCCCACACTCGACGGTGCCTCAATGGAAGAGGGATCAGTCATCTTCATCCATCTCACTCCCTCAAAGCCCTGACGCTCGGCAATAGATTTGGCATTATCCCGGGCTTTCTCATACCAGGGCAATGTTCTTGCAAGAAGATCCTCATGACCATAGAGCGCGAACTGAGCCTGATGCCACCATATCATTTCAAGATGAAACTTTCCAAACCATGAATTATAGGTGAGCCCGGTCTCCTGGGGTGGAGTAGTCCCTGCGCAGTTGGTGGCAAGAAGATATTGAGAAAGAACAACTCTTCTTTCGAGTTCTTTAGCTCTTGGGTCGGTACATTCGCTGAAATCCACCACACCACCGTTTTTCCAGAAACTTTCCCAATATTCAGCAGATGCCTTATGGGCACTTTCCGCTGTAGGATTGCTGCCATCGCCCATTGATTCTGCAAATTGTGCAGTCACACTCCAATTATCAGCATCTGGAGTAATAACCACAGTATTTGCTCCCTGTTTTTCTGCCGTTGTCTGTCCTTCCCAGTTGAGTGTTATATAGTAGCTCGTGGTGTCGAGAGAGTGCTTCACCACAGCCTTTCCGGGTTCTGACAACACTATCTCTGAGGTATGCAGCGAGTCTGCATCCCAGTCGCACCCATCATCGCTATGTTGGCCGGTGGGATACGGCAGACGCAATGCCACTGCATGACGCTTTGCATCTGAAATAGTTGCAGCCACCATGTCGAGTTCCGGATCCACGGAAGTCTTGACCCTGATTTCATTTCCGTCGATATTGAATCTGGAATGTATCGCACCCTCCCACATATCAAGTGTCTGGTCTATTCCATCAATAGCATCGATGTCCATTCCCTGGAAACCCAAGGCACCCAAGTGCAGACGATGCGGATTCACACGATAATAGTCGCAAGCTGCTTTCTTTCTTGCGTCATCCTTTATCTGAGTGGAATAAAGTTCCCCTCTTCCTCTGCCGAAATCATACTCCTTGAGAGTCTCTTCAAACAGAAGACTGTCCACATTCGGATAACTGTGCCAACCCCAATCGCTCATCGTGCCAAGGGGCACTCCTTTAGAATATGCCTCAGGAAAAGTCTGGAGTCCTGTGATATCGGCCGTGAATGCAAAACCACCATTGCCCACAGTCAGCGAAGCAAGAGTATCAACCACAGTAAGATGAGGATTGTTGCGGTTCACCAGAGCCACACGGTCGATTTTCGCACTCGCCTCAGCGCAAGACGGAAGCAGTGTCGTCGCGGCGAGACAACCCGTCGCGACGACTACACTGTTGACTATAATGATATCCTTTACTTTCATCATTTTGAAAACATATCATATTCAATACTTCCGAGGATGAATGGACCTACACCCTTGGCATCATTGTCGCGGATTGGCTCGCTAAGGTAATATTCATACGATCCATCGCGACGCTGATCCTTGCCTCCACCGAGACCTGCCACTGCACAGCAGTTGGTCAGAGAGATTGTGCCGTCGGGATTTTCCTTGACAAAGGTCTCCACCATACCCTCGTAGCCTTTCTTTGCAGGCGCAAGATAAGACTTGTCGAGAAGTCCGAGACGAACACCGCGAAGCATGTTATATACAAACATTGCCGTTGCTGTAGCCTCAAGATAGTTGCCTTTCTTGCCCGGCTCATCCATCACCTGATACCATACGCCCGACTTCGGATCCTGATACTTAACAATGCCATCTACCACACTCTTGTAGAGTTTAAGCATTTCAGCACGCTTCGGATGATCGGCAGGCATCTTCTCGAGGACATCGGTCAGTGCCCAAACATACCAGCCCATTGCGCGTCCCCACGCATG
Organism: uncultured Sangeribacter sp.; assembly: GCA_964388725.1. Lineage (GTDB taxonomy): Bacteria > Bacteroidota > Bacteroidia > Bacteroidales > Muribaculaceae > Lepagella. The sequence goes on along the minus strand of CAYMBR010000001.1, from coordinate 91,442 downwards.
CTGCGACTGTCCGGTCTTCTTGTCGGCCCAGAACTGCTTCTTCTTCTCGTCCCAGGCGTGGCGATAAAGTCCGGTTTTCTTATCGTAGGTCTTCTTGCCTACAGTTATAAACTGGTTGGCAATGTCGTCCCAAAGTTTCGGATCTGAATTCAGATAACGGTTGACGTATTCAGCATAGAACGGCTGACCCATATAAAGACCATCAAGCCATGCCTGCCAGGGATAGATATCCTTATGCCAGAAATTCTTGGATTTTGTGCGGGGTTGCTCAAGCAGCTGGCTATAGATTGTGTCGGCTGCCATGCGATACTTATTGTCGCCGGTGATGTCGAGTGCCTTGAGCAATACTGTGCCACCCTTCACATTGTCAATGTTGTGGGCAGACTTCTTGAATGCCTTGATGGATCCGTCGGGATTGGTGAAGAAATCTGCATAGTGAAGTGCATATTCGAGCATCTGTGGGTCATTATATTCCTGAGCAGCGGCAAGAATGCCCTCAATTTCTACTCCGGCGGCGTAACTCCATTTCACACCATTGACATCAATTGTCTCGCTCTGCGGATTGCGGAGCATCTCAGAAAGCGCCATCTTATAGCCAAGGGGCTTGCCATACAATGCCTGCACACCATTGATCTTAAGATTGTCGAACACTACATCACGGAATTCTCCTGTCAGTTTGTTGCCATCTGCCACTCCATTGAAGTTGCAATCCTTGAGTTCGATGTCATAAACATTACACTTGTCTTCGAGGCCAATGATATAGACACCATACTTACTCTTTTCGCATATTACGTTTTCAAGATAAACATTGCGCACCGTCGGGGGGTAAGCACGCTTGCACATCTCATTCGGTTCATAGTCGAGATTTATCTTCAGCACAGCTTCCTTGCATTGTCCAACCTCAACGTTGCGGACATAAATATCCTCAATAACGCCGCCACGACAGGGGTTGGTCTTGATTCGGATCACTCTTTCAAGTTCCGGGCTGTCCATCTTGCAGTTTTCCACAAACAGATTCTTGTAGCCGCCTGAAATCTCGCTTCCTACCACCACGCCACCATGGCCATTCTTCATGTAGCAGTCGCGTACTATAATGTTCTCGCTCGGCATTGCCCAGCGAAGACCGTCGCGGTTGCGTCCGCTCTTGATGGCTATGCAGTCGTCGCCCGTGTCGAAATAACATCTTTCGATAAGCACGTCCTTGCAAGATTCCGGATCACATCCGTCGCCGTTGGGACCATCGTTTTGGACATGGACACCTCTCACTGTCACATTCTGGCAACGCAGTGGGTGCATTACCCAAAATGCGGAGCGGAGCATAGTGACATCCTCAATGAGCACATTCTTGCAATCCACAGGATTGACAAGCTGCACTCGCATGCCGTAGCCTTGGCCCATGCGGCGTTCGTAGACATCAACACCGCTTTCATTCCATTCCTGGAGTATGCGGCGTCCGCGGCGTTGGGTCTCCTGACCCTGCTTCCAACCCCATTTCTCATTTCCTACCATTCCCCACCAGTTGTCGCGACTCGCACCGCCATCGATGGTGCCTTTACCAGTGATGGCAATGTTCTCCTGCTTGTAGGCATAGATCATCGGAGAATAGTTATAGCAATCCATACCTTCCCAGCGCGTGAGCACCATCGGATAATATTTGGAAAGATCAAATGTGAAGAGGAGAGTGGCTCCTTCCTCAAGATGCAGATTCACATTGCTGAGCAAATGGATAGGTCCGGTCAGATACGTTCCGGCAGGCACTATAACCCGACCGCCGCCATCGGCGTTGCATTTCTTGATGGCACTGTTGATCATATCCGTATAAAGGAAATCAGCACTTTTTGCCGCTGCCTTTTTTCCTTTTTTCTTTGTCGTTTTATCAAAGTCAAGGATGTTGTAATCCTTGTCGCGGAATGTAGGGGCTTTGATGCGGGCTTCCACCTGGGGGTAAATGTCGGTCCAAGCCTTCTGGGCTCTTTCAGCAATACCCTCCGCCTGGGCAGCAATGCCACATACACATGCCGCTATTAGAGTTAAAATTGTTTTCTTCATGATGATATGGGATTCTTAATATTTGTCGTATTCGTTTTCTTCAGGGAGATCAAGACGTTCCGCCTTAGGGTTGTACGGCTTCTCGTCGAGAGTACAGTCTTCAAACTTGATTGTAGAATATGCCACCACAGTCAGAGAAGGATCCTGGGCCTTTGCATTCACATTTTTAAAGACGAAATTCTCCACCTTATCGCCGGGATTGCCCTGAATGTGGCAGAATGTATTGCAATTCACATCAAGATTCTCGATTCTTATGTTGCGTACTATTCCAATTGGCTCCTCGTTGCTTCCGTCGAGTGTGAAGAATTGGCGCCATGGCTTCATGTCGACCACGGTGCCGCAATTGCCAGTGATGTTTTCGATCACTATGTCCTCATAGGTCTGCCAGGTGTCGGGACGCATCTTCAGCCGAAGTATCGACGCATTGATGTCAATCTTGCAATTTCTCACAGTTACATTCTTTGCATGGAAACATTCGCTGCCGAGCGTCAGAACTCCATGGAGATTTTTTCCAAACTCGCAGTTTTCCACAAGAATATCTTCGCAGATTCCGTTGTCCATCATCCTGTTGGAATATACACCCTTTCCACCTTTGAGGCAAACCCCGTCATCGTCGCAATTGAGGTAGCAGTTTCTCACCACAACTCTCTTGCAGGCATCAAGGTCGAGCGCATCGCTGCTTGGTGCACGTAAATCGCCGTCTCTGGGAGCAGTGATCTTGCAATTTTCAATCAGCACATCATTGCAATTGTAGAGATGGGTGGTCCAGAATGGAGAATTCTGAAGGTGTACTCCCGAAATCTTCAGGTTGTCGCAACCCCAGAGGAAGACAAGCCTCGGTCGGTGGGCTTCCAGATTGGTCCATTCACGTCCGGCTGCCACTGCACGGTCGCGGTTGGTCCAGAAATCGCGCCAATACACATAGCCATTTCCATCTATTGTTCCTTCGCCCGTTATTTCAAAATCCTTCACGAAATAGGCATTGATAAGGGCTGCATAGTAGTAGATGCTCTTGCCCTCCATTCTCGAAGGGATCAATGGGAAATTCTCAATGTCGTCCGAACCCTTTATCTTAGCACCTTTTTCAAGAACAAGTCTTGTGCCGGGCTTGAAGAAGAGAGCTCCCGTGAGATATGTACCTGCCGGGAAAACAATCTTGCCACCGCCGTTTCTCTCGGCTATGTCAATCACATTCTGAATTGCTTCCGTCTGTAGGGTAGTGCTGTCGTTGGCATATACGGCCATGTCTGTGACTTTATATTCCATCTCACGGGCATTTTCCTGCGGAATTACATATTGGGCAAGAGCCGGAACACACTTGGCAAGAGAGTCGGCTGCCATACGCGCTATCACGCTGGCACCATAGATATTCAGATGGGTGTTGTCTATCTTTCCTTTCGGACAAAATTTATATTTCCCTTCTGGTATCCACATATAGATTGACTTGGATTTCTGCGGTCCGAGATACTGCACAAGATTGTGGGTGCCGGCATTTAGGTCGATGAATGTAACCTTTTGCTTTTTTGCCACATTCTTTGGCGAAAGAAGGTAATCGCCGTGAGTATCCACAAGAATATCACCCTCATTCTTTGGATCGACATTCTTCGGGCCAGCCTTTTCCTTTGGCTCATCGCTGACATCCTTGGTGTTGTCTACCTCCTGAGATGGGAAATTGCGCCTCACAATCGAATTCATCAATATAGGATTGGCACCTTTCTTCTTGACATCCTTCACCATGCGGGTGAGGGTCTCGTCGAATGTGCCACCCGGGTATGTGCCACGGTCCGGTTTGTCAACCTTCTCATCATTATGACCGAATTGAATGATGACGTAATCGCCTTTCTTGACACCTGCCATCATCTTGTCCCAATGACCTTCTTCAATAAACGACTTTGAACTGCGTCCGTTGAGAGCATGGTTGCTTACCTTTACAGGTCCCTGGAGCATCATCTGAAGCATCTGGCCCCATCCGCGCTCCTGCTTCTCGTCGTCAATCGGTTTGTTGGCCATCGTAGAGTCTCCAGCCATCCATATCGTGATGGTGTCGGTCTGCTCTTGGGCAACAACTCGCGCTGGCAGCATCGCTGCCAACGCGAGCAGTAATACACTTATTTTCTTCATTTTCAATCTCGCAAATGAAAAATTAATCAAGCAACTTCAATTTTCTTATAGCGCGGAACAAGGAGTTTCATGATGCACCATCCGACGAGATATGCAACTCCGCAAATGCAGAATACTATGAAATAACCTGCCGGCTTGCCAGTGAAACTCATAAACGACATGTTCACCTGGGCTGCATAATCGAAAAGTGTGCCAGACCCATAATTAATCAGGAAGGATCCAAGACCGCCGGCCATACCGCCGATGCCGATGATTGTAGCAATCGTGCTCTTAGGGAACATATCGCCTACTACGGAATAGATATTGGCACTCCACGACTGGTGGGCTGCACCGGCTATACCTATTATAATAATAGGCAACCAGTTGGAAACTGAACTCAACGGCTGGGCAAGAAGAGCAAGGAGTGGGAACAACGCAAAGATAAACATTGCCTTCATGCGTGCCTTGTAGGGGTCGATTGTGATACCTTTCTTTGCTGCATTGTCGATAAAGATAGATGGCAACTTACCGCCATAGATTGAAAGCATCGTGATAAGATAAAGCACGAATATCATCAACATGCCTTCTCCTTCTGAAGTGGAAAGCTTAAATACATCGACAATATAGGCCGGTGTCCAGAAGAGGAAGAACCACCATACACCGTCGGTAAGGAATTTTCCGAAGAATACTGCCCATGTCTGCGGATATTTGAAACACTGGAAGAATGGAATAGTGGCTGTCTCGCTATCTTCTGTCTCTGCCTTTTCTTTTGCAGACTCACCAGAGTCATTGTCTTGCTCGATATAGGCAAGTTCGGCTGCATTCACGTGAGGATTCTTCGCCGGTTCCTTATAAAGGAAAACCCAGAAGCCCATCCACACAAAACCAAGAGCACCGATGATGATGAATGCCATTTCCCAGCCGTTGCCCCAGCCTATTCCTTGGAAGAACTTGGCAAGTGGGCCGATGGTGAAGGGGGCCACAAGTGCACCTACTGCAGATCCGGCATTGAAAATGGAGGTGGCGTATGCACGGTCACGTTTCGGGAAGTATTCGGCCGTCACCTTGATTGCTGCCGGGAAGTTGCCGGCCTCGCCAAGTGCAAGAATGGTGCGAGCAGCAAGGAAAAACCATACAGACACTGTTGCGATAGCGACAGCCACATCGGCCGATGCCTCGACAAGAGCCTGAGCACTTTCAAGATGCATACCTTTGAATATGTTGAAATATCCCTCTGTTGCGATTCCGCATACCGCATGCAGGCAGGCGCCCGCCGACCAAACACCGATGGCCCACACGTATCCTTTCTTTGTACCCATCCAGTCGATGAAGCGGCCTGCTATCAGATTTGCTATTGCATACACAATTGAGAATACCGCTGTAATCAAGCCATAGTTGGTGTCTGTCCAGTGGAATTCCGGTGATATAAACTCTTTCCAGGTGAGCGACAGCACCTGACGGTCCATGTAGTTGACCGTGGTGGCAAGGAAGAGGAGAAGACAGATTGTCCATCTGAAATTCGTCATCTTCTGGTTTGCCTCAGCCAGTTTTGAGGTATTTGCCATGATTAGAACTTGAAGTAGTTTTTAGCGTTATTGTAGCAGATATCTTCGATCATCTGGTTGACTCGTTTCTCCTCGTAACCGGTGTAAGGGATTTCTCCGTTTTCAATATCATTGCCTACAAGGTTGCAGAGAGTGCGGCGGAAATATTCATGACGCGGATAGGATAGGAACGAGCGGCTGTCGGTCAGCATACCCACGAAGCGGCTGAGCAGACCAAGAAGAGAAAGGGCATTCATCTGCTTCTGCATACCGTCTTTCTGGTCAAGGAACCACCATCCGGAGCCGAGCTGAATCTTGCCTGCAACGCTTCCGTCCTGGAAGTTGCCGAGCATCGTGGCCATGACTTCATTCGCACATGGATTCAGATTGTAGAGAATTGTCTTGGTAAGTTTGCCACGGCTGTTGAGTTTGTCGAGATATTTTGCGCATTTCTTGGCAGTGTTGAACTCACCGATTGAGTCAAAGCCAGTGTCGGGTCCAAGAAGCTTGAACATCTTTGAGTTGTTGTCGCGGATAGCTCCATAATGGAATTGCTGAGTCCAGCCGCTTTCATAGTCCATCTCGCCGAATACTATCATCATCGCGCTCTTGAACTTGTCAACTTCTTCCGGAGTCAGTTCGCCACCATTTATTATCTTGGCAAACATTGCATCGATTTCCGGCTGGGTATATTCCTCAGCATAGAATTCCTCGATGCCATGGTCGGAAAGACGACATCCCATTTCCTCGAAGAAGTCGTGACGCTTCTGGAGTGCATCCACGAGGTCGTTGAATGTGCGAATTTCTACTCCGGCTGCCTCTCCGAGTTTTGCGATATATTCGCGGTATTCAGCAGGTTTATCCACTGCCATTGCCTTGTCGGGACGCCATGTGGGGAGCATTTTGATCTCAAATCCAGACTCCTTCACCTGCTTGTGATATTCAAGAGAATCAGCAGGGTCGTCGGTGGTGCATACAGTCTCCACATTGTAGCGACGCATAAGTCCGCGGGCTGTCATATTGGGGTCATTGCGAAGCTTGTCGTTGCACTCGTCGAAAATTTCCTTTGCAGTCTCAGGGTTCAGCAGTTTGTCAATGCCAAAGGCTGTCTTCAACTCGAGGTGTGTCCAATGATAAAGAGGATTGCGGAAGGTATAAGGCACGGTCTCCGCCCACTTCTCGAATTTCTCCCAGTCGGAAGTGTCCTTGCCTGTGCAGAAGCGCTCTTCAACTCCGTTGCTGCGCATCGCACGCCATTTGTAGTGGTCACCACCAAGCCAGATCTCAGTGATTGATGAGAATCGGTGGTCGTCAGCCACCATCTTTGGAATCAGATGGCAGTGATAGTCGATGATGGGCATTTTTGCCGCATGCTCGTGATAGAGTTTCTGTGCAGTCTCAGTCTGCAACAGAAAATTTTCATCCATGAATGGTTTCATATCTATATCTTTTATTTTTTATTCTTAATTTTTATTCTTAATTATTAATTTTATAGTGTCACTCCATTCTTGAAAATGGCAATCTCGTGGATACCGGCTTTCTCAGAATGCACTTTCTCTCCACTTGCCACCGCAAGCACAAAATCGGCAAACTTTGCAGCCACATCCTTCATATTGGCATCCTCCACAAGGACTCCTGCATTGAAATCAATCCAGTCGGGTTTTCTTCTTGCAAGTCCGCTGTTGGTAGACACCTTGGCAGTTGGCACAAACGTACCAAAAGGAGTGCCTCGTCCGGTAGTGAACAGCACTATCTGGCAACCGGCGGCAGCCAATGCAGTGGAGGCAACAAGGTCATTGCCCGGGGCGGAAAGCAAATTTAGTCCGGAGTTCTTGATGCGGTCGCCGTAGGCCAGCACACCCTTCACTTCGCTCTTACCGCTCTTTTGAGTGCATCCGAGGGCTTTCTCCTCGAGGGTTGAAATACCACCGGCCTTATTGCCTGGAGATGGGTTTTCTCCCACAGGTTCGCCATGGCTTAGGAAATATCCCTTGAAGTCATTGATGAGGGTTACTGTCTCATCAAGAAGCTGGTCGTTGGCACATCTCTGCATCAGTATTGTCTCGGCACCAAACATCTCAGGGACCTCAGTCAGTACGGTGGTTCCACCTTGACAGTCACAAAGGAAATCTGAAAATTCTCCGAGCAAAGGATTGGCAGTGATTCCAGAAAATCCGTCGCTGCCGCCACACTTCAGTCCGATGCGAAGCTTTGAAGCAGGCTGTGTGCTTCTTACATCATGCTTTGCATTTTCATAAAGTTCGCGCAGAACTTTTACTCCATATTCCACCTCATTGCCTTCAACTTCCTGACAGACCATGAATTTCACCCGGTTGCGGTCATAATCACCACAAAATTCCTCAAACACCTTGGGCTGGTTGTTTTCGCATCCAAGTCCTACGACAAGAATGCCGCCGGCATTTGGATGGTACACCATGTCGCGAAGTATCTTCTTTGTGTTTTCATGGTCATCGCCAAGCTGCGAGCAGCCATAATTGTGTGGGAATCCGAAGATTCCATCTACTCCCTCAGCTCCGGTCTCTGCATTAAGGCGGTCTACAATCTGCTTCACTATGCCATTGACACAGCCCACTGTAGGAATCACCCAAATTTCATTTCGCACGCCGACCTCTCCGTTGCTTCGGAGATAACCTTCGAAAGTGCGTTCTCCTCCTTTGCAATGGCATTTTTCCACCGGTTTTCTCTTCACATCAGAATAATCCAACTGTCCGGCAAGATTTGTCTTTATGTCGTGGTCGTCGAGGAAGGCTCCAAGCGATATGTCATGTTTGGCGTGTCCAATCGGGAAACCATATTTGATGATATTTTCTCCCTTCTTGATACCCTTAAGAGCGAATTTATGACCAGCCGGAATATCTGCTACAAGGGAGAATTTCAATCCTTCCACGTCAACATATTGACCTGTTTTGAGCGGATTTATCGCCACTGCCACATTGTCGGCCGGATTTATCTTTATATAATCCTTCATTTCTTTTATTGAAAATACACACAATGCATAATGCACTTTTTTCGTGCATTATGCATCATGTAACTTTACTATATTTTCTTAATATACATTCTCAATAAATATGCATAATGCTTGTGATTGTGCATCGTGCATTGTTAATAGTGTATTGAATTATAGGATACTTTCCACAGTTGCCAGCATGCCTTTGCTCTGAATGCTGTCGAGGTATTCAACGATGAGGTCGGTCAGGCCAGGGATCTTGTTAAGGTCGCCGTGTTCTTTCCAGATGAGTTCATCAGCAGCGAGCACACCCTCAGCCACCTTGCGGATGTCACCTGTGGCCCAGAGTTCTGTAAGAAGATCCATGATCTTCTGGTCGTCTTTAGGCTGGATTGGTGCTCCGTCTTCGCGTTTGCCTCCCTTATAGTAAGTGATGATTGCTGCAAGACCAAGCACAAGGCCTTTCGGGAGTTCGCCCTTGCGTTCGAGATAAGTCTTCACTCCGGGAAGATCTCGGGTCTGATATTTCGGGAATGAATTGAGCATGATTGATGTCACCTGATGGTCGACAAACGGATTATTGAAACGTTCAAGCACGCTTTCGCCGTATGCCTTAAGCTCATCCATCGGCAGATTTAGCGTCTGCATAAGTTCGTCAAACTGCACTTTGTGGATGTATTTGCCAATCACAGGATGGTTGCACGCATCGCGAACGATATCGACACCGCTCAGATAGCTTACCGGTGAGAGCACAGTGTGAGGACCATTGAGTAAGGTCACCTTCCTCTCATGATAGGGAGCCTCCGAGTCAGTGATTATCACATTCAGCCCTGCCTTTTCTGCGGGGAATTCAGCGCGGAGTTCCTCGATACTCATGTTTTCCGGACGCTCTATCACCCAAACATGGAATGCTTCGCCCTGAACCACAACGTTGTCTTTATAGCCAAGTTTCTCCTGGATATTGGCTATTTCCTTTCTCGGGAATCCCGGAACGATGCGGTCCACAAGAGTTGCGCACACATAGTTGTAGGTGTTAAACCAGTTCTTGAAACCTTCATAGTCAGATCCGAGCGACTCTTTCCAAAGGTCGATATAGTCGTTGATGAATTTCTTGAGATGGTGTCCGTTTTCGAAGATAAGCTCACATGGCATGATGATGAGGCCTTTCTTCGGATCGCCGTTGAAGGCTTTGTAGCGGGCATATAGAATCTGGGTCAGCTTTGCCGGATATGATGCAGGCGGGGTATCTGTGAGCTTGCATTCCGGGTCAAATGCAATGCCAGCCTCTGTGGTATTCGATATTACGAATCTTATCTCTGGCTGCACTGCAAGCCCGAGCACTGCGTCATGCTGTCCCCATGGGCTGAGTCCACGGCTGATTACGTCAACTCTCTTGAAAGAATTCACGATTTCGCCATTCAGGCGTCCTTGCAGGTTGACATGATAGAGAAAATCTTGGGAGGAGAGCAACTTCATTGCGAAGTCATCAGGAGTGCCCTGTAGCACCACCACCGACGAGTTGAAATCAGTGGCATCGTTCATGTTTTTCACAATCCAGTCAACGAATGCGCGGAGAAAATTCCCCTCGCCAAACTGGATGATTCTCTCAGGAGCCGTGGCTTTCGGCGCGGTCAGTTTGTTTAAAACCTTCATGATTGTTATGTATATATTTTCGTATTAGATTATTCTAATCGGTTAGTCGTTTACAATATGCAAAAATATTAAAATTTCTTCATATATGCAAATAATATCCTCATAAAAGTTAAAAATTCCCCCAAAAGCATTCAAGTTAGATTGAAAATTGCAATATCACTCGCTGATAGAAATTGAAATGTGATGGCGCCACGTTGAAATCAAGCGAGCCCTTCAGCGACATAAACTTTCTCCTTAGAAACCACACTGACACCGACGTGCGGTTGTAGAGCGACGCTGCATAGTAAGGTTCACCTTGATCAAGGCTAACCCCATAATGACCATAGTAGGGGAACAATTTACCTCCTGCATAAAAGGTATTTTTCAATTCAAGAAATTTCCACATTATGTCAAAGTCTGCCCATACACCGACAGGTGTTTTCCAATCCATGTCTCCGCGGTCGCGTGTAAGGCCGCCCAGTGCTCCGATCCTGAAGCTACATGTGTCGAGCGGTGATGCCACCATTTTAGCTACGTTGATGCCCACATAGGGATTATATATGAAATTATCAACAACATGCTGTCCGATATGCTCCGACCCGTCAAGGGCAAGATGATTCATCATGGCGACTCCTCCCCATAGGAATTTACCATGGGAATAAGTCCGCTCTCCTGTGGCTATTATGTTGAACGCCTCACGCTGTGTATTCGTCTGCATCCCGCGCCAATCGATTATGGCTTGGAAATAGCCATTGTCATTCTTATATCCAATCATTGCACCGCGAACATTTCTCTGGAAATAATTCACTGAGTCATTCCAGATATAGTTGGGCATTTCCGAATATAGCTGGTCTTTCCCGAACATTCCGATTGCAAACTTCAAACCCTTGTTCTGATATCGGTAATATAGCGTAGGTGAAATCCGATGGCCTTCCCATTCGCACCCGATAGGCTGAGTCCATACGACGCCTCCGGCCACAAGATGACGACCGCCATACAAACTGATGCCTATTTCCGGCGACAATTGTGTCTGAAAAAATGTCTTGGCTGCGGCATACCGGGTGTCTCCCTCCCGGTTGTCGAACACCGCCGACATATCAACACCCCAATACAAATCCGGCCTTTGTGAATAAAGACCGGATGTAATCGACATGGCACACAATATGGCCATTATATATCTTATTCTTTTCATCTTGGCAAAAACGACTGACGGATTGACGTAAACAACCTGAGAGCTGAAACCGACAAATTTCCTACTATTACATAGGAGAGATATCCGAATACACTTCCGAATGCAGCCCCACATAAAATGTCAGTGGGGTAGTGTACTCCAAGATATAGACGGGAAATGCTTACGAGTATCGCCCATGCAAAGATGCCAATTGTGAAAATCCTCATCCTGAATACGAACGAGAGCAAAATTGCCAGGGCAAATGTGTTGGCGCCATGGCAAGAGGGCCAGCTATATCCTCCGGGCACAATTCCCTTGACTATAGTGATATACTCAAATATTGGGTTGTCAGGATTGCAGGGACGGAGTCTTGCCGCAATCGGACGTATGACACTTGCACATATCTGGTCGGTCATTACAATTGCAAGCACGACTGCCAATAATGCAAGGCCTGCTTTCTTAGGTCCGAGTTTCTTAAAAAGCAAGTCTATGAGCAACAAATAGAAAGGTATCCAAATCCATTTTCCGGTGATGAGCGACATAAACTCATCAAGGAATGGAGTGTGATGACCATTGAAAAACAGCAGTATCTGATTGTCGAGAGAGGTTATCGTTTCTATCATTTTCGTTAGTTATCGATTTTTGAGACCAAATTGTCTTTTTCCGACTGCAAATATAGTTCTTTTTTTCGGAAAATCATATCTTATTCTCCTCTTTTTTTATTTTTTTATTAAAAAGAGGAATTTCATTCGAAATTCCTCTTCATTCTGTAGCTAATTTGCGGATATACCTATATACGCCTTAGTTGTTTTCAGGTCTTAGCTGACGGACTACCGCACCAACCTGCCACATTTCGCTTTCACGCAGGTCTTTTAGTTCTTTCTCAAGACCTTCTCTATAGCCGGGCTTGGAGTTGGAGTCGATCGAATGCTGCGCCTCCTCGCCGGATGCAACGCTTTCGTAGAGCTTTTCCACTACAGGCTTGATTGCATCATGGAATGGACCCATCCAATCAAGTGCACCACGCTGCGCAGTTGTCGAACAGTTGGCATACATCCAGTCCATTCCTTTCGCTGCGAAAAGCGGCATCAGCGACTGGGTAAGTTCCTCCACCGTCTCATTGAAGGCCTCAGAAGGGGAGTGGCCTTTCTCGCGAAGCACCTCATACTGAGCAGCCAAAAGACCCTGAATGGCTCCCATCAGCGAACCGCGTTCACCTGTCAAGTCGGAATAGGCCTCGCGTTTGAAAGTGGTCTCAAAGATGTAGCCGGAGCCGATGCCGATAGCAAGGGCGAGAGTGCGCTCGAGAGCACGTCCGGTGTAATCCTGCTCCACTGCATAGCTGGAGTTCAGACCGCGTCCTTCAAGAAACATGGTGCGGAGCGATGTTCCCGATCCTTTTGGCGCAACAAGAATGAGATCCACATCTTTGGGAGCTACTACTCCTGTTCGGTCGGGCCAAGCAATGGCAAAACCATGTGAGAAATAGAGGGCTTTCCCTGGTGTCAGATATTTCTTGATTGTGGGCCATACGGAGATGACTGCGGCATCTGAAAGCAGACACATGATGATGCTGGCTTTCTCGCATGCCTCTGCTATTGAAAACAGGGTTTCGCCCGGCACCCAACCGTCGGCCACTGCCTTATCGAAGGTCTTCCCTTCTCTCTGACCAACGATCACATTAAAACCGTTGTCACGAAGGTTCATGCTCTGACCAGGGCCCTGCACTCCGTAACCGAGAACTGCTATGGTTTCATCTTTCAGTATTTCGCGGGCTTTCTCCACCGGGAATTCCTCGCGGGTGATGACAGTTTCTTCAACTTCACCGAATTTAAGTTTTGCCATAATTACTTTTATATTGGTTTATATTTTTTACTCTTGCCAATCTCTTCTCTTGTTTGTCGAGATACTCATCGACTCTTTCGACCGGAGACTTTGTCACCGCCACACGCCCGGACCTTACAAACTGGCGAAGTCCAAGCGGCAGAAGCTTGTCGAAAAGCTGCTTTATCTCATCGGTATGTCCGGTTTTCTCAAAAATCGTGTATTCGGGATGAATTTCTAGCACTCTTGCCCCATGGTTTCTTACTATGCTTTCTATATCGTTGTCGAGCATGCTTGATGTGGGAAGCTTGTAGAGTGCCACTTCCTGGAAGATTATCTCATCATCCGTGTGCACAAATGCCTTCAGCACGTCTATTCGTTTCTCGATTTGTTTCACCACATGCTCCATCATCTCTCGGTTGCTATTGCAGGTGATGGTGAATTTATGCACTCCCTCTATGGAACATGCGCTCACCGTCAGGCTCTCTATATTAAGACACCTGCGACTGAATATCATGGAAATCTGATGAAGCAGACTCACTTGGTTTTCAGTGAATACTGTTATTGTGAAAAGTTGATTGTCCATTTCTGCTCCTTTTATACGGGTTTATAGAATTCTGTTTCGCTGAGCATGATTTCATCCACTCCCATGCCGCCTGGAGTCATAGGAAACACCATGTCGGTCTCATCTATATTCACATTAAGCAAATATGCACCTTTATGATTTGCCATCTTCTCAATGGCTTTATCAAGGCAATCCCTGTGAGCAACATTTTGGCCCGCAATTCCATAGGCTCCCGCAAGCGCTACAAAGTCAGGATTGATCATAGGAGTTGCACTGAAACGCCCCTTAAAGAATAAATGCTGCCACTGGCGCACATTGCCAAGGAAATTATTGTTGAGCAATACAATCTTGACACCAACATTATATTCCATGATCACACCCAGTTCTTCTATTGTCATTTGCAGGCCGCCATCGCCTACAAAAAGCACCACATTTCGCTCTGGTTTGGCGATTTTCGCTCCTATCGATGCCGGAAGTCCGAATCCCATTGTCCCAAGACCTCCAGAGGATACAATGCTTCTGCGAGACTTGAAACCAAAATATCTTACTGAGAACATCTGATTTTGACCAACGTCTGTCACGAGAATAGCATCATCGCCATAGGCTTTGCTAACCTTGCTGACAACCTCTCCCATCAGCATTTTGCCATCTTCTGTCGAAGCGTTGATCTCGCGTGATTTAACCCTTTCTTCCTCTACTTTTTCATGCCGCTCGAAAGATTTTATCCATTCCTCATGATTGGCTTTTTTGATTAATGGCAAAAGTTGGTCTAATGCCCTTTTTGCCGACGCATGTATATGAAGCTGACTCTTTATGGTTTTGTCAAACTCACTTGCGTCTATGTCGACATGAATAATGGTAGCATTAGGTGCATATTTCTTCACATTTCCCGTCACCCGATCGTCAAACCTCATGCCAATTGCCAATATCACGTCAGCCTTGTTGGTATTAATGTTTGGTCCTAAGTTGCCGTGCATGCCAAGCATCCCCTTATTCAGCCGATGATCAGATGGCATCGCCGAAAGTCCAAGCATGGTGAAACCTACTGGGATGTCGGCCTTTTCCGCCAATTCAATCAGTTCATCCTCAGCTTTTGCTATGGTCACGCCATGACCCGACAGAATAAGTGGCCTTTCTGCTTTATTGATGATTTCGGCAGCTTTCTCTATCGTTTGCTCAGGAATCAGCGGATCCGGGTCGTAGCTACGTATAAACTCACACGGCTCATATTTATATTCAGCCAATTCCGTCTGTGCATCTTTCGTGAGATCAATCACCACTGGTCCGGGTCGACCGGAATTCGCTATATAGAAAGCCTTGGACACTATCTTCGAAATATCTCCGGCATGGCGCACCTGGATTGTCCACTTGGTCACGGGCAGGGTCGCGCTAACCACATCCGATTCCTGGAAGGCGTCTTTCCCAAGAAATGGTGTCGCCACTTGTCCGGTGACAGCCACTATCGGTGTGCTGTCGATCAGTGCGTCATTGAGCCCTGTCAGAAGATTCATCGCACCAGGTCCCGAAGTGACAAATACGACCCCTGTTTTACCCGACACTCTTGCATATCCTTCCGCTGCATGTATCGCACCTTGCTCGTGGCGTGCCAAATAATGCTTTATCTTGTCGCTATAATCATACAGACTGTCATATACCGGCATTATTGTGCCACCGGGGTATCCGAATATCTCATCAACTCCCTGATCCACAAGTGCACGGAGCAGAATTTCACTGCCTGTCATCTTTTCATTCATAATGGAATCTTTGGAATCTAAACTTATCTTATAATTCTGTCCTCACTCCACCCTTGTCGGCTGATGTTACCGAAGCTGCGTATGCCTTTAATGCGCGGCTAACATAACGCTCACGATTGCGAGGAGTAAACGCCAGGATACCATGGGCTGATTCTTCATTGCGACGCGCTTCAAGTTCCTTATCTGAAATACGCAAATTGATGCTTCTTGCTGGAATGTCGATATCTATTATATCTCCATCCTTTATCAATGCCACGTTGCCGCCGGCTGCTGCCTCTGGCGATATATGTCCGATCGACAGCCCTGAAGTGCCCCCTGAAAATCTGCCATCTGTAATCAACGCACATTCTTTGCCGAGATGTTTGCTTTTTATATAGCTGGTAGGGTAGAGCATCTCCTGCATACCGGGTCCACCCTTGGGCCCCTCATAAAGAATCACAACGACATCTCCACTCTTCACCTTGTCGGAAAGGATACCATCCACTGCCTCTTCCTGCGAATTGAACACCTTGGCGGGACCGGAGAATTTGAATATGCTCTCATCCACGCCAGCGGTCTTGACCACACATCCATCTTTTGCAATGTTGCCTTTCAATACGGCCAGGCCACCATCTTTTACGTATGCGTGTTCGCAGTCTCGTATGCAACCTTCCGTATGGTCAGTATCGAGTTCTTTGTATGTATTCGATTGGCTTCCCATCTCAGTGGTGTGGCGATGACCGGTTGCCGAATGCCAAAGGTTATCCGCCTCTTCACTATAGTCCTTGCCTCCTACAGCAAACTTATCGATTGCCTCGCCCAGAGTTAGACCATCCACACGTTTGACACCCACATCGACAAGATTTGCATCTGCAAGTTGCTTCATTATTGAAAGTATACCTCCGGCACGGTTTACGTCTTCTATATGATAACTGCTGTTGGGGGCAACTTTGCAAAGCACCGGCGTCTTGCGCGAAAGCATATCGATGTCATCCATCGAGAATTTGGCGCCTGCCTCATTGGCAATTGCAAGAAGATGGAGCACGGTGTTGGTACTTCCTCCCATTGAAATGTCGAGGGTCATGGCATTCAGCATGGCCTCGCGTGAGGCTATATTGCGAGGAAGCACACTTTCGTCGCCATCCCTATAATATTTATAGGTATTCTCTACCAACTGACGTGCAGCCTTTCTGAAGAGTTCTATGCGGTTGGCATGAGTTGCCACAATCGTACCGTTGCCAGGCAAGGCAAGTCCAATAGCCTCGTTGAGTGAGTTCATGGAGTTTGCCGTAAACATACCGGAACATGAGCCACAGGTTGGACATCCATTTTTCTCAAGGGCCATCACTTCCTCATCAGATTTGGAGTCATCGGCTGAATCCACCATAATATTAATGAGGTCAACCTTCTTGCCGTCTACTACACCGGCCTCCATCGGACCTCCCGACACAAATATTGCCGGAATGTTTAGGCGCATGGCTGCCATAAGCATGCCTGGAGTCACTTTATCGCAGTTGCTGACGCATATCATGGCATCTGCCTTATGGGCATTTACCATATATTCCACCGAATCTGCTATAAGGTCGCGGGAGGGTAGGGAATAGAGCATGCCGTCATGCCCCATGGCAATGCCATCATCGATTGCAATGGTGCTGAATTCCGCAGCAAAACATCCGAGTTTTTCTATCTCCTTCTTCACTATCTGACCGATTTCGTGAAGATGTGTATGTCCTGGCACAAATTGGGTAAATGAGTTTACTACCGCTATTATCGGTTTGCCCATTTGCTCATCTTTCATTCCGTTGGCACGCCACAACGCTCTTGCACCGGCCATACGTCGGCCAAAAGTGCTGGCGTAGCTTCTTAGTTGGTTTACCATAATTATTTACCTGTAGGTTGACGACATGTGTTTCCATGTGTCGCCGCAATTTCTGAGCCGTAAAATTATACAAAATTTCACAAATACCCAAATTTTGACACCAAAATTTTAAAAATCACACTATTTTGTCAAAATTTTATGCACAAAATATCATAAACGTGCATTTTTTGTTTTCACCAGATGACAACTCGTTCGGAAGGTGACCGCCACATAGGGTCGCCCGGTGTAATGGAAAAAGCCTCAAAAAATTGGTCGATATTTCGCAGTGTAGCGTTCACACGCAATTTTCCAAGGGAATGTGGGTCGGTTTTCGTACGCGTCTTGATTTCTTCTTCACGTATATTGCCGGCCCATACATTTGCATAAGATATATAAAACCGCTGGATAGGGGAGTAGCCATCCACATAGTCAATCATCGAATGCGATGAGGCTTCAAGAAAGGCGGTCAGGGCAATGCGAAGCCCACCCTGATCGGCTATGTTCTCGCCAAGAGTAAACCGTCCGTTGGCATGAACACCGGGAGCTACCTCAATGGCATCAAACTGCTCCACAAGTTTGTCGGCAAGTGTTTTAAATCGATCGGAATCCTCTTGCGTCCACCAGTCATCAAGATTGCCGTTCTTGTCAAACTGTCGGCCACTGTCGTCGAATCCATGGGTCATCTCATGACCAATTATAACTCCTATTGCGCCATAATTCTGGGCATCATCAGCAGATGGGTCAAAATATGGTGGCTGGAGAATGGCAGCAGGAAAACAGATTTCGTTGGTGGTGGGATTATAGTAGGCATTGACAGTCTGTGGTGTCATATGCCATTCCTCCTTATCCACTTGCTTGTTGAGTTTCAAATAGTTGTCTTTCACATACCAACGAGATGCCTCAAGCACATTTTCAAGATATGATTTTTCCGGATCCACATTTATTTTTGAATAATCCTTCCATTTGTCGGGATATCCGATTTTCACCACAAAAGTGGAGAGTTTTTCGCGTGCCTTTGCTTTGGTCTCATCGCTCATCCAGGGAAGATTGTCGATATGATTGCCCAGCGAAGTGATGAGATTGTGCACAAGGTTTTTCATATATTCCTTATTCTCCTCAGTGAAATATTTTTCCACATATAGCTTTCCCACAGCCTCTCCAAGCATGGAATTGGGAATTGCCATGGCACGTTTCCAACGAGGCTCAAGTTCTTCCTTTCCACACATCACCCTGTCGTAGAGTTCAAAACTTGCGTTGATGAAGTCATCGCTAAGAAGATTGGTGGCGTCATTGACAGTCTCAAAAGTCATGTAATCTTTAATTTCCTGGCTTGTGAGTGTCGTGATATAATTCATCAGAAACTCTATGAAGGCCGGGTTTGCGAAGTTGGCTTTGTCAACGCAATTCAAACCAAGACCCTCGAAATATGTGTCCCAGTCGAATTTGCTGAAACGCGTATTAATCTCGTCGATGGTCAGAATATTGTAGCGGGCACGTGGGTTGCGACGCTCTTCTCTTGTCATTTTGTTTTTAGCAAACTCAGTCTCAATCTTTATTACTGAATTCCATACCCTTTCGGCAGATGACTCATCATACCCGATAAGTCGCATCGCTTTGACCACATATACATGATATGCTTCGAGAATTTTCTCTGTCTGCTCGCTTTTTTCAAGATAATAGTCCCTGTCGCCAAGACCAAGTCCAACCTCTCCAATATGAAGTATATTCATATTAGAGTCCATGGCATCGGTCCCGACTCCACTCCCGAAGAAACTGCTGCCAACTCCGCCATGTTGCCAGGCAAGGAGTTCCGCGAGATGATTATCGGTATCCGCATTGGCAATTTTTTCAAGAAGCGGACAAAGCGGTGCCCAGCCTTCCTCGTTGAGTCGCTTCTCATCCATTCCCAATGCATAAAGATCGCTCACTTTCTGAGCTATCGACCCATGCTTCTTTGCGTCTTCATGATGCGACAGATTTAGTATAAGCTCTTTAAGCTGCTCGCGTGCATTCTCACGCATCATGTCAAACATCCCGAATCGGGAATATTCAGCAGTCAGCGGATGCGATTTCATCCATCCGCCGTTGCAATATTGATAGAAATCCTCCTTGGGGGATACAGAAGTGTCGAAATTATTTAAGTCCATTACTTTATTTCTTCAAGTTCTATGGTTGCAAGCTCCCAAAGCGACATTCCGTTTTCAAGGTCTTTCTGTGCTTTAGCGTATGCATCAAGTGTTTCCTGCGATGTGTCACCGGCTGATATTTTAGTCTCTATCTCCTTTTGCAAATTCTCAAGACGCGTGATCTCCGCTTCGGCATCCTTTACCTTTTTCTCTGCCCTTCGAAGCACCCTTTCGCGCTCTTTCTGTTCTGCATATGAAAGCTTCTTTTCGGTGGGTTGGAGTTCGTCATGAATAGAGGGTTTTGAGTTCGTCTGACCTTTGGGGGCATTTGTGTCCTTGGTTGTGGTGGATTTCGAGAGTTCGAGTTCTCGAAGACTTTCAAGATTCTTGGAGCGCAGAAAATCGTAGATGCCTCCAAGGTTTTCCTTGACTCTGCCACCACCAAATTCATACACCTTCTCCACAAGTCCGTCGAGAAAGTCTCGGTCATGGCTCACTACGATTACCGTTCCGTCAAAATCCCTGATTGCCTCCTTAAGGATATCCTTCGTCTTTAGGTCAAGATGATTGGTTGGTTCGTCGAGAATCAGGAAATTGACTGGTTCAAGCAGCAGTTTGATCATAGCCAGGCGAGTTTTCTCTCCGCCGGAAAGCACCTTCACCTTTTTGTCGGAAGCTTCACCACCAAACATAAAAGCCCCAAGAATATCACGTATTTTCAGACGAATATCGCCAACAGCAACATTGTCGATGGTCTCAAAAACCGTTAAATTTTCATCAAGCAACTGTGCTTGATTCTGAGCAAAATAGCCTATCTTGACATTATGACCTATTTTAAGGGTTCCGGTATGGTCGATCTCCCCCATGATGCATTTCACCAAAGTAGATTTGCCCTCTCCGTTTTTTCCCACAAAGGCCACCTTTTCGCCTCTGCGAATACGGAATTCCGCATGGTCAAACACCTGATGATCTCCGTAGGCTTTGCCCACATCTTCAAGTATCAGAGGGAAATCCCCACTTCGTGGTGCCGGTGGGAATTTAAGGTGCAGACGCGAGTTGTCCACATCATCAACCTCTATAGGCACAATTTTTTCGAGCTGCTTTATGCGGCTTTGCACCTGTATGGCCTTGGTGGCTTGATATCGAAACCTTTCTATAAAAGCCTTAATGTCGGCGATCTGTTTCTGCTGATTCTCGTATGCACGCATCTGTTGCTCCACTCGTTCTTTGCGAAGCTCAGTATAGGGGGTATAGCTCACCTTATAGTCATAAATCTTCCCACAGGATATCTCTATGGTGCGACGCGTAACATTATCGAGAAAAGCACGGTCATGACTGACAAGCATGACTGCACGCGCTTTCGTCTGTAGAAACTGTTCCAACCACTGGATAGACTCGATGTCAAGGTGGTTGGTTGGTTCGTCAAGTAGCAACAAATCCGGTTTCCGCAGAAGAATTTTAGCAAGTTCCACCCGCATGCGCCATCCTCCGGAAAATTCCGATGTGGGACGATTGAAGTCTTCTCTTGCAAAACCAAGACCTATCAAGGTCTTTTCAACCTCTGCATCCATATTTTCAGCCCCTTCCATCGACAGCCGGTCGTTGAGACATTCTATGTTCTCGATGAGTTCAGCATAGGAATTGCTCTCATAATCGGTTCTTGTCGCAAGTTGCTGATTAAGATATTCAAGTTTAGTTTTGTGCTCTTCAAGATGAGCAAAAGCTTTCTTGGCTTCATTGATGATAGATGTATCATCGGCAATTTTCATCTGCTGAGGAAGATATCCAATAGTGACTTCGGAGGGTTTTGTGACAGTGCCAGATGATGGCGATTGCAGACCGGCAATGATCTTGAGCATTGTCGATTTGCCGGCACCATTTTTGCCGGCAAGACCGATTTTGTCGTTCTTGTTTATGACAAAACTGGCGTCCGAAAAAATCGGACGCGCAGAAAATTCCATAGTCAGATTGTTGACACTTACCATTATTGTGCGGCTTCTTTGAAAGCATTCATGATTACAGTGGGCATGCCATTGGCAAATGCGCCAAGATGATAGGCTGCATCGGCATCAATCTCAGGTGCCCAATAGAAAACTCCTGTGCATGCTCCGCCGGTTAATTCTTTGGCTGCCTTGATGAGGGCATCGATAAACTGTTTACCTTTTTCAGGCTCGCGAGCATCCACACCTGTCTCCACAATCATAACCTCTCTTCCGTATTTCTGCTTCAGATGATTGATGTTGGCTATCGAATCCACAAGAGTCATTATCTCGCTTTCCTCTTTATTGCCATCCATCGCCCAGAATGGATATATGCTCATGCCGATGATGTCCCATTCCACTCCGTTGGCTTTAAGGGAATCGAACACTCTGTCGTAGAGTTCCTGGTTGAACCCATCATCGAGGTGTATGATGGTCTTCGCATCCGGATACACCTCTTTCACAGCCTCACAGCCGACTTTGGTCAGAAGAGCGTAATTTTCCGGATTTTCCTCAAATCGCCCCATTGGCCAAAGAAACCCATGGGTTGTCTCATTGCCAACTTGCACCCACTTCACATCAATGTCATTGTCTTTTAGCAACTGGAGGGCGCTTCTGGTGTGGTCGGCAAGTGCCCTTGCCGTGTCTTCCAACGAAAGTCCTTCCCATGATTTTGGTGGGTTTTGTTTGCCTGGGTCAGCCCACCAGTCGGAATAGTGGAAATCAATCATCACCGGCATCCCAAGAGCCTGACTGCGTTTTGCCATCACAAGGACATCCTCAGCAGAGCAGAATCCTCCCCGAGGATTTACCCACACGCGAAGCCGGGTGGCGTTCATGCCATAGTCTTTCATCAATTGAGTGGTTTCTGTGACTTCACCATCGACGTTTTTTGTGAAATGTCCTCTGGCTTCATCGGCAGTGGTTCCGGAGATGTCACCACCGAGCCAGAATGGCTCAGCTGCTTGTGAGAATATAAATGCAAGCACCGAGACAGCGCCTAATAATTGTCTTTTCATATTTTCTGTTTTTGATAGTCAATAGCAGCGCTGATAAAGGAGAGGAATAGTGGATGCGGATTTAGCACAGTGCTTGAATATTCAGGATGATACTGTGTGCCTACCATCCAGCGTTGCGACGGAATCTCCACCACCTCGACAAGATGGGTCTTTGGATTCTCTCCCACACATTTCAATCCGGCTCTTTCGAACTCCTCGCGAAAAGCATCATTAAACTCGTAGCGGTGACGATGGCGTTCGCTGACATCTGTTTTCCCATAAGCTTCTGCCACAAGACTGCCGGGTTTTAGCCTACATTCGTAGGCGCCAAGCCGCATGGTGCCTCCCATATTGGAGATGTGTTTCTGCTCCTCCATCATGTCTATGACGTTGTGGCTTGTTGTCGGATTCATTTCCGTGCTGTTGGCATCTGCATATCCAAGCACATTGCGTGCATATTCTATCACCATACATTGCATTCCCAGACAGATACCGAAAGTTGGAATGTCGTTTTTGCGACACCATTTGAGAGCCACAAATTTGCCTTCAATACCACGACTGCCAAATCCGGGGGCTATAATGACTCCATCAAGCCCGGAAAGCATTTCGTCGACGTTCTCGTCTGTGAGTTTTTCGCTATGGACGTATTTAAGTTTTAATTTATAGTCATTGTAGGTGGCCGCCTGGAAGAGCGATTCGTTGATTGACTTGTATGCGTCCTGAAGTTCCACATATTTTCCAACGAGACCAATAGTGACTACCTCTTTGGCATTGTGAATTTTATCGACAAAATTTAGCCATGGTTGCATAATGGGCTCACCATTCGACTTAAGACCTGTCTTGCGGATTACTATGTCATCAAGATGTTGGGCATGGAGCATTATTGGCACCTCATATATACTCGGACAGTCGAGCGACTGGATGACAGCATTTGGAGTCACATTGCAGAACTGTGCTATTTTATTTTTCATTCCCTCCGGTACTTCATGCTCTGTGCGAAGCACAAGTATATCAGGCTGTATACCGAGCTGCTGCAGTTGCTTTACAGAGTGCTGTGTCGGCTTTGTCTTCAGTTCTTTTGCAGCTGCAAGATAGGGAACGTAAGTAAGATGAATCACGAGTGCATCATCGCCGAGTTCCCAGCGTAGCTGGCGGACCGCCTCAAGAAATGGTAGAGACTCAATGTCGCCTACTGTGCCTCCGATTTCCGTAATAACAAAGTCAAAACGCCCGGTGTCGCCGAGCAATTTCACATTTCTTTTGATTTCGTCTGTGATATGGGGGATAATCTGCACAGTCTTGCCAAGATAATCGCCACGACGCTCCTTTTCAATTACATTTTTATAGACCCTTCCTGTAGTGATATTGTTCGCGCGGGAAGTGGGTACGTTGGTAAACCTCTCATAATGACCGAGGTCAAGATCTGCCTCGTAACCATCGTTGGTCACATAGCATTCACCATGCTCATAAGGATTAAGAGTTCCGGGGTCGATGTTGATATAGGGGTCAAACTTCTGGTTGGTGACCCGATAGCCGTGTGCGTTGAGCAGACACGCGAGAGAAGAAGATATGATACCTTTCCCAAGTGAGGAAACCACTCCTCCGGTTACAAAAATGTATTTTGTCTCCATGCTGTTATTGTATTTTTTTAACAGCTCACAAAATTACAATTTTTTTTTGAATTCTGCAAACATTTTCGGCTTATTCAGGATATTCAGGATATTCGTCTGTCAATTCATCGAAAGTGTCGAAGTTTGCAACCGGACAGGGCATTCCATTTACATCAATAGTGACAGTGGTTATATTTTTCTGGGAGCCAATCATGTCAGCGAAGATAATGGTAATCTCACCCATTGAAAAATTATCATAATCAATCGTCACATGTGAAAAATCATCTATGACCGCTGTGAGTCGGCTGTCTGCGTCGTAATGGAATCGTGACGTTTCTATGCCTGAATATTCTACATCTGAAAGAATCGCATGGCGATTAGGAGTGTGTGCAAAAATGGAAAGGGACACAGACAAAATGGCGGCAGAAAGTAGTAGTTTTTTCATAGCGTTATCTCTTTATAAATTATCAATTTATAAAAAGATAACGCGTGAATGTACAAATTGGTTCGCTCAATATTCGCTCGCGAAGTGGAAGCGGATCTTGGGAAAGTCTGACTGCGCCATTTGAAGCACGTAGTTGCTGTCGGCCATAAAGACATCGCGTCCCTCCTTATCTTTAGCCATAAACTGATATTTGCGTTTTTTGAACGCCTCGAGGGCTTCATTGTCGTCGCTTTCTATCCAGCAGGCCTTATAGAGGCTTATCGGTTCCCAACGGCACTGAGCTCCATATTCATGGAGAAGACGATATTGAATCACTTCAAACTGAAGTTGACCGACTGTGCCGATAATCTTTCTGCCATTAAATTGGTTGATGAACATTTGGGCCACACCCTCATCCATCAACTGATTGATGCCCTTATCCAATTGTTTGGCTTTCATGGGATCTGCATTCTCCAGATATTTGAACATTTCAGGCGAGAAAGAGGGGAGTCCCTTGAAATGAAGGTTTTCTCCCGACGTAAGGGTATCTCCGATTTTAAAGTTCCCTGTGTCGGGAATGCCTACAATATCTCCTGGATATGCTTCATCCACTATGTTCTTTTTCTGAGCCATAAAGGCTGTCGGAGCAGCAAACTTTAAAAGCTTATTTAGGCGTATGTGCTTATAGTTGACATTACGCTCGAATTTGCCACTACATACTTTCACGAAGGCTATGCAGCTGCGATGGTTAGGGTCCATATTGGCATGAATCTTGAAGACGAAACCCGAAAAGCCCTCTTCCTGAGGTTTCACCTCTCGCTCCACAGCCTCTATTGGCTGGGGTTCGGGGGCAATTTCGCAGAAGCAGTCAAGCAATTCCTTGACTCCAAATGTATTGAGTGCGGATCCGAAGAAGACCGGGGCCACCTCTCCGCGCAGATATGCCTCTTTGTCGAATTCAGGATATACCCCTTCTATAAGTTCCAGGTCTTCCCTAAGTTTTGAGGCATCCGATTCCCCCACAAGTTTATCAACCTCCGGAGAATTGACATCCTCTATCTCCACGCGTTCGCTTATCGTCTGTTTAGACGGAGTGAAAAGGTCAAGACCATGCTCATATATATTATAGACACCCTTGAATTTTTCACCTATATTTATGGGCCACGAAAGCGGGCGAACCGAAATCTTCAATTCCTGCTCAAGCTCGTCGAGAATGTCAAAGGGGTCTCTTCCTTCACGGTCTAATTTGTTGACAAAGATGATGACCGGAGTGTTTCTCATGCGGCACACCTCCATCAGCCGGCGAGTCTGCGTCTCGACACCTTTAGCCACATCCACTACAATGATTACAGAATCAACTGCAGTCAGTGTGCGGAAAGTGTCTTCGGCAAAATCCTGGTGGCCTGGAGTGTCAAGAATATTGATTTTGTAATCCTTATAGTTGAATCCCATCACCGATGTGGCGACAGATATACCGCGCTGCTTTTCTATTTCCATCCAGTCGGAGGTGGCGGTTTTCTTAATTTTATTGCTTTTCACGGCACCTGCTACGTGAATTGCTCCTCCGAATAGAAGCAGCTTTTCTGTCAGCGTCGTTTTGCCTGCATCCGGATGCGATATGATGGCAAATGTGCGGCGGCGCGATATTTCCTTATTAAGTTCTTCAGACATTTTTCTTAAGTTATTATGCTTAAGTTAAGGTCAGTCGAGTTCAAGCTCGTTGTTGAAATCTTTTTTATAATAGGCTGCAAGAGTACCCATGAAATGCGAGACCTCCCTTATGGCATCATGGGTTTCTTTTGAAATTTTCTTCCCTTGCATCCTGAGCAAAAGAATTCCATAAAGAAAATTAAATAGGGTTTCTATTTCCCCCGATTTGTTTTCTCCAGCTTTCGACCTCAAATCGACTATCAGGGGAAGCACCTTATAGTATTCCGCAGCATACTTGGCATATTTGGAATCGCTTACAAGTCGGGCATTCAAGTCGTCGAGTGCTATAATGACATTTTTATTTAGCTGGAGATGGCCTTTTTCCGTCACTCCTTCGCGGCGCATCATGTCGATGAGCGACTCATACCAGTCGGTCATTTCACTTCTTTGCTCTGCGCTGAGATCTTTGTGTCGGTCGATGATATTCTCTTTTATTTTATCCATGTCAAGGCCAAATGCCCTGATTAGGTCTTCTATCTGCCACATATAGAGCAGATATTCGGCTATATTTTCCTTTTTTTCCTGAGATGCTGTAATCATGGTGCAAAATTACAAAAAAATTTTGAGATTTGAAAATACTTGTCTCATCCGCCACATCGGTCAGCGCCAGCAGATGGTCTTAAACGGACAATCTTTACATCTGTTTTCATCTGCGGGAGGACTGAATGGTTCATTAATGTCAAACAATTGCTTGAGCATGGTCTGAAGCAATCCAAGAAAATCAGAATTATGCTCTTGGTGGTCTTTCTGGATTTTGCCTGCCACTCGAGGATAAACATGTTCTCCGCCTGAAAGTTTACCAAGTTCATAGAACTCAAGAGCATACGGTTCCTTTGGAAGACCACTGTCGTTGTCAAACAAGGAAAGTTCGGGGCGTTGTCCTTTCTTATCGAAATTCTTATCAGGCAGAGCATCAAATATATTGGCATATAGCCAAATCTGGAGAATATTCTTGGCTTCTCCATTTCCGTCAAACACGTCTTGCATAGAAGCCGCCTTGGCGTGCACAATACCCGTCTTATAATCCACTATGCGCATGATTTCCCGTTGATAACCATCAATGTTCTGCAATTGCGAGTCAAGCCTGTCAATGGCATATCGCATGTTGACGAGTTTTCCATCTCCAATTTCTACGGCTACATTGCCTCCTATTTCTACTCCAAAAAGCAGAAAGGGCGTCTGCATCCTGTCAAAGCGAAGGATATCAAGCACCTGCTTGCATAAAATCTTTGCCACGTGTGCCGAAGATCCCTTCAAAGGCCTGCAGAGCTTTTCTTCCGGCAAGTGATAGAATCGCTTGTTGATGCTCTCACGAATGATATTCTTTATTCTCCCCACATTTTTCAGACATTCATCCACATGAGATACCGTTATCTCAATCGGATGATCAATGTATATCTTTCTTTTGTCTTCCGGTAGATAGATTGCCTCCATCACATCGTGGATCACTGAACCTTGGGTGATGGAATCAATAAATTCTGAAGATTGCTCATCTGTCTTTATATTGAGTATTTCCTCAAAATAAAACCTCAGCTGGCAATTCACGTATTTTGTCAGCGATGTCGCCGAGAGGTTTCTGCCTTTTTCACTCTTGTCCAGATAGGACTGGAGCACATCCACAATTTCAGGGGTCTTATATATGGGACCTGGATGAAGTTCGGATTTGGAAATGTCAAATGTGCGGGTTTCTATCTTCAATGATTCTCTGGCATACATATATTTCAGCTGAAGCACATAGCGCGAGACATCGCCACTTTTTACTCCTTCGGAAGAACGAGAGTCAAACAAAAGTTCAACTTCTTTTGCCCTTGAAATCATGCGAAAAAAATAGTATGCAAAAAGCGATTCCGAATAATTCACCGGTGGGAGACCATACGCTTTGCGCAAAGAGTCGGATATAAATGTCCTGACCCTGCGACGCGCCGGAAGTATACGCTCGTTGAGCGACGGTATGATTATGCGTTCGAAATCAAGTGCCCTTGTTTCAAGGATACCCATCACCTGAAGTCCCCGCAATGGCTGACCCTCAAAATTGACAGTCTCCGAAGAAAGCAACCTTTCAGTCAGAGTCAGGAAGGTGCGCCAATTCATCTTGACATCATATTCCTCTGTCACCTCAAGCATCTTGCCGATAGCTTGCCTATACACAGAAATATTGGCAATGTCTACATCATTTGAGAGGGTCTTTGCCTCGTTCTTGACAAACGCATCCGACACATTCTTCAATATCAGGTCAAGCCATGCGGCTGTGGATTCCGTATCTGCATCTTCATCGATAGGACGGAAGAGGCTGGCCATAAGAGGACACATGTCACGGATTTCCATCATATCTACGATAAATCTATGATGCGTGGCTATCCATTCCTTTACCTTCGACACTGCATTCCCGAAAAGAACCCGGCTAAACGGATGCGACAATACCA
Source organism: uncultured Sangeribacter sp. (assembly GCA_964388725.1). GTDB lineage: Bacteria > Bacteroidota > Bacteroidia > Bacteroidales > Muribaculaceae > Lepagella. The sequence goes on along the minus strand of CAYMBR010000001.1, from coordinate 62,728 downwards.
TATTGAAATCCTTATAGTAATAGCCAGTCACATTTCCTGACTTTTTACGGTTGGTCTGCATGCGACGCAGCAACGACACGAAAGTATAGGCTGCGGAAAGACGCAGTGGATACCCCATTGTCAGATTGACATCGCCTATCGATTCCGGCACTGAATAAAGCATCGGTATGAGGAGTTGCTCATCCGGAAGAACCACTGCCACCTTTGCATCGTCGAAATCTGAATGTGGGATGCGAGCCGACATTTTATCGAGCAACTCCGAGACTACCTTGATCTGCATAGTATTGGAAGGCACTGAAATCACTCTTATATTTTCCGGAAGTGAGTCCGTGTCCGATTTCGAAATGTAGGGCTTGGCCCATTCCGGCATAGGCCATCTTTTCTTATTGTGCTCCACATATCTCCCTGCCGTGGAGTTTCTGTCGGATATCACCGGTCCGGTGGCATCCCAGAAATATTCGGCAAATGGCTCTCCATCTTCTCCGCTGATCTCCGACAGCGCATCAAAGATTCTTCGTTCGGTTGCCGTAAGGGCATTAAAACCCACCATCACCACCTTATTTATTTTAAAATCCGAAGGCCAGCCGCGTTTGAGAACATCGGCTGTCAATCTATATGCCCCACCTGAAGATATAAGTCCTTTTTTCTCAAGGGTTGCGTGATATTTGACATACAGCGGAGAAAGCACCTGCCAAAGAAGTCTGAATTTCGACTGCAGACCTCCGTCTTCACTGTCGTTGAATTTTTTCCAAAAATCTGTGGCAAGATTTTCCGGATCGTAGGCCTGACCGAAAAACTCATTCATCACCTTTAACTGTTCTTCAGTCAAGAAATTGCTGCTTATCTCCTTTAGGTCTTTTACATTCTTGAATATCGACTCCGCATCCACATCGTGCATATCGACCTCATTAAAATCGGAAATTGCAGTTTCACCCCAGCGGCGAAAGGCATCAAACTCAGGCACTTGTTGCATCCCATTATCTTTGAGAAGTCCCGAGTAGGCCTGATATAATATGAAAAGCAATTCTATTTTGCCTGCCATAGGCTTTCCGCAGATTTTTTCCACAAAATCGGTCATTGTCATTACTTTAGGCAATATGATATCCCTTCCTTTCGCAGCATTTATAAGGTGTTTCAGGAAAAACACACCTGCCCTACGTCCGGGAAAAACGAATAGATGTGCCGAAAGATCTGATGTGGTGTCTGCGTAAGCCTCTGCCAATGTCTGAAGAAATGGTGTCATGGTTGTAGTCGGTTGTCGGTTGCAAAACAAATTTTAACGTAAAGTTACTAAAAAAATTTGGTGTGACCTTATTTTTTTTGTAAATTTGCGATAAATTGAATATGATGTAATCAAAAGTATGAAATTTTCGGATATAACCGGACATAGAAACACAATTCAATCTCTGCGACAATTGGTGGATGCCGACCGAATACCGCATGCCCTGCTTATCGCTGGCCACGCCGGAATCGGCAAAATGCGGCTTGCAAGGGCTCTCACCAACTATATTTATTGCCAAAACAGGACTCCCGATGGCGACAGCTGTGGCAAGTGTCCGGCATGCCTACAAAACGACCATAATAATAACCCCGACGTACATTATATTTTCCCACGTATTGGAGGCGACAAGAAATCCACAGACTCATTTATTGAGCAATGGAAGAGTTTTATCGACACCAATTCCTATATGCCTGCCGAACAATGGGCCAGGGCTATTGATGCCGGCAACACGGTGCCGGTGATATATCGTAATGACGCCGATGAAATCTCAAGGACTGCCGCACTTTCTTCCTACGCGTACCGATATAAGACCTACATCATATGGATGCCCGAAAGAATGTTGCCGGCTTGCGCTAACGCTTTGCTCAAACTGCTTGAAGAGCCTTATCCCGACACAATATTCATTCTTGTCAGCAACGAGCCGGACAAACTTTTGCCCACAATTTTCTCACGCACGCAAAGATTCAACCTTAAACCTCTCACCCCAGACGAATTGACTAATGCTCTCGAAAATGTGGGAACCCATGGCGCGGAAGCCAAAGAAGTGGCTCGTCTCGCCGAGGGGAACATGATCAAGGCTCTCGACATTTCAGGCGAGGGGGGTGAAATATTGGAGTTCTCTGGTTATTTTATAAAAATGATGAGACTTGCCTACGCCAGAAATGTCGCCGCCATGCGAATGCTCAGCGAATCAATTGCTGCTTTGGGCAGAGAAAAAAATGGAAGATTTCTCGCTTATTGCACCAGATTGACCCGGGAAAGTTTCATCTACAATCTAAATGTGCCTGAATTAAATGTCATGACTGCTACCGAATCTCAGTTCAACACAAGGTTCTCTCCATTCATCAACAATAGAAACGTGGAGAGAATCATGCGCGATACTGAGAAAGCACACGACGATATACTCCGAAATGCCAATGCAAAACTTGTAATGTTTGACTTTTTTATCAAACTCATGATACAATTAAGAAAATAACAATACTACATAATCCAAAATAATAAAAAGATATGAAACCAACACTATTCATCCTCGCAGCCGGCATGGGAAGCCGCTATGGAGGTCTGAAGCAACTCGATTCTCTCGGCCCATCGGGTGAAACCATAATGGACTATAGCGTTTACGACGCTCTTCATGCCGGATTCGGCAAGGTGGTTTTCGTGATTCGTCACGATTTCGAAAAAGATTTCCGCGAAAAAGTTATTTCCAAATATGAAGGTCATGTACCTGTCGAGGTCGTCTTCCAGGACATCAACAATCTCCCGCAAGGTTTCTCTGTGCCTGAAGGTCGCACCAAACCATGGGGAACAAACCATGCCGTCTTGATGGCCAAGGATGTTATCAAGGAGCCTTTTGTGGTCATCAACGCCGATGACTACTATGGTCCGGAGAGCTTTCAGCTTGCCTACGACACTCTCACCCAACTTCATGGCAAAAAAGGCGAATACTGCATGATCGGATTTAAGATTGAAAACACTCTGAGCGAAAATGGCGGAGTGAGCCGAGGTCTCTGCCAGGTGGATGCCAACGGATATCTGACTGGAGTCAAGGAGTGCCATGAAATCCAACGTAAAGGAGACGGACTCATTTATGTGGAAGACGGAGTAGAGAAACCATTCCCGGCAGGTAGCAGTGTGAGCATGAATATGTGGGGATTCACTCCCGACTATTTCGGATATAGCGAAAAGGCTTTCGTCAAATTCCTTGAGGCTCATGGCCAGGAACTGAAATCTGAATTCTATATTCCAACGGTGGTCAACGACCTTATTCGGAATGGCGAGGCCACTCTGAAGGTTGTGCAGACCCCTTCTAAATGGTTTGGCGTCACTTTCGCTGCCGACCGCGATGCCACTGTGGCTCAGTTTAAGGCTCTTGTAGATGCCGGTGTGTATCCAACCCCTCTATTTTAATTCATAGTTAAGGATTAAATTGTAATGGCAACAAAAATATTAGTGACCGGTGGCACCGGATATATCGGAAGCCACACAGTGGTCGAACTCCAACAGGCAGGTTACGAAGTGGTAATAATCGACAATCTGTCAAACTCCAACCGTGAAGTGCTGAAGGGCATTGAAGCTATTACCGGAGTTGCACCTGTATTTGTCGAAGGTGACTGCACCGACATCAACACTCTCCGCAAATTGTTTGAGGAGAATCCCGGGATTAAAGGCATCATCAACTTCGCTGCTTCAAAGGCAGTAGGCGAAAGTGTCCAGAAACCTCTCCTTTACTATCGCAACAACCTCAACACTCTCATCAACCTCCTTGAGTGTATGCCGGAATATGGAGTGAAAGGTATAGTATTCTCAAGCAGTTGCACAGTCTATGGTGAACCTGACGTGAACCCCATCGATGAGACAGCACCAATCAAACCTGCCACATCTCCCTACGGCAACACCAAGCAGATTTCTGAAGAGATTATCACCGACTATGTGCATAGCGGGGCTCCTATCAAGAGCATTATCCTGCGCTATTTCAATCCTATCGGAGCTCATCCAAGTGCTAAAATCGGCGAGCTTCCACTCGGAGTGCCGCAGAATCTCGTGCCATATCTCACCCAGGCTGCCGCTGGCATTCGCAAAGAGCTGACCGTCTTTGGCAATGACTACAACACGCCCGACGGAAGCTGCATACGCGACTACATCGATGTCGTTGATCTCGCAAAGGCTCATGTCGTGGCGATGCGCAGGATGCTTGATAAAGCAGACACCGACAGTATTGAGATTTTCAATCTCGGCACTGGTCGTGGTGTCTCCGTGCTGGAGCTTATCCATGACTTTGAGAAAGCCACCGGTGTTCCGGTGCCTCACAAAATTGGCGGTCGCAGAGAAGGTGACATCGAGCAGATTTGGGCTATCCCCGACAAAGCAAACAACGTGCTCGGCTGGAAAGCCGAGACCCCGGTAGGGGTGACCCTTGCCAACGCCTGGCGCTGGCAATGCTCCCTCAAAAAATAAAATCCAATTGTAATGTTTCCAAGAGTAATCAAGAGTAGTCATGAGTACCCAAGTGTATTCAGGGATATCTTGATTACTCTTTTTCATAAAGACATAAATATCATGAAGCTAAAATCAGCATTATTTCTATCAGCAGTCTGCGCAATTTCAGCAAATGCTGCTGAGCCAATACGATTCCAGCTCGACTTTACAAACCCTCTTGATGAAAGAGTTGTCGGAATACCTGTGGTGATTCCTTTGGCAGAATATGGCGACGTGAAAACTGCCAACGTATATGGTTCTCACGATATCCCGTTCCAACTCGACGACCTTGATCAGGATGGGGTGGCTGATGAATTGGTGTTCCTTCTCAACATTGATCCTGGATATACTAAACATATAAAAATAACTCTCAACGACACAATCGGACCTCAGACTTTTGAGCAAAAATCCAGGGCTTATCTCAAACTTCGCGACGAGAAAAAGAAATACCCTAAAATTAAGGAAATTACGTATCCAGGAGATTCCAACAACTCCATTATCTACAACACCATTTATGGCCATGGAGCTGTGATGGAAAGTATGCTTAATGCCTGGCGCATATATGTCGACAACCGCCAGAGCATTGACCTTTATGGCAAAAAAAAACGTCAGATGGAGTTGGAGACAACTGGATTTTACACAACCCCAGAACAATCAGAGCAAGGATACGGACGCGACATACTTTGGGCGGGTAAATCTGTTGCTGCCGGCAGTTTTAGGGGGCTTACCAATGGACAACCAGCCACCATCGACACTGTAAGCAGCCGCACTCAACGCATCATAGCTTCTGGACCAATACGTTCTATAATTGAAGTTGAAGACAAGGGTTGGGAAATCAACGGGAAAAAAGTAGATATGCTTCAGCGTTACACCCAATATGGTCTCAATCCTTATTTCACAGCCGAGATATTCCTTAAAGGATCTGGTGCTGACCAAATTTTCTGCACCGGCGTGCAGAAAATAGGTGATGATGGCGGTGAAGGTTTTTTTGCTGATAATGGTTTTGCTGGAAGCTGGGGCACAAACATTCCAGAAAAGGCATATCCTGAGATGACCGAAACCCTCGGCATCGGCATTCAGGTGAATCCGGAGAATGTGGTCAGCACTCGTGAGGATGACCTCAACTATCTCGTCGAAGTCAAACCTGACTCCAACGGAAAAATCACATACTATGTCAACTTCGTCTCGGCGATGGAGAAGAAGTCTCCAAAAAATCTCTCCGAATGGCGCAATAGACTCGAGCAGTGGTCGCGGGCTGTTCTTGCTGATTATCCTCAGCAAATCATACCGGAATAACGGTCGACACGTTTTATCTCACTACCAAAGGAGGATGCTTCATTGCGTCCTCCTTTGCTGTTTGAAACCAATAATGGTCATGTGTTTATTAATATCCCACCAAAGAAGGAAAGTAGAATTTTTGTTGATTTGTTGTTAAAAATTGTTAAAAACAATTGTTTAAAATTTGTTAAACACAAAAATTATAAGTAATTTTGTAATAAATATAGACGCAAATTAAAATAAAACTATAAGAATATTACTGCTATAAAGACTTCCGTTTCATAAAATAAAGCCAATAATCATTTTTAACTTACTATATCAATATTATGCAATTCAACAAAAAAACAATGCTGAAAGGTTGCTTGCCATTCGCCGCATTGGCAGTTATGACTGCATGCGTCGACGACAAGTACGATCTTTCTGACATCGACACAACTTCGCGCATTAACGTCAACGACCTCACTGTGCCTATCAATCTCGAAAAAATAACTCTCGACGATGTGGTTGACCTTGACGACAACGAAAACATCACAAAAATCACAGTCAACGGACACGAGGTATATGCCCTTCAGCAGGGTGGCGACATAAATACTTCAGACTTCCAGATCAATGGAATACATGTAAACGCCCCCGTCATCCCGTCCACAAGCGTCAGTGTCCCGGTCGGCGGACTTCCCACAGATTTGGGTGTCACCATTCCGGAGATGACAATTCCTGTAAGTCTTCCTACAATTCCGGAGCAGGAATATACTCTTAAGATGGAAAATGTCGATGCTGCACTTGTATCGCTCGAAAACATAAAGACAAAGGCTCCTATCTCAGTCTCGATTATCTTGCAGGTGCCTTCTTCCATCATGTCGGGCAATCAGGTCGCTTTCAAAAACCTTGTTGTCACAATGCCATGGGGACTTATGTGCGACACTGAAAAACTGTCGGCTTCCTGCCCCGGTACTACCTACAATGCCTCAACCGGATGCTTGAATATTCCTGAACTTGCCGTTGACGCCAGCGGCAAAGCCTCACTCTCTTTTGAGGCTACGGGGCTTGAATTGAATGAAAAAGGTGCTTTAACCGACCACAAACTTGACATCTCGGGTAAAGTTGGCATCCAGAGTGGTGAGATTGAATTGAAAGTCACAAATGTCAATATCCCCAACCCCTTCACTCTTGATATCGACTACACCGTCTCATCTTTCGACATTGCAAGTTTCAGCGGCGACATCGATTATAAGATGGACGACATCAACATCGAACCGATTACTCTCAACGACCTCCCTGACTTCCTTGACAGCCCGGAAACTGAGATTCGCATTGCAAATCCTTATATCACAATCTCCGTCAACAATCCTGTCGGTTCCTATGGTCTTGAAGGTTATGGCCAGATTAAGCTCACATCCAATTTCTCAGGAGGAAACACCACAACTGCGGAAAGCGACCTCTTCAACATCAGCCAGAATGGCGCAAACCTGTCTTTTGGTTCTCGCAACGATGGCTATGACTATGTCGCATTCCCTGGCCTTGGCGACATTCTTGCCAATTCCGCTGCAGGTGGCCTTCCGGAAAGCATCACCGTCAATATTGAAAATCTCCAGTTTGCTGGCCATGCTGTCGACTTCCCCATTGGCACTATTGGAAAAGCCCAGGGCGACTATGATTTTACTGCTCCTCTTGGTTTCGCAAGTCCTTCAAAAATTGTATATGAAACCACTGAAGACGGATGGGGCAGTGATGATCTTGATGACATCAACATCGAATACATCAATCTGACTGCCGATTGCAATACAAACATTCCCGTTGCCGTACAACTTAGTGTGTATCCGGTAGATAAGTATGGCAACACTATTGCTGTCACTGAAGACAATGGCAATTTCATAGTGCCTGCTTTCTGCTCTGGCGAATCGGTTTCCCTGAGAGTTCAGGGAGCAAGCGGTCCTATCCGCAATTTCGACGGAATCAAATTCCGCGCTGTAATCTCTCAGGATGATGCCGACAATACTGAAGCTATAGGTCCCGACCTATATATTGAACTCCTAAACGTACGTATCACAGTGGATGGATACTATGAAACTAAATTCTAATCTAAAGCAAATTCAACAGCAATGAACATCATAAATAAAAAACATCTTGCGCTTTTCCTTGCTTCGGCGTCAATGCTGACTGCCGCCGCAAAGGAATCTTCCACAGGTTATTTCCTGGAAAACTACAACATGCGCTGGCAGATGAATCCCGCAATGGGCAACCGCAATGGGTATGTAGGTTTCCCCGCGCTCGGCAATGTTGATCTGGGTGTAAGCAGCAATTTCAGTCTCACAGATTTCGTATACTCTCTGAATGGCAAGACTGTACTCTTCACCAACCCTGGTGTGGATGCCAGTGAATTTCTTGGCAAACTTGGCAATACAAGCCGACTCAGCGAAGATTTCAAACTCAACATCATTCAGGTCGGTTTCAAAGCTTTTGGTGGCTACAACAATATTGCCATCAACGTCCGCCAGAATGCGAGTGTTGATCTTCCCAAAAGCGTCTTCTCTCTCCTGAAAGAAGGTGTCAGCAACAAGGATTACGACATCACAGATCTGAGAGTTAGAGCAAATGCATATGCAGAAATTGCCCTTAACCATTCCCGCGACATCAAGCAAGTGCCGGGACTTCGCGCCGGTATCAGCTTCAAGGCTCTTCTACCCGTTGCTTACGGCGAGGCAAATTTCAACGACCTTCATCTTGACCTACAGCAAGACAACTGGAAAGCCCTTGCAAATGCCGAAATGAAACTCGGTCTGAAAGGACTAAGATATGAAACTGAAATCAACGAACGCACAGGTCACAGATACGTAAGTGGCGTAAACACTGATGATCTTGAGTATTCGCCCAACGGATTTGGTTTCGCCTTCGACCTTGGTGCTACCTATGAATGGAAAGACTTCGTATTCTCAGTTGCTCTCACTGACCTTGGCATGCTTAAATACAATTCCGTGCAGATGGCAAGCACCAATGGCTCTCAAATTTTTGAGACCGACAGTCATGTTATCGAAATTGGAGATGACGGCGACAGCTGGGATAAACTGGTAGATGACCTTTCTGAACTTTACGAACTCGAAGACAATGGCGACGTAGGTGGTGTCAATGTCGGTCTTATGGGTACTTTCCGTGCTGGTGTCGACTACAAGTTCCCATTCTACAACAAACTGCATTTCGGTCTGATGAACACAACCCATTTCAACACCATCGTGCCCAACACTGAATTCCGCCTGTCGGCTAATGTTGAACCTGTCAAGGGTATAGCATTGGCAGTCAGCGGTGCCACCGGAACATTCGGTACAAACTGGGGCTTCCTCCTTAGCCTCGGCAACAAGGGTTTCAACATCAACCTCGGCATGGACTATGCTGCTTTGAAGATGGACAAAAACCATATTCCGCTCAATCCCAATGTGGATGTGCACCTTGGCATCAATTTCCCATTCTAACGGAAATCTCTATTCTTTAAAAAAGCTTGCAACTAAGTTGCAAGCTTTTTTTTATACCTTTGCATCATATAAAATATATGAGCAATGACACTAATCCATATAAACCACACTTTATTGAAGATCACTTTGGGATTCTCATTGATTTTGATATGCGGATGCTCCCTCCATCATAATGACAATGAATCAGATGCAGAAGCAACTGAAGAGCATGCACACAGTCAAAGCGAACATGAAAGCCTTATAAAACTAAGTGCTTCAAAGGCAATTGCTTTTGGAGTTGTAACCGAAACGATAGATGCTGGAGACTTTTCTGAAGTAATTGCTGTATCAGGCAGAATAGAGTCCATGCCTTCCGACGAGGCTACCATAACCGCGACACGTAGCGGAATTTTCACACTTTCAGCCTCAACAAATGTAGGTATGAAAGTCGCTTCAGGATATAAAATAGGATCAATCCAGTCTGCTTCAGTGCAAGGTGGCAATCCATCAATAGAGGCTACCGCGACAAGAAATGCTGCAAAACGGGAACTTGACCGGTTGACTCCTCTTCATGATGATGGTGTGGTAAGCACACAAGTTTATAATGAGGCTCGTTCTGCCTACGAACAGGCCGAAGCCTCTCTTCGCAACTCTCAGCAGGGTAGCTCATCGGTCTTTGCTCCGAAATCGGGAGTCATTGCCAGACTATTGGTGAAATCTGGAGAATTTGTTGACGCTGGCCAACCGATTGCGCTGGTCAGCGGAAATATCCATCTGACACTGAGAGCTGATGTGCCGGAGAAATATGTAGCCCATCTGCCCAATATTGAGTCGGCAAATTTCATACTTGCGTCATCTTCCGATATTATTTGTCTGAAAGACCTTAACGGAAATAGAATATCTTCCTATGATTCTGCTATCGCCGACAATGGCTACATCCCAGTCTATTTTTCTTTCGACAATGATGGAAAAGTATCTCCCGGATCTTTTGCTGAGATTTATCTAACTTTGGGAAAGAGACACCAAGTGCTGTCTGTGCCTAAGGATGCTATTGTGGAAATCAGCGGAAACAAGTGCATATACACCTTACTGGAAGATGGGCTATATGAAAAGCACGTGGTTTCTACTGGTGCAACGGATGGAAATCGTATTGAAATCGTCAGTGGTCTGGACTCTGGAGAAAAAGTGGTGGTGAAGGGTGCTCAGGTGGTAAGAATGGCTGAAACCTCCGCGACAACCGTTCCGGGACATACACACAATCACTGATTGGATTTCACTGAATATGGTGGGTGTTAAAGTAAGAACTATATTTGACCATACAAGATGCTTAATAAGATTATACATTGGTCACTCTCCAATCGGCTGGTTGTGCTTTGGGCAAGCCTTGCACTGCTAATTGCCGGCGTGATTGTGACATTGAGAGCAGAAATTGACATATTCCCGGATCTGAATGCCCCTACTGTTGCCGTGATGACTGAAGCAACCGGCATGGCTCCCGAGGAAGTGGAACGAATTGTGACTTTTCCTATTGAAACTGCTGTCAATGGTGCTTCGGGAGTAAGACGTGTCAGGTCAAGCTCCGCTGCAGGGTTTTCCATAGTTTGGGTTGAATTTGACTGGGATACGGATCCTCATCTCGCCCGTCAGATTGTCAGTGAACGAGTTGCTTTGATAGAGGGCAAACTCCCTTCTTATGTAGGCTCGCCTATGATGGGTCCGCAGTCTTCGATTCTTGGAGAGATTATGATTATAGGCCTTACGAGCGACAGTTGGGATTCAGGACAACTCAGGAGCGTGGCCGACCGAATCATTCAGCCTCGTCTGCTTTCAATCAGCGGAGTAAGTCAGGTGTCGATTATTGGCGGTGAGCAACTGGAATACCAAATACTGCTGAATCCTGATAAAATGCGCCATTTTGGTGTGTCGTTGTCCAATGTGGCCAATGCCACTGACAACATGAATGTCAATGCTTCCGCCGGAATCATCTATGAATATGGCAATGAATATCTTGTCAAGGGAAATATATCCACCGACGACATTGAGGAAATAGGACGGGCTTCTGTAGAAACCGAGGCAGGAGGTCACGTAAGATTGGACGACATTGCAGAAATACGCATCGGAGCCAAAACTCCCAAAATAGGATCCGCAAGTGTAAAGACTAATAATGCCGTTCTCATCACTGTCACTAAACAACCAGGAATCGGATCGATTGGCCTCTCGGAAAAAATCATTGATCAACTTCTTGCCTTGCACCCCTCACTTCCCTCTGGCATTGTCTTCGACACTGAAATTTTCAATCAAAGCAATTTTATATCTAAATCGGTCAGCAATCTTCAGCAGTCGCTGCTCGAAGGAGCTATCTTTGTGATAATAGTGCTTTTCTTCTTCCTGATGAACATGCGCACAACTATTATCTCTGTCATTGCTATACCACTCTCCATTATTGTCACCTTAATTGCTCTTTATTTCATGGGATTCACCATCAATACCATGACTCTTGGAGGCATAGCCATTGCTATCGGGTCGCTTGTGGATGATGCAATAGTAGATGTGGAAAATGTCTATAAGAGGCTACGCGAAAATGCTGCCAAAAGAGAAGATGAGAAGCTGCCGATTTTTAAAGTGGTGTTCGAGGCATCGAAAGAGGTCAGAAAACCCATCCTCAATTCCACGCTTATTATCATCGCATCTTTTCTACCATTGTTTTTCCTAAGTGGCATCGAAGGAAGATTGCTTAAACCCCTTGGCATCACTTTTATCGTAGCTTTGGCTGCATCTACTATTGTAGCATTGACCCTTACTCCAGTATTATGCTTTTATCTCCTTGCAGGCGACTCTTCCAAAGAAAGAGAGCGATTGTCGGATGAACCAAAGACTGCCCGTTATCTTAAAGACAAATATTCAAAAGCATTAGAAAAGATCCTGTCCAATCCAAAACCCATAGTAGCAGCAACAATAGGATTATTTCTGATATCTATCATTCTCTTCTTTACTCTTGGAAGAAGCTTCCTGCCGGGATTCAACGAAGGGAGTTTCACTATCAATGTCAGCGCAATGCCCGGTATTTCGTTTGAACAGAGCGACAGCATCGGAATTGCAGCCGAAAGAATCATCATGTCAGTGCCGGAGGTCCGCAATGTGGCACGAAAAACTGGTCGTGCAGAACTCGACGAACATTCCTTGGGTGTGAATGTCTCGGAGATTGAAGCTCCATATATTCTCGACAAAGGAAGAAGCAAACGGGAAGTAATGCAGGAATTGAGAGAAAAACTTTCAGAAATACCCGGTGTCAATATAGAAATAGGCCAACCCATCTCGCATAGAATAGACGCGATGCTCAGTGGCTCGCAGGCTCAGATTGCAATTAAGGTTTTTGGCGATGACTTCGACAAATTATATTCCATTGGAAAAAGAATTGGTGTCGAATTGAATGAAGTCAAAGGGATAGTCGATGTCAATGTCGAGCAGCAGATATCTCGTCCGGAAATTGAAATTACTCCAAGGCGTGAGATGCTGGCAAGATATGGAATCACAATCCCTGAATTTAGCCAATACTTAAGGATGGCTATTGGAGGTGATGTCGTGAGCCAGGTATTTGTCGACAATTTGCCCTATGATCTTACCGTGAAGGTGGCTGATTCCAAAAAAGACAGCAGAGGCAAGATTGAGGATTTGATGATCAATAGTAATGTGGGAATGATACCCCTTTCATATGTTGCTGATGTCAAGACATCAAGCGGACCCAACACCATCAGTAGGGAAAATGTCAACCGTGTGCTCACAGTTTCAGCCAATGTTGATGGTCGGGACCTTCGCAGCGCAGCGGATGAAATCAAAAACCACATTTCCACACACGTAAATTTACCGGAAGGTTACTACGTGGAGTATGGTGGACAGTTTGAAAATGAAGAAGCAGCCTCGCGAATGCTTGCCTTGACATCAATAATTGCAATTTTTGTTATTTTCTTCCTTATTTATTCTGAGTTTAAAAATGTAGGTCAGTCGATTGTGATTATGATTAATATGCCACTCGCACTGATTGGAGGTATTCTGATTTTACGATTAACAATTGGAGAAGTCAATATTCCGGCGATCATAGGATTCATATCATTGATGGGCATATCCACTCGGAATGGTATGTTGCTGATGTCTCGCTACGACAGGCTTAAATCGGAAGGGATGCCTCTGAAGGACAGAATATGGAAGGGTTCATCGGATAGGCTCTTGCCAATTGTAATGACTGCACTGACGTCTGCACTTGCTCTTGTGCCTATTGCTTTGAGAGGTGGGGAGCCGGGCAATGAGATTCAGTCTCCTTTGGCAATTGTCATTCTCGGAGGACTTATCAGTTCCACCATTCTTAACATTTTTCTTGTTCCGTTGTTTTATAAATGGATATGCATCCGTTATAAGAAACATGATGCATGACAAACACATATCAAGCACAACCCATAAAACGATGAAATTCAAACATACGACACTTGCCATATTGATGGTAGCGTCAGGAAGCACTTGCCGTGCAATCACGCTTCAGGAGGCTGCCGATGCCATACTTGGGCGCAATGGCGACAGAATGCAGACAGAGCTATTGCGCGATGCAAAGAATGCCGAAACCCTAAGTATTGCCAATGCCCCAGACCCCCAGATTGAAGGAGACTATCTGGTGGCTCCCGCAGGTGAAGACAACCGATGGGGGGTGGGAATCAATTATGGTTTCGATTGGCCTGGCACCTATAGCGCACGCCGTGCGATGGGAGAGGCAATAAGAGAGGCCAACTCGGCGGAGGCAGATGCAGAAATTTTAGCTAAAAGGGTGGAGATTATAGGTCAACTTGAAGCGTATCTGTATGCTGATATGCGCCTCGAAGTTATGAGAAAGGTAATGGCTTCTTCTGATTCAGTCCGTGCAATAGCGGAGAAATCTCACAGTGGAGGACAGATGTCACGTCTTGACTTGTCAAAGATAATAATCGAGCAAAGCCTGGTTCAGAACACGATTGCAGGAATTGAAACTGAAAGATTGTCTTCGGAGGGAATTTTGACTACATTAAATGGTGGAATGCCCTGCACCGCATTGCTTCGGCAATTGGATAGAAAATGGGATTTGTCCCCTCTTGATGCCATTGAGACGTATTTGGAAAAAGCAAAGAATAATCCTGATCTTCTTAAGACTGCTGCTGAATATAATGTGGCGGATAAAAATGTTTCAGTAGCCAAGGCGGAGCGGCTTCCCGGATTCTCTGTCGGTTATGCTCATGAATTTGAAGATGGAATCAATTTCAATGGTGCAAACCTGGGCGTATCCATTCCTCTGTTCTCATCTCGCAATAAAGTAAGGGCTGCAGAGGCCGCAAAAGCTGCCGCAGAATATCAGATGACTGTAAGCACCGACAAACTGGAGTCTGAAATCTATGCTCTTTATAATGAAATTACTTCGCTCGACAAAGCCTTGGAAACTCAAACTGCTGTCTTTGAAGAAACTGACTACACCTCGCTCTTGATGAAAGCATATTCAGGAGGGGAGTTGTCGATTTCCGAATACCTCACCGAATTGTCATGGTTTTATGAAGCTCATCTTGAATACATTGACCTTCAATATCAGCGTGAGCAAAAAGCTACAAGGTTGGAAATGCTTTGCAGATGAAACAAAAGGACTCGCTCGGCGAGTCCTTTTTCAATGATATGGCAATAGGGTCTTATTCAGTATAGAAGTCTATGATCTTCTCTATTGAGAGACGGCAAACCGGGCAGAATGAGGGATGATAGTTGTCGCGCATCCGGCAGGTGACGGTAGGCCGATATACTCCCTTGCTACGGTAGCCTCCCCCCTCATACGCTCCGATTATCATTTCCTCCGAATTATTGCTCAATGCCTCTTTTTTCATTTTTTCCTCCCTTGTGCCAGTTGTCTCATCCCATGGAGTCGGAATTTCGACACCGTGAGTTACGATATCTTGCCATTTTGATTTGAAATCAACGAGAGTAGTTATGTTCGGTTCCCATGGCTCAACATCGAGAGGATAGGTTTCATCTTCTTCCTCGAGATAGAAATATTCGTCGGCAAGACCGGCAAAACTGTGGCCAAACTCGTGAACCACTACAGGAAGAGTGAATTGATTTTTTGCAGCTGAAATCTGATAGCTGTTGTAGATGCCGCCACCTCCATATTCATCGGTGTTGGCAAGCACGATTATATGCTCGTAAGGAATACCCGCGAGTGCATCGTGCATTTTGTGGATATAGGGCGCAGTAAGATAGCGTGAGGAATAGAACGTGCTGTAGTGGGAACCGAAAGCGGTGTCTTTCCATTCTTTTCTCAGTGGCACACTGACTCCGCTCTCTCTCGACGGAGACATTACAGCCACAAAGTTTAGCTTATCCTTGTTGGAGGCGTATGGTTCATAGCGCATTATCTCGTTGGCCATCTTTGTGGCGTGGCTGATGAAGGAGTCCATTTCTTCGGTGGTATATCCTTCAGCAAGGAATGCTATGTCGATAGCTTTTTCGGGATCAGCTCCTTTGTGGATATATTTGTAGGGTAGTGGATTGCCACCACTCAGGGCCACAAGTTCATCATCCGGACGATACCGATGTTTTAGTTCAGCCGACTTCTCATGTCGGTTGTTGTAAAGCGTTACTATAATGTCTGCTTCCCGTTTCGGAAGCGGAACAAGAAATGAATTCTGGAAACTGTTTTCCACAGTCTGGGCTTCATTAGTGTTAATCCATTCCTGAAATAGAGAGGAGAATGGATTTTTATATAAAGTATCGCCGGATACAGGATCCACCACGGAGATCGTTCCATTTCCTTTATATGGCGTTGTGCTAAGGTTGTGCATGCGCCCGGCCCATCCTGCCTGTTTCGACTGTCGGTCGAGCATGACATGGATACCGGATGGTCCCCCGCCGAAAATATAATCCACTCTCAGTGTGCTGTCCTGAAAATTCTCCTCAAATTTGCCATCAGCCGCAAATATGGAAATACCTGTGGCAACAAGAAGACTTGCTGTTAAAATCAATCGTTTCATTGTTTCAATATACAGTTTTTACAATAGTTTTATGAATGGTTTCCACAAGGGCATCCATTACCTTCGGATGAACCCCAACAATATAATCACCCTTGAAATATATCATATACTTTGCCTCTGTTTATTCCACAAAATTACAATATATTTTCCAATTATCCCAATGTTATAGAAAAAAAATTATATGTGGAGGGTCTGCATGAAGCGGCACACGGTGTCCTCATCTCCGGTGTATTTTCCTTTGTCCTCACTTAACTTGCAAGTGGAGGAATAGAACGGCCAGGATTCCGTAATCTTTAGATGCTCAATTCACAATGCACAATTCACAATGGTTTGCCAAATTAATGAATCTCGATTCTTTTCACTTTGCAGCAGCGTATTGTGCATCGTGAATTGGCATTGTGCATTTAAATTAGTCGGATGTGGTGGGTGTTGGGACAGGAGTACCGGCGGTAACTTTGCCCTCCTTTTTCAGTTTCTTGAATTCCTTCTTTGCTTTGGCAAGCTGTTTCTGGAAGGCAGGGTCTGCATGCAGACGAGCCACTGTCATTGCGCCTGTAAGGCGACCGGCATCAACATCGCTCTGGAAATGATAACCGCATATCACTCGGCTTTCTCCCATGTCATAGCCACGCTTAAGAATTTCATTCTGACGCTCAGGGTTGATTTCCGAAAGAACGAGGGCTGTAGCCCATCCAATAGAGGTGTGACCAGAGGGATAGGAGCCATTGGAGGAAAGTTCTTCCTGTTGCTCGGGATTGCAGGTCATTTCTCCGTAGTAGGCGAATGGACGAGTACGGTTGTAATAGTTCTTTGCCTCGCGTGTGCCAAGGTCACCGGCATCCTCACGCATACCAACGATTAGGGTATAGATTTCAGGGGTGTCATTTTGGTTGATTTCCACTCCGAAGGCTTCCGAGAATGCTTTTGGCACTCCATCACCTTCAACGCGTGCATCTGTGACAGCCGTATCACCGCGGGCTGTATTGCGCATGGCCTTGCCCCAGCTGTAGCGAGCCTGGTCGTTGAGGAATGTGATCGACATGCCGTCCGGTGGCGGTGGAAGCAGATAGAGGCTGTTGGGAACGTCACCTTCCTGAAGGAAGAATACTGTCGGTTCGGTGCGATGGTCTTTGATTTTCTTTGCGGAATCGTTTTGGGCGAATGTAAAGGAAACTGCGGAGGCTGCAATCAAAACGGCAGCCACTCTCGCTGTGTAGTAAAACGAGTGTTTCATAAGAATAGATAATTAAGGTTTTTTATGTCTTAAAACGTTTCTCACATCAAAAGATTAAGCAATTTATATGTTCTTAAACATATATTCACAAAAAAATGGAGCCTTATTCGGAAGAGAGGGTTTCGGAGGGGGAGATGTTGGCGATGATGCGGCTTGGGAGGATGAGGGAAAGATAGACAACCACAAGCACTCCAAGATTGAGGAGTGCGTATGCTGTCCAATTGAGATCTACCGGAACAAAATCAATATAATAGCTTGAGGCATCCAGTTTCAGGAAGTGATATTTGTCTTGTAGCATCAGAAATGATATAATCAAGACATTTCCTATAAATATTCCAATAATCGCCACCCTCATTGCAAGATACACAAAGACCATGCGCACTTTTCCTGTCGGCGCACCCAAAGCCTTCATCAACCCTATAAACTTTTTCTTGTCAAGTATTATTGTCAGCATTCCACTAATCAGGGTCACACATCCGACAATCATCAGCAGCACAAGAACCACAATGACGTTGGTGTCGAGCATTGCAAGCCAATGAAAATAATTCGCGCCCCCCACATGGGCATTCTCAAGATTATATATCTTATAAATCAGACCATCTGCGTATGCCTTATTGAGAGCATTTTGAAGCAGCGCAGTAGATTCGTCAAGTTTTTCGAAATCTTTTACTGTAATCAAAAGACTTGTTCCCTGATTTTTATTGAAACCGCTGAAGATATCCGACAACTGACGGCTACCATAAATCATAAGGTTGTCGTAGGCATCAAAATGTGAATCATAAATGGCGGCAATTTTAAGCCGGCGCACCTTGACGTCACTATTGATAAAATAACAATCGACCTTGTCATCTTTTTTTAAACCAAGTTGGGATGCTGCAATTCTCGACAAAACCACATCAAGTTTTGCACTGTCGCTGGAATAATCCGGCATTCTGCCGCTTACCAGGTTTGATCCTATGAAATCGCGCGTTGACTTGTCGTCAAGATTTTTAGAAATCACACCTTTGAAATCATCCTGTGTCTTAAGAATCGTGGGCAACGAAACCTGTAGCGAATAGTTTTTTATATATGGCTGCTGATCAAGAATTTTCTTCAGGGTTGGAGTAAGCGTAACCAAATTGTCATTGCTTCCATCAGGAGCCGCCGTCACAATGATATGCGATGTAAATCCCACAACCTTATTCGTGATTTCATTTTTGAAACCAAGCACTATGGCAATAGACGCGGTCATCACGGCCACCGACAGGGCAATCGCCGCTATGGCAACCTTCACTCCGGGACTTGATTTGCGTCCATCGCCCCCGAGTGCAAGACGGCGTCCGAGATATAAGGAATAGTTCATCGTCGATTTTATTAATCCCATACACAACCTCACAAAAAGGGGATGTCTAAGGAATATATGGGCATTTCTTAAAAAAAACAATGCAAAGGTAATAAAAATTTATGAAAAATTTGGCTATTTTAATTCAATTTGTTAATTTTGAACGTTCGACTGAACAAAGCAGACTTTTGAAGTTTGCAAAATGCAAGCAGAACGCGGCAAATAATAAACTTCTAATATAAAACGAGCAATAACAATGGAAGAAAATCTCGTGAAAACGTGTCTTCACGACCGCCATGTAAAACTTGGCGCGTTAATGTCTCCTTTCGGCGGATTCGACATGCCGATACAGTATAAGGACATCACTACTGAGCACAATGCAGTAAGACAGGAAGTCGGAGTATTCGACGTAAGCCACATGGGAGAAGTTCGAATCAGCGGTCCCGAAGCTATGAAATATGTGCAACACATTTTTGTCAATGATGTTGCCGGAGCTCCCGACGGACAGATTTTCTATGGCATGATGTGCTATGAAAACGGAGGCACAGTTGATGACCTTCTCGTATATAAGGTCAACGACAACGAGTATTTCCTTGTGATCAACGCCGCCAACATCGCCAAGGATGTGAAGTGGATTATGGAAAATGCCGACAAATATGATGTCAATATAGAAGACGAAAGCCTCTACTATGGCGAAGTGGCTGTGCAGGGTCCTAAAGCCGAGGAGACTCTCAAGAAAATTCTTGGACTTCCTCTTGAAGAAATATCATTCTACAATTTTAAGACATACCATATCGACGATGAGGACGTAATCATCAGCCGCACCGGCTACACCGGTGAAGACGGTTTTGAAGTGTATGGCTCGCACGACTTCACTCAAAAGCTTTGGGACAAACTGATGGATGCCGGGGTGCAGCCGTGCGGACTTGGTTGCCGCGACACACTCCGTTTTGAGGTTGGTCTTCCTCTCTATGGCGATGAACTTTCAGATGAAATCACTCCAATTGAGGCAAGCCTTTCAATGTTTGTCAAACTCGACAAAGAGGAATTCATCGGCAAAGAGGCTCTTGCCCTTCAGAAGGCTGAAGGAGTAAAACGCCGTATAGTGGGCATTGAGCTCGAAGGAAACGCAATCCCTCGCCATGGCTATCCTGTGGAAGTTAATGGGGAAGTGGTTGGCGAAATCACCACCGGCTACCGCTCTATCTCCACCGGCAAATCAGTGGCTATGGCAATGATTCAGAAACCATACGACAAACTCGGCACTGAAGTGGAAGTTCGTATCCGCAAAAAAACATTCCCCGGCAAAGTAGTGAAGAAACGCTTCTACGACAAAAACTATAAAAAATAAGTCAACCTGACAATTTGACATATCGTCAAAAAAACATCTGGAATAATCAAAATCTAAAGATATGGAAATCAAAGCAAATCTCCGCTATGCGGAATCTCACGAGTGGGTTAGCCTCGAAGGCGACATCGCAACAGTTGGTATCACAGACTATGCTCAGCATGCTCTTGGCGACATCGTATATGTCGATATGCCGGAGGTAGGCGACGAAGTGACAGCCGGTGAGGAATTCGGTGCAGTTGAATCCGTGAAGGCTGCTTCCGACCTCTATTCTCCCGTTAGCGGCGAAGTCGTTGAAATCAACGAGGCTCTCGAAGATGAACCAGGCCTTATCAATCAGGATGCTTTCGCCAACTGGATCATGAAAGTGAAGGTGTCTGATGCTTCTGAACTCGATTCACTTCTCGACGCAGAAGCATACAAAAACATCTGCGAAGAGTAATTCCAATCAAATTTTGCTATGCAAAATTTGAAATTTAAGGTTTAAGGTTTAGTTTGTCTGCAATAATCTAAACGTTAAACCTTAAATTTCATGAATGCAATAATCAATAACTAAGATTGATAATATAATGCCCAACAAGTATATACCTCATACTAAGGAGGACATCGCGCTGATGCTTGAAAAAATCGGCGTTAAAAGTGTCGATGACCTGTATTCCGACATACCGGAAGATGTTTTGTTCAAAGGTGAATACGATATTCCGTCTGCAATGACGGAAATCGAAATCCGCAAACATTTCAAACAACTCGCCGAGAAAAATGGCAATGTCAAGATTTTTGCCGGAGGTGGTGTCTACGACCACTATTCTCCTTCAGTGGTCAACCATCTTCTCGGACGCAGCGAGTTCTACACCGCTTACACCCCGTATCAACCGGAAATTTCGCAGGGTACTCTGCAATATATCTTCGAATATCAGAGCATGATATGTGAACTCACCGGTATGGAAGCCAGCAATGCATCAATGTATGATGGTGCCACTGCCACTGCCGAGGCCATGATGATGATGGTGGCATCTGCTAAAAAGAAAAACCGTGTGCTTCTGTCATCTACAATATCTCCAAGAGTGGAGGACGTTGTCAAGACCTATGCTAAATTCCATGGTGTAGACCTTACAATGGTCCCCGAAAAGGATGGAGCCACCGACCTTGACGTTATTGCCAAAGAACTGGAGTCCGGTGATGTGGCTGGCGTGATCGTTCCTTCTCCCAATAAATATGGTATAGTGGAAGATTTCACTGGTCTTGCTGAAAAAGTTCATGCCGCCAAAGGTCTGCTGACCATCAATTGCGATCCTTCCACATTAGCTGTGCTCCGAACTCCCGGCGAATGGGGAGCAGACATAGCTTGCGGTGATGGACAAAGCCTTGGCATGCCGCTTCAGTTTGGAGGTCCATACCTCGGATTTATGGCTTGCGGAAAAGGCACACTGCGC
Source organism: uncultured Sangeribacter sp. (assembly GCA_964388725.1). GTDB lineage: Bacteria > Bacteroidota > Bacteroidia > Bacteroidales > Muribaculaceae > Lepagella. Next base: position 41,166 of record CAYMBR010000001.1, on the reverse strand, counting down.
AAGATGCCCGGACGAGTGGTCGGAGCCACTAAAGATGCCGATGGAAAACGCGCATTCGTTCTTACCCTCCAAGCCCGCGAACAACACATACGACGCGAAAAAGCCACTTCCAATATCTGCTCCAACCAAAGCCTGATGGCTCTTTATGCCACTATCTATGTTGCCTTGATGGGCAAAAAAGGTTTGGTGGAAGTCAACAAACTTAGTTGCGACGGCGCTCACTATCTATGCGATAAGTTAATTGCCACTGGCAAGTTTGAAAAGGCATTCGACAAACCATTCCTAAAGGAATTCACCTTGCACACCAATCTTGATTTGAAGAAACTCAACGAGTATCTCGCAGAAAAAGGATTTATGGGTGGTATTGACCTTGGCAATGGTCTTGTGTCGTTTGCAGTGACAGAAAAACGCACAAAAGAGGAAATCGACGAATTTGTCGAATTAATCAACCATGCTAAATAAGGAGGACACGGAAATGAAATACTACGACAAACTTATATTCGAACTTTCACGCCCAGGACGTGTGGGATATGAACTTCCCAAAAACGAATATTCCACTGATGGCGAGAAATCAATTCCAGCAGATCTCCTCCGCAAGTCTGAACTCGAACTTCCGGAAGTGAGCGAGCTTGACGTGGTGCGCCACTATACAAACCTCTCCAACAAGAACTTCGGAGTTGACACCGGGTTCTATCCTCTGGGAAGCTGCACCATGAAGTATAACCCCAAAATCAATGAGGAAGTGGCTCTTATGCCTGAATTTGCCGGTCTCCATCCCCTTCAGGATGCCGAAACAGCACAAGGAGCACTCGAACTTTACTGGAATCTCCAGAAAGCTCTTGCCAACCTTGCAGGTTTTGAGGAGTTTACACTCAATCCGTTTGCCGGGGCACACGGTGAGCTTACCGGTCTGATGGTAATGCGCAGCTATCACAAGGCTCGCGGCGACCACAAACGCACCAAGATTATCGTTCCAGACTCTGCCCACGGCACAAACCCCGCATCTGCAATGGTGTCTGGTCTTGAGGTGGTGGAAGTCAAGAGCCGTCCAAACGGTTCAATCGACATTGAAGACCTCAAGCCACTTCTAAATGACGAGATAGCCGGAATCATGATGACCAACCCCAATACACTTGGTATGTTTGAGACCGAAATCGTGGAGATTGCAAAACTCGTGCACGAAGCCGGTGGTCTTCTATATTATGATGGTGCCAACTTTAATCCACTGCTTGGAAAGGTTCGTCCGGGCGATATGGGATTCGACATCATGCATATCAACCTTCACAAGACATTCTCCACTCCTCACGGTGGTGGTGGCCCTGGTAGCGGTCCTGTAGGCGTGGCAAAACATCTTGTGAAGTTCCTGCCCAATCCACATGTGAAGAAAGACGAAAACGGCAAGTTCTATGTTGAGAATGGCGATGAGTCGCTCGGAAGGGTTTCCACTTTCTTCGGCAACTTCGGAGTGATGATGAAGGCTTATGCCTATATCCTCAGCCTTGGCAAGGAAGGAATCAAAGAAGTGGGTCCGATGGCTACTTTGAATGCTAACTATATCAAGGAAAGCCTGAAAGACGACTTTCTATTGCCTATCGAAGGTGCTTGCAAGCATGAGTTTGTATTCGATGGTCTTAAAGACAAATCTACCGGCGTGACAACTCTCAATGTGGCAAAACGCCTGCTTGATTACGGATTCCATGCACCGACAATCTATTTCCCTCTGCTCTTCCATGAGTCGATGATGATTGAACCCACTGAGACTGAGAGCAAGGAAACTCTCGATGAATTTATCGAAGTGATGCACAAAGTGGCAAAAGAGGCTGCCGAAGATCCTGAAACAGTGAAAAATGCGCCAATCACCACACTGGTGCGTAAACTCGACGAGACTACTGCAGCGAAAAATCCCATCCTGAACTACAAGGCTCTCAAGGCAAGCCGGAATTAAAATGAAACATTATAAATCAAGATGCCTCCTGATTTGGCAGGAAGCATCTTGATTTAAATTTTTTAGAAAATAATGAAAATCTTAATTATTGGAGCCGGTCCCGGTGGATATGAGACAGCTCTCGATGCTGCTAAAAGAGGTCATGATGTAACCCTTTTTAATGGCGACAGGCTCGGTGGAACTTGTCTTAACGAAGGGTGCATACCGACCAAATGCCTTTGCCGTAATGCAGAGATTATCTCCACATTCAAGGAGGCTGATAAATTTGGCCTTGATGATTTTTCTTTCACCCTTGACTATAACAAGGTGGTAGCGCGCAAAAGAGAGGTTGTCGATACTCTCAGATCTGGCATTGATGCAATGCTGAAAACTGCCAAAGTGAAGGTGGTCAATGCTGTAGCATCTTTTAAAGATTCCCATACCGTCACCGCCGACGGTATTGACTACACCGGCGACAAAATTATTATTGCCACTGGTTCATCCTCACGAAGCCTCCCAATAGAAGGTAGCGATTTAGAATGTGTCAAAAACTCAACTCAACTTCTTGACATAGAATATATTCCTGAGTCTCTGACCATAATCGGCGGTGGTGTGATTGGTATGGAATTTGCAAATATATTTGCATCCTTTGGGTCGAAAGTGACTGTAATTGAATATATGAAGCAGATACTTCCTCCTTTTGATTCAGATATCGCCAAACGCCTAAAACAGACGCTATCAAAGAAAGGCATCAATATCATCACCGGAGCTGCAGCCAAGAAAATAGAACAAAATGCCGACTATGAAATTGTCGTCACCTATGAAGTGAAAGGTAAGGAGGAAACTGTGATCAGCACCGACCTGCTGATGGCAGTAGGACGCGCACCAAGAGTCAATGGGCTTAATCTTGAAGCTGCAGGTGTGGAATATAGCCACCGTGGTATACCGGTCAACGACAATATGCAGACCAACGTAAAGGATATTTATGCCATAGGTGACGTCAACGCACGGATGATGCTTGCCCATGTCGCCTCTTTCCAGGGACAAAGGGCTTTGAATCATATCGATGGCAAGGCTGACGACATTCGGTTTGACATTGTCCCCAGTGCCGTTTTTGTAGTTCCTGAGTCCGGCATGGTAGGCATGACAGAATCCGAATGCAAGGAAAAAGGTATTGAGGTGAGAAAAGGCACAAGTTTCTTCCGCGCCAACGGCAAGTCGCTTGCCATGGGAGAATCCGACGGTATATGCAAACTCCTTTTCCGCAAAGATGACGGCAAACTAATTGGTGCTCACATAATGGGCGTAGAAGCAGCCGACCTTGCCCAGCAATGTGCCGATATGATGAATGCCGACATTACTCTTGACGGTTTGAAAAATATCATCTTCGGACATCCTACCGTTTCCGAGGTCATTATGTCAGCAGTGCATAATGCATAAACACAACCATCGCACGATAATGGAAACTGCGTAATTCAAAGAATCGGAGATAACGACGAAGACGAAGACAACGATGACAACTTTAAAAAAGATAGCGGCAATCACAATGGTCAGAGACGATGATTTCTTCCTGCGGAAGTGGGTGGAATATTATGGTCACGAACTTGGCAAGGAAAATCTCTACATTCTATTCGATGGTGAGGACCAAAAACCTGCTGATTTTTGTGGTGGCACACATACGTATATTCACCCTCGTCTGAGCAATCAGATTGTAGAAGGTGAAAAAATGCGATTAGGTTTGCTTAGCGACAAGGCTGATGAACTTCTGAAGTCAGGTTATGACCTTGTGATTGGCGTTGATTGCGATGAGTTTATCATACCCGACCCGAAAACTGGCAAAGGGCTTGCTGAATTCCTTTCTGATAAAGAAGTGGATTTCAGTATGTCGCCTCTTGGAATTGATATCGGTCAGCATCTTGAAAAAGAATCTGAAATTGATCCAGATAAAAATTTCCTTGAGCAAAGGAAATACGGATATCTATGCACCCGATACACAAAAGGGTCGATCGTAGCCAAACCTGTAAGATGGGGCAGAGGATTTCATAGGGTGAAGGGTCATAATTTCCATATTTGTCCAGATTTATATCTCTTCCACTTCGGTTGTCTTGATATGAAAAGCATGCGAGAGAGGTTTATGAATCCAGACCGCATTGGGGGTAAATCTACCCGCCATTTCAATAAACGAACCAAAACCATTAGCATCGTCACCAATAATCTCGCAAGGGATTTTGACAAATGGACAACTGAAGCTCGCAGAATGCAGACCTGGATTCGTCCGATTTATGCATGGAATAAGCCAGCAATGTTAGGCAAGACCATAGTAGTTGAAATTCCAGATAGATTTTCCAAAATTCTTTGATTATCCGTAAGACAACCGATAGCCATGCAAAACGACTCATTCCCTATAGATGCCGTCATATTATGGGTGGATGGTGATGATCCTGAATGGAAGGCAAAGTGCGATTCCGCAAGAGGAGGCAATGCGCTGACTCGTCGAAACGACATTGGTGGAGAACTTCGTTTTCGTCAAATGCGTGAAATAGATTGGTGTGTAGCATCTATCAACAAATTTGCACCTTTTATAAGAAAGATTTTCGTAATCACAGACAATCAGAACCCACACCTTGAAAACACAGTTGGCAAATGGTTTGAGAATCCAATTCCGGTTGAAATCGTGGATCATAAAGTTATTTTCAGAGGATATGAAAAATATCTTCCTGTTTTTCAATGTCGGGCATTGGAATTAATGATGCATAGAATTCCAGATTTATCGGAACATTTTGTCTATTTCAATGATGATTTTTTGCTCTCAAATCATATAAAAGTTGAAGATTGGTTTAGTAAAGATGGTGGAATAGTTGAATATGGAAATTGGATGCCAAATTTCTTACTTGACATATTGCATTTCCTAAAACCCAAGAAAGACGGATTGAAACAAGTCGGGTTTAAAGACACCATGATGAATGGAGCCAAACTTTTAGGCTTTAACAAGACGCTGATCATGCGTCATAATCCCCATGCATTGCTAAAATCCATGGGAGAAAAGCTAATGGAAAAGTATCCGCAGGTAATTGAGATTAACTGCAAAGATAAATTCCGCACAGGCTCTCAGTTTAATGTTCAAGAGGCAAGACAACTGCTTACATATTGTGATGGAAAAATGGAATTAAAATCGGCCAAAGGGAAAGTATTATTTTTAAAACCATTTGCCAGTCGCCCATCGTATCTTAGAGACCACCTGAAAAAATATGTTGAAGGTAAGCCTCTTCCTTACTTTATGTGTATAAACTCACTTGCAATGGCAGATTCTGAAGACAGGAATTTTTTTCTTAATTTCATGAAGACTTTATTTCCTGAGAGTGCAGCTATGAGTTAATGATAAATTCAGCGAAACTTCCGGGAATAGGATTTTCAGCACTCTTTGTATGATAGGAAGTTTTTTTCATGAAAGAATTTCCCATTAGAAGTTTGTATTCCAATTCATTAAACTGCTTATTACCATAATATCTCCAGAAATCCAATATTTGAGAATGATCCACTATTGGCATACGTGCATATAATTCAGCAGCCATTGAATTCGTTTCGACAACAAATCTAAACAAAATCAGATTTACAAAATAGTCAATTGCAGAATTTTCATTTTTCCAGTATTCCATGACAGCGTCATGCCAAATGGCAAGCAATTGATTACCTTTTCGTGCACGTATGAAACAACTCTCAATGAAAGAGTACCACTTTCCATATTTATCACCAGTTTTAAAAAGGAAAAAGTCAGACTCAATAATATATTTAGGTATTGGTCCGGTAACATAATCAGTGGCATCCATCCAAATACCACCGTATCTATAAAGCAATTCCAACCGGCATATATCGCTAAAATTTGCATTACATATTTTTCCTGATTTCCATTTCTTTATTATCTCATCAGGCAAGCTAATCCACTCGAAAAGAGTTTTTTCGTTAAGGACAATTATTTCCTGCTTCATGTGTCGCCTCATGCTGCGAAAACACGCCTTGACAATTTCAGGTGCATTTTCTTCGCCATTATACCAGATTGTAAAAATTCTATCCGGCTCATCAGATGCAGGATATGATTCAGGTGATAATTTTGCCACAAAAGAAGCATATTGCTTTAAGTAATTAATTGCAGCTTCGGATGTTACTGCATAGCGTTTCTTCCTGCGTGTATTATGATTGTTCCAGAAAGGGTTCAATATGTGTCCATTTAATATTATATCCGTGTTGAATTTCAATCTTGAAATTAAATGATTAATGTCCATCGCCAAATTAGTTAATGATAGTATTTTTATTAAAATCATACAGTATTATATATTCTGCCATACTGCCTTTGATTGGATTCTGTGCACTCTTGTCTTTATATGTAGTCTTCTGAAAGAAGGTGTGCTTTGTCAAATCATTATATAGTCCATATGAGAAAGGCTTGTCTTTATATTCCCAGAATAAAATATGAGTTGGGTCAGAACTTAGCTTGGGCATTTTCGAGAACAGGCAACTTGCGCAAATATTGTTTTCAACAAGGTAACGTAAAAGGAAATGAATAGTAAAGTAATCCAACAGTTTATCCTCTTTTTCCCAATATAGGAAAATAAACTTCCTCCACATACCCAATAATGGATTTCCTTTTTTTATTCTCATAAAACAGCTTTGTATGAAGGCGTGAGTTCCACCCAACTTCAAGTTATCACCTGCCATAAACATAAAGAAGTCTTCATTCATGATGGTTGAAGGAATGGAATTAGTGAAAAAATCTGTGGCATCAGCCCAAACTCCACCATATTGATAGAGAAGTTCGATTCGACATATATCGCTAAAATGAGTGCGTGAAATAAGACCTCTTTGCCATTTATCCATTATGTGATCAGGCAATGTAATCCAATTGAAAAGACTTTTTTCATCAAGCACTTCGACGGGCTCATCCAAGTGTTTTCTCATGCTTCTGATACATGCCCTAACTATTGGAGGAGCTTGATTTTCACCTTGAAACCAAATAGTAAATAGTCGTTCAGATTTTTCGTAATTGTCAGATGATGACGGCATGGAAGGGCTGATATTTATTACATCATCTTCGAATGTTTTCAAATATCCAACCTTGGCATTGGCAATGACAGTCTTTCTTATTCTCCTTCGTTTGTCGTGAGATAGCCACAATGGATTCAATAGATGTCCATATACCAAGATTTTAGTATGCATTATTAGACTTTGAAATTTATTATTCATGCCTGTGTCTGCTTCAGAAATTTATTGTTAAGATTACGGAAGAAATGACAGAATGAAATATTCTGCATTCTAATAACAATGAAGAGCTTTTAATTGTTATAATTTTATATGAAATTTTCAAAAGACATCTAATCACTCAACATGGATTACAACAATATAGACTCATTATCATCTATTTTAGGTAGAAACATTTCTTCTTCATATTCTCAAAAAAACTTAAAAAACAAAATATCAATCAAGGTGATGCTCAAAACTGAGCAAAATGGTGTTAAAGTCATCATTGTTGGCAATGATCTCAAACCTTTGGCACTTGATTCCATTAACGCCTCGTTTACTAATGCTTATGCTTTGGTGAACGCAATGCAGGCTATTTTTGAACAGCAAAACGAGGAGTTTTCATGGAGTGGAGAAAGAGTAGACACTTCTGGTGGACTTTACCTTAACCGAAACGAAAATCTGATTCCATTGATTCTGGACAGCCAGAAACTTTTGATCAATCAAAAAGGCGAAAGCCTTGATATTGATATCGACGAACCCTCTACAGTAAAATTCAGAGTTTATCAGCCGGATAAGGATATCAAATTAGATATGCGCAGCGAATTCCTGCTTGAAGATGGAAGTAAGATAATGGGATTCGTTGCTCCGTGGTTGGCCCTCACTGATTCAGCTTTGCGAAAAGTTACCGATGTTGGTCCGGGATATGCTTTCGCCCACATTTTTGCTTCGGATTTCAAAATCAACGACCTTGAAGCTTCTCTCAGCATGCTGCTGAGTGCTATGAATAATATTGTTTTGGAAGCTGATGGTATTAAAACTCGCTTTGGCAAGGGTGAAACCAAGGAAATTCCATTGATAATCTTCGAGAAAGTCGATGTCGATGAATCGCTCTTCATGCAAGTCGGAAGGAAAATCGGCAACTTGCCATACTCAATATGCGGCAAATTCCGGTTTACCCGCGTTGCCATCTTGGAAGAGGGCTCTATCGTGGTCAGAAATGTCAAAGAATTGGAAGAAGACCCTATTGAGACGATAGGAGATATTCTGAAAAAAATATCCGGTAGAAGCAAAAACATGGATGTCTGGGAGGAAAATGGACTTTTCGTGATTCCCCATGGCACTGCTTCGGATTTCCTTTTCAATCATCTCTCAGGATTGCTCAATGAGTTCCAACTTATGGGGGCTGAAAAACTCCGCGACTACAAGATTTCTGCTCCAAAGGCAAAGATGAAAATGAAGTTGTCTTCCGGAATAAATTTCTTGGAGGGTTCTGCATCTATTGATATTGAAGGAGAAAATTTCAGCATTTCAGACCTTCTGATGCAATATAGCAAAAACAGATATGTCACGCTCTCAGATGGCACACGCGCCATCCTCGACCAGAGGTATATGTCGCGACTGGAAAGAATTTTCGGGGGCAAACGGAAGTCGAAAGGCAAGAAAGATGAGTTCAAATTGTCATTCTTCGATCTCCCGGAAGTCATGGATCTTCTTGATGAATCTCAGATGGATGCAAGACCCTTCAAGGCATATAAAAAGTTCTTCGAAGGTTTCAACCAACTTGGCAACAAACGTCTGAGCATAAAGGGACTTACGGCAAAACTGCGCGACTACCAGAAAGAGGGTGTCAAATGGCTCGCATATCTCAACGACAACAATATGGGCGGTTGCCTTGCCGATGACATGGGTCTTGGAAAAACCGTGCAGACAATTGCGCTGCTTTGCAAAACGCACGCAGATTCTGAAAAGCCATCCCTGATTGCTATGCCTCGAAGCTTGATATTCAATTGGGAGGCGGAATTTAAGAAATTCGCTCCGGAAATGGATGTCCACACCCACTATGGTCTCAACCGAAATCTTGAAGAGGCTATGAAGCATAAGGTAGTTTTGACATCTTATGCTGTGCTCCGCAATGAGGTGGAGCAATTCAGCAAAAAGGAATTCCACTATGTGATTCTCGATGAATCGCAAAACATAAAGAATGTCGGGGCGCAGATCACCAAAGCTGCATGGCTACTTAAAGCCGAACACAAACTTGCAATTTCCGGCACCCCTATAGAGAACAATCTAACAGAGATTTACTCTCTTTTCCGTTTCTTGAACCCAGACATGTTCGGGTCGCTCGATGACTTCACCGCAAAATATGCCGTTCCCATTCAGGAAAACCATGACGAAGATGCGTCGGCCGCTCTGCGTAGGAAGATCTTCCCTTTCATTTTGCGCAGATTGAAACAGGATGTGCTGACAGATCTTCCGGATCTTACCGAACAGGTGCTCACAGTGGAGATGTCGCCAGAACAGGCAAGGTTCTACGAGCAACGCCGTAAATATTATGCCCAGGAAGTGGAGTCTCAAATTAATGCAGGCGGCGTCAACCGCCAGATGCGGTTTGAAATTCTTCAGGCTCTCTCCGAATTGCGTCAGATTGCTTCTGTGCCTGAGGAAAAAAGCGATGGCAGAATTGCATCGCCGAAAATAGAATTGCTTGCCGACAATGTAATACAGGCTGTGGAAAGCGGACACAAGGTTGTGGTATTCTACAATTTTCTTGCTGGCATTGAGTTGACTGCCACACGCCTTGAAAAGGCCGGGATTGGAGTCGCTGTGATGACCGGCGCCACCATCGATCGGAAAAGAGTGGTTGAAAGATTTCAAAACAATCCCGATTGCCAAGTGATGCTCATGACTGTGAAAACCGGTGGGGTAGGACTCAACCTGACAGCTGCTGACATGGTCTTCGTCGCAGAACCTTGGTGGAACCGAGCTGCCGAACAACAAGCAATAAGCCGACTCCATAGAATCGGCCAAAAGAAAGCTGTCAACTGCTACTACTTGATCACTTCTGGCACTATCGAAGAGAAAATCCGACTGCTTCAGGAGCAGAAAGCCGCTCTCGTCGATGCTGTCATCTCTTCCGACTCTCTTGACGGCAAACAACTCAGCGACGAAGATATTTCTTTCCTTCTTAATCCTCTTTAACCATGGCAAATATCGAAAACCTCATGCAGTCGATTTTCGGCAGAAAATCCAAAAACGAAATTGGCAATAAACCCATTGCCGATAATAAACATTCTCATTCCGAAAACGCGGAAGATGTGACTCCAGAAATGACTACTGAAGATAATAATAACATACACGATTCCAAAACCACGACCAACATGGTCACAATATATTATCCTCCAAAGAAATGGCTCGAACAGAGGGCTAAGGATTTGGACCGACTCAACTCTAAAGCCGATCTTGAAAGGAAATATTCCTACATATTCAAAATGATGCAGAGAGACAATGTGAAAGTGGATTTGAAATCGATTGAAAATGAAAATAAAGATACTGTTCAAGACAGAGAATTCGCCCAAAGGTTGATAAATCTGTTTTTCTACGATAGCTCGGCGAAACTGAAACTTGACTGGGCGCGAATCTATGCCCTGCTGGAAAGTGATTCGCGGAATATGACTGACCTGATCGATTTTGCTTTGTATCCGACGGCTCCCGCTATGCTAAAGAAACTGGCCAGACTTCATTGCATTACGATATATCAGGCTTGGCGCGAGCTCGGCAATAAATATAAATTAAAAGGTGAGGCAAGGTTTTATAGTTATTATTATAATCCATCTCCTCCAAAACAATGGAGCGAGTCTCTCACCACAAAGAATTTGTCGATGGTGGTGCAATATGCATACGGTGCTGAAAAAATAGAAGGTAGCAACCCTTATAGAGCTGACAAAATATTTTATCTTCTTCCCAATTCAGAGCTAATTGTCTGGAATTACTTACAAAAATATGGAGAAAAAGACAAACTCATTGTTGTTGACAATATTGAAGAAAACTTAATAATCTACGAAGGTAAGGATTTTATATCTCAAATACCAATCTTTGAGGGACTGAAGACTTCCGGAGTCATAAAGCCGGGTGCAACTAAAGTGCCCATTAGCGTTGCAAAAAAGATCTCATCGCTAATGGTATTGAAACCGCTTCCAAGACTTGAATTCACGATCAACGACCGATTCTCCATATTGGCTAATCTTGGTGCCTACGCCAAGATTGAAGATAAAAAGAGTAAAACCCTTTCCATTCGCGAATTGGCAGAGCTCTTCTTGCTCGCCATGTTTGATAAGATCCATATAAAAGATGAAAAGAGTATAAAATACTTTATGGAGGAATCAATTCCCAAAGTCTCTAAAAGGATTCTCGACAATATTCAATACAAAGCTGAAACTATGGCTGGCATTGCAAGGGAATTGCTTGGGAATATGCCTGAAATTAATGGTGTAGGGCAATGGGTGAGATACGACAATGTCATCGACTGGTTGGAATGTAAAGAAGCAAGTGTAACCAGCCTTATCAACTGGGCCGGTGATTCAACATCAAGCATTGAACTTCCCAATGAATATCTCTACTATCCGGACTATTATGGCAGACTTAAAATGCCGGTTATGGATGGTCTTCTTCAGATGTTTGCATCAATTGGTTTGATTGATTTTGCATACGAGAATATCGATGAAATAAACCAGGAAATACGATATGTGAGAATCACCAATGCCGGACTCTGGATTGCAAAAAGGGTCAATACTCTGAATGTTGAGATCCAAAAAGTTGACGATGGTCTGGTCTTTGATCCGGATACGCTGATGATAACCATTCGCGACACTAATTCTCCCAATTACGCACTACTGGAAGACCTGACTGAAAGACTTTCAGACAGGAGATATCGTGTCACTGAGGCTGCCCTGTTAAAAGGTTGCAAAACTAAGAAGGAGTTGATGTCAAGAATAGACCGGCTGAAAAATTATCTTTTGGATGGAGCGGATTCAGTAAAATTGGATATGCTCATTAGTGTTATAAATTCAAAAGTAAATGCCGTCAAACCCACGAAGGACATTGATTATTACTGTATGGATATTGACCCCAACGACAAGGAACTTCATTCTCTGATAATGAGCGACAACCTTATCCGTAAAAACACTCTGCGTGTGGAGGGTTGGAAACTTCTTGTCAGAAAAGGATTCTATCCAAATTTCCTCGATAGACTGCGTCAAAGTGGCTATCTGACGGAGTCTTAGTGTTGTCATCGTTGTCATCGTTGTCATCGCTATCGTCGTTTACTCCGATTCGGTATAATACTATGGATAACAATAAAAAATTAATTATGATTGACGTTTTTTGGCTCCTTCTTGGAGTGGCTCTTATCATTTTTGCCGCAAATTGGCTTACCGATGGCGCGGCTTCCATCGCACGCCGATGGGGAATAAGCGATATGATGGTGGGGCTGACCGTTGTGGCTTTTGGCACCTCAGCGCCTGAACTCTCCATCAGCCTTGTGTCAGCGCTTCAGGGTAGTGCGCCAATGGCAATTGGAAATGTCGTTGGCAGTAATATTTTTAATGTTTTGGTCATAATTGGAATTGTGGCCCTGGTTCGTCCGATTAAAGTGCAACCCTCTGTGATGGTCAACGAGTTGGGTCTTGTCATCCTCTCTTCGTTGGCACTCCTCGCCATTGGCTGTAGCGATATCCTTGGGGATTTTGGTATTCGCGAGGTGAGTAGGGTAGAGGGAATACTCCTGTTGATATTCTTCGCCATATTCCTTCGCTATACATTTTCTCAGGCCAAGAATGCCGAACCGGAAGATCCGACTGCCACCAATGCGGCATCAAAAAAAGACATTCCTGTCTGGAAATCAATTCTGATGGTCATTATCGGACTTGCCGGACTCGTATATGGAGGCGACCGTTTTGTAGCAGGTGCTTCCGGAGTGGCCATTAGCCTTGGCATGAGCGAGGCTATGGTCGGTCTGACCATTGTTGCTGCCGGAACATCTCTGCCCGAACTTGCCGCTTCTGTGGCTGCCGCAATAAAAGGCAATCAGGGCATCGCCATAGGCAATGTGATTGGCAGCAATATTTTCAATATCTTCCTTGTGCTTGGGATCACTGCCACTATCACTCCGCTTCCTTTCGGGGGTGTCAGCCACATCGACCTGTGCGTAATGACTCTTGCAGCTTTGCTCTTTTTCTTCTTCAGCTGGAAAATCGGAAATTGCATTATTCTCAGACGTGAGGGGGCAATTCTCGTGGCGGTATATGTGGCTTACATAGCTTGGCAAATACTGACCATTCAGTAATTTTTACCGTTTTGTAGCCTTTCGCTTTTTGTTTTCACGGATTTTTTGTAATTTTGCAATTTGGTAGGATACGGATTATTGAGGTAAAAATAATAGGTAACAAGTTATGAAAACCAATGTAGCAGTCTTTTTCGGTGGCCGCAGTGTGGAACACGAGATTTCTGTAATTTCCGCACTTCAGGCCATAAGTGCATTCAATCAGGAGAAATACAACATAATTCCCATATATATATCCAAACAGGGCCGTTGGTATACCGGTTCTAACCTTCTTAATATCCGCAATTACCGCGACATGGATACCCTTGTCAAAAATGCGGAAGAGGTATTCATGCGCCCAGAATATGGCGATTTCAACCTCTATAGAGCCAACACAAAGGCCGGTCTTTTCTCCAAGAAAGAACCGGTCGTGGCTGAACTTCATGTGGCCATTCCTGTCCTCCACGGCACTAACGGAGAGGACGGCGTATTTGAAGGACTTCTTGAGACTATTGGGATACCATTCGCTGGATGCAACACTCTCAGTTCGGCCAACGGTATGGACAAAATCACCATGAAGATGATTCTTCGCGAATCTGGCGTTCCGGTGGTAGATTACGTCTGGTTTACCGACAAACAGTGGAGCCGTGAACGCGATGCACTCATCGAAAACATAGAGAAGATAATAGGCTATCCGGTGATTGTCAAACCTGCCAATCTCGGTTCGAGTGTCGGCATCGGAAAAGCTGCCGACAGAACTCAACTTATCGAGAAAGTCGACAATGCATGCCGCTTCTCCCAGCGTATCATTGTGGAGCACATGATTGAGAAGATGATGGAGATAAACTGTTCGGTGCTCGGCGATTGCGACGACTATCAGCCATCCGTCTGCGAAGAGCCAATCTCCAAAGGGGATTTCCTAAGCTACGATGAGAAGTACCGTGGCGGCAATGAGGGAATGGCGGCAAGTGAAAAACGAATACCTGCCGACATTTCGGAAGAAGCCACTAAAAGAGTGCAATATCTCGCATGTGAGACTTTTCGGGTCCTTTCCTGTCATGGCGTTAGCCGCGTGGATGTGATGATCGATGAAAAAGACAATCAAATCTACGTCAATGAGATCAACACAATACCAGGCTCCCTCTCATACTATCTTTGGGAAGCTTCCGGCATAAAATTCGCTGATCTCATGGACAGACTTGTGCAACTTGCACTGAAACGTAAGCGTGAAGTGGAACGCAAAACATTCAGCTACGACCGCAACATATTCGCTATGGGTGGCGGTGGAAAAGGTGGCAAACTTGGCACTAAAGGTGGCAAATTCTGAGTCTGTGACATTTGGCATCTCAAATAAGTTAAAATCAACAAAAACGCTATAGCAATAATGAAAAAATTCACCGAATACGACTCAACGCTCAATCTCTCGCAAATCAACCGAGAGGTGCTCGAGCAATGGGACAAGAACAATCTTTTCGAGACATCGATGGATGTGCGCAAAGGATGTCCGACATTTGTATTTTTTGAGGGTCCGCCGTCTGCCAACGGCATGCCCGGCATACACCATGTCATGGCCCGCACCATCAAGGATATATTCTGCCGCTACAAGACAATGAAAGGATTCCACGTGAAGCGCAAAGCCGGCTGGGACACTCATGGATTGCCGGTGGAACTCGGAGTGGAAAAAACTCTTGGTATCACCAAGGAGGATATCGGCAAGAAAATATCAGTAGAAGACTACAATGCCGCATGCCGCCGTGAGGTGATGAAATACACCAAGGAGTGGACCGACCTTACTCACAAGATGGGCTACTGGGTGGACCTCAACCACCCTTACATCACCTACGACAATTCATACATCGAATCAGTGTGGTGGCTCCTTCGTCAACTTTACGACAAGGGCTATCTCTACAAGGGATACACCATCCAGCCCTATTCACCAGCTGCCGGAACAGGTCTTTCCAGCCATGAGCTGAATCAGCCCGGATGCTACCGTGACGTAAAGGACACAACTGTCACAGCCCTCTTCAAGATTCTTGAGCCAAAGGCAGAAATGACCGGATGGGGCAACCCTTATTTCATGGCATGGACCACCACACCCTGGACTCTGCCTTCCAATACAGCCCTTTGCGTCGGCCCTAAATTCGACTATGTGGCAATCCGCACATTCAATCCTTATAGCGGCGAACCAATCACTGTCGTTATGGCAGAGGTGCTAATCCCTGCATATTTCAAGTCAGGAGCCGACAAAACACCTCTCGCTGACTATAAACCCGGCGATAAGGTGGTGCCTTACGAAATAGTTGGACGCTGGAAAGGTTCAGATCTTGTTGGCATACATTATGCCCAGCTCATGCCGTGGGTTAAACCTACCGAGAAAGTAAGTGAGTTCGCTCCTGCATACGTTAAGGAATATGCAACTGCGCACCCCGAAAAATGCTTTGAGGTAGGCTCCGACAAGTTTGTCGAACTTGAAAGTGAGGCATTCCGTGTAATCCCCGGTGACTATGTCACCACCGATGATGGTACCGGTATCGTGCACATCGCCCCAACTTTCGGTGCCGACGATGCCAAGGTGGCAAAAGCTGCCAACATTCCGTCGCTCTTTATGATCAACAAACGAGGAGAAACCCGACCGATGGTGGATCTGACAGGTAAATACTACACCATCGATGAACTTGCTCCCGAATTTGTAGAGAAATGTGTC
Organism: uncultured Sangeribacter sp.; assembly: GCA_964388725.1. Lineage (GTDB taxonomy): Bacteria > Bacteroidota > Bacteroidia > Bacteroidales > Muribaculaceae > Lepagella. The sequence goes on along the minus strand of CAYMBR010000001.1, from coordinate 25,206 downwards.
GACACTGCACTCTACAGCAACCATGCTGGCGACTATGTGAAGAACGCATATGATCCGAAATTCAATGTCAACGGTAAATTCGATGAGGCTGCCGCCGCCAAAGACGAGGATCTCAATATTGTCATTTGCATGGAGATGAAGAAAGCCGGTGAGGCTTTCCGCATCGAAAAGCACGTGCACAATTACCCTCACTGCTGGCGTACCGACAAACCGGTGCTTTATTATCCTCTCGACAGCTGGTTCATCAGAACCCCGCAGGCAAGAGAACGCCTTATCGAACTCAATAAGACCATCAAGTGGAAACCTGAGGCTACAGGTACCGGACGTTTCGGCAAATGGCTTGAAAATGTCCAGGACTGGAATCTAAGTCGCTCTCGCTATTGGGGCACTCCTCTACCAATCTGGCGCACTGAAGACGGCAAAGAGGAAATTTGTATTGGCAGTTATCAGGAACTCTATGATGAGATTGAAAAGGCAGTCAAGGCCGGAGTGATGGCAGAAAATCCATTGGCGGCTAAAGGTTTCGTGCCTGGAGACTACTCTAAGGAAAACTACGACAAGATTGACCCTCATCGTCCTTACGTCGATGAAATTACTCTCGTCTCAGAGACTGGTCGCCCTATGAAACGCGAACTCGACCTGATCGATGTCTGGTTCGACAGCGGTGCAATGCCTTACGCTCAATGTCACTATCCATTTGAAAACAAGGAGGCTCTCGAAAGCCACGAGATATTCCCTGCCGATTTCATTGCAGAAGGTGTTGACCAGACACGTGGTTGGTTCTTCACTCTCCATGCCATCGCCGGTATGGTCTTTGATTCTGTAAGCTACAAGGCTGTAATCTCTAATGGTCTTGTCCTTGACAAGAACAGCAACAAGATGAGCAAGCGTCTCGGTAATGCCATCGACCCATTCGGTAACATCGAGAAGTTTGGCAGCGATCCTGTTCGCTGGTATATGATCTCCAACTCTTCCCCTTGGGATAACCTCAAATATGACGTGGAGGGAGTGGCAGAGGTTAGCCGTAAACTTTTCTCTACTCTCTATAACACCTACAAGTTCTTCGCCCAGTATGCCAATGTAGATGGTTTCACTGGTGATGAAAAAGAAGTACCGGTGGCCGAACGTCCTGAGATAGACCGTTGGGTGCTCTCACTGCTCAACTCTCTCATTGCAGAAGTGCAGGCAGATCTTGATGATTATGAACCCACAAAGGCTGCTCGTGCCATAGAGACTTTCGTCAGCGACAATCTCTCCAACTGGCATGTCCGCCTGAACCGCAAGCGTTTCTGGGCAGGAGAAATGGATACCGACAAACTTGCAGCTTACCAGACACTTTACTGCTGTCTGAAGACTGTAGCCTTACTTATGGCTCCATTTGCACCCTTCTATGCCGATCGTCTTTATAGCGACCTTGTCGGTGCAAGTTTGGAAGGGGAGGGGTATGCTTCCGTACACCTTGCCGACTTCCCCGTCTGCGATCCTTCGCTTATTGATCCCGATCTCGAACGTCGCATGGCTCTTGCCCAGACAGAAACTTCTCTTGTTTTGGCCCTCCGTCGCAAAGTTAACATCAAGGTGCGTCAGCCGCTAAGTCAACTTCTTGTTCCGGCAATAGATGCCGCACAGAAAGAAGACTTTGAAGCTATGGCACAGCTCGTGGCTGCGGAAGTGAATGTTAAGGAGGTGAAAGTGGTCGACAATGAGCAGTCTGGTCTTGTAAAGAAGGTAAAAGCCGATTTCAAGAAACTTGGTCCTCGTTATGGCAAGATTATGAAGGATCTTGGCAAGGCTATCACCTCCATGACTGCCGACCAGATCGCAGCACTCGAACGCGATGGCAAAATAGAGTTTGCTGAACTTCCCGGTGCACCGGTGGTGACTATCGAGGATGTTGAGATTATACCAGAGGATGTTCCGGGATGGCTTGTCGCAAACGAAGGAAATGTGACTGTGGCTCTTGATGTTACTGTTACAGACCAACTTCGCAATGAAGGTCTTGCCCGCGAACTGATCAACCGCATTCAGAACATCCGCAAGGAATCTGACTTTGCAATCACCGACCGCGTGAAAGTTACACTCTCAGACACTCCTGAGATCGAAGCCTGTATGGCCGACTATAAGGACTACATTGCATCGCAGGTGCTTGCTGACGCGATTGTGCTCTCTAAGGATGTGCCATCTCCGGCTAAAGAACTTGATATCGACGGCATGAAAGTATTTGCCAACGTTGTGCGCTGATATGTCTGAAAACAAGAATATTGAATCTCCACGCCATCCCGCTTGCAAAGCGGGATGGCTGGTCGCTTTTGTCATCCTCCTTATACTGATCATAGATCAGGTGTCGAAATTCTATGTTAAGACGCATTTCTATCTTGGAGAAGCCTTTGAGGTTTTCCCTTGGTTTCAAATACGCTTCATAGAAAATAATGGCATGGCCTTCGGAATGGAACTTTTCAGCAAGTACCTGCTGACGTTCGGCCGTATTATAGCAGTGGTTTTCTTCATCTGGTTCATCAGAAAGGCTTTGTCGGTGAAGGGTTTGCGGACTGGATTCCTGATAGCTGGAGCTATGATAATAGCAGGAGCTGCCGGAAATATCTTCGACTGTGTATTTTATGGCGAGATTTTCAACAATCCGTTTCCCCCACAACATGCTGAATTCCTTCCCCCCGGTGGCGGCTATGCCGGATGGTTTGAGGGGAAAGTCGTGGATATGCTATATTTTCCATTCTTTTCCTTCACTTGGCCTGAATGGTTACCCGGAATCGGAGGACACGAGTATGAGTTCTTCCAATACATATTCAATGTCGCAGACTCTTCCATATGCGTTGGGGTTGCTTTGCTGCTATTATTCTATAGTTCTGACTGCTCTAAAGCCTTTAATACGGTTTTTGACAAGAAATCAGTAAATCAAGATAAATGAAACATATACTTCTTTTTCTCATGTTTATAATGCTTTTGGCCGGTTGCTCCAATCGGCCAAAAGACATCATCGACGAGAAAAAGATGATCGAAATTATGGTCGATCTCCAGATTACAGAGGCTTACGAGCGCAATGGCAAAGCTCCTGCTGAAATCAATGGCTCAAACCGTGAACTCCTCGGAAGAGGTGTCCTGATGGCTCATGGGGTGACTGTGGAGGAGATGGATTCCACTCTTGCCTGGTATGGCAGAAATATGGATGAGTATTCAAAACTCTACAAAAAAGTGGATGAGCGGCTTTCCAAAATGCAACAGAAATATGCCAGAGCTGCGGGGGAGAGCGAAAGCGATGGCCCAAGCACTGATCTTTGGCCTTATGGCAGACACCTCGTGCTTGACCGCAATCAACTGACAGATGGCATCATGGTCAACATTCCTGTCCCTGAATTAGAGTTGGGCGACAAATTGACTTGGAAAATGCGTAGCAAAGGCGCATCTTCGCGACGCATGATTTTGGGTGTGGACTATGAAGATGGTAGGATGGAGCTGGTGGAAAACACCTATAATGGCATGGATCCTTGGATGGAAATAAGTCTACAGACAGACACTTTAAATACTGTTGATAGAATTTTTGCCATCATGAATGCAGAATATTCTACGCCTCGTGCCTTTATCGACAGTATTCAGCTTTTGCATTATCCATTCAATATTGAGGAATACCACAAAAGCGGCTACCAGCGCAAGATTGCACCTCCTTCACGCAAAGTCACTGACTTGAAAAGTGACACAATAAAAGCGGAAGAACCGGACACGGCCAAGATAGTAACTGAAGTTCCCGACAAGGCAACCATTAAGCCAAAGATGAGACCTGCCAAAAGCAGTGAAGCCGAACCTTTGAGGGTGACTCCTATGGATAAAAAATAATATTACAATCAACCTTAAAGACTTCTTTTTATCGCAAATGGAACAATAATAGTTGCCGTCTGACGTGATACTTTGAGTGGGTATGTTTGTTTTAGGATAAAGCAGATATGATTTTTTAAGAAATTTTGAATCTGCTTAAAATATGAACAAACACATCCACTTTTATTATGTCTGCCCGCTATAAATATCTGATATCGGTGATCGTCGTGATAACGATGATCACAGGGGTATTGCCTATGGCAGCCACTGATAAAATTTCGGAAACACAACGTGGAGTGACTATTATCACTCCTTCAAGACGTTATCCGATGGATTCCGTCAAGACCAAGCGAAACCTTACCGAAAGAATAAAATACTATTTCGACCATACAAATGACGTAAAGGAAGATTACAAGGAATTTGACTGGTCGATAATTGGCGGTCCCTACTATTCGTCGGATGTGCATTTAGGAATCGGACTCGTGGCCTCGGCACAATACCGCACCTCTATGACCGACTCTCTGCTTCGCCCTTCCAATGCCGCACTGAAAGCTCAGCTCTCCACAACTCTGTTTTACTCTTTCACTATTTCCGGTGAACATATATTTCCGGGCAACCGTTGGATTCTCAACTATAAGGCAAAATTCCAGTCGCTCCCAACTTACTTCTGGGGTATAGGATATGCGAATGCCCGCGATGATGTGAAGAGCAAATATAAGGAATTAAGCATAATCACTCATGCTGATTTCCTCTACCGCCCAGTAGATCGACTATATGTCGGTCCTTCTATCGATTTCAATTATTTCCACACCCGAAACCGCAGGGAAAATCTTCAGCTATGGGATGGAATGCAGTTGAAAAGCACTATCTTTGGTTTGGGCGTAAAGGTTTCCTACGACTCACGAGATAATGTCACCGCTCCACAAAAGGGATGGCTGCTTTCGCTATCGCAGAGATTCTACCCGAAAGTCCTCGGCAACAACAATCACTCCTTTTCTTCGACAGAGATGGAACTTTGCCATTACCGTGGATTATGGAAAGGTGGAGTTTTTGCGGGAAGAGTGCATGGATATTTCACCTATGGTAAAACGCCATGGAGCATGATGCCGACTTTCGGCGATGTTGGAATGCGCGGTTACTACTATGGTAGATATCGCGACAAATGTGAGACCGACATCACTCTCGAGCTCCGGCAACACATTTGGCGACGCAATGGAATTGTCTTTTGGGTAGGGGCAGCTGAAGTGGCTCCGGACTTGAAGCATTTCACTATGAAAAAGGTTCTTCCAAATATTGGAATTGGATATAGATGGGAATTTAAGAAAAACGTTAATGTCCGCGTTGATTTCGGAATTGGCAAAGGTACAACAGATTTTGAATTTAATATAAATGAAGCATTCTGAAGACATAAAAAGATTAAAGCGAAATGTGACGGCTCGTTTGCATTTGGCAAGATTTATCTATTTCTACTTTATCCTGTCGCTTGCATTGCCCAACATTTTGCTTGCGTTCACCGAGAATTTCACACTCCTTGAAAGATGCGCCAATATTCTCCTTCCGCTTGGTATCTACATACTGATAGTTTCTATATCCGGAAAGTTGGGACGCACCATCTGGATTCTTCTGCCGTTGATTCTGATGGGGGCGATGCAGATTGTATTGCTCAAACTCTACGGGCGATCTGTCATTGCTGTGGATATGCTGCTCAATCTTACCTCCACCAATCCGAGAGAGGCTGGCGAATTACTTGGAAATCTTTGGCCAATTGTCTGTTTTGTCTGTATCCTTTATCTACCTTCCCTCATATTGGGAATTTGGATGATGGTCCATAAGGTGGAATTGCCACGTTTTTTCACACTTCAGGGAAGGGTGACATCCTATTGTCTAATAGAAGCCGGAGTGGCTTGCGTGATTCTTTGTTTTGTTACAGACCATACATATATGATGCGCAAAGATCTATACCCAGTCAATGTCGCTTACAATGTGGGGCTTGCCACCAAACATACCGAAAAACTGAAGAAGCGCGATGAGCTATCGCAAAATTTCCACTTTAACAGTTTCTACTCGCACCCGGATTCTTTGCGTGAGATTTACGTGCTTGTGGCAGGGGAGACCTCCCGCGCTGACCACTGGCAGATAAATGGATATGACCGGGAAACAAATCCAAAACTCTCAAAACGAAATGATATTTTTACTTTCCCAAGAGCCATGAGCGAGTCAAACACCACCCACAAAAGTGTGCCGCTCCTGCTGTCGCATCTCGACTCTTCGACCTATGGCGACTCCATATATGTGGTCAAAAGCATCATATCCCTTTTTAAGCAAGCGGGATTCAAGACTGCCTTTGTCTCCAACCAGCAGCGCAACGGCTCTTTCATTGATTTCTTCGGCGAGGAAGCAGACACTACCATCTTTCTTAAAGATGGCAACTCTGATCTGGCTACTTCGGGATGCGACATGAACTTGGTGGCAGAGTTTGAAAAGATTATCGCGCCCGATGCTAAAAAACAATTGATTGTGTTGCACTCATACGGCTCTCATTTCAGTTATCAGGATCGATATCCGGACAAATACCGTAAATTTATTCCCGACAATTATAACAATGCTTCTCTTGGAGAGAAAGAAAAGCTCTTGAATGCATACGACAACTCTATCCGAGTCACAGACGATTTGATTTGTTCATTGATAGAAAAAATAGATGGATATAATCCAGACATGGCAGCGCTCGTATATACCTCCGATCATGGCGAGGATCTATATGACGACAGCCGAAATCTTTTCCTCCATGCGTCTCCTTGTCCTTCATTCTATCAGCTGAGAGTGCCATTTTTAGTATGGTTATCGAAAGGTTATGTCAGTCATCGACCGAAAGCGGAGTTGGCTTTGAGAAGCAATCTTGACAAACGTATCTCATCAAGCCGTTCTTTTTTCTACACCATGACCTGTCTTGCCGGCGTGCATACATCCAAAAGTTGCTGTCGCGACAATGTCGCGTCTTTGCGCTATTCCGAACCGAAAAGGTTTTATCTCGACGATCATAATAATTCCGTTGCTCTTTCAGAGAGTGGATTCCAGAAGCAGGACATGGAGCAACTGATGCGCCTCGATGGAGGCAACCGGCTCACCGCTCAGGTTGGAGAGTCTGTCGTCCATCAGCAAGTGCACTGAATTCAAGGCGTGTCCCCTCCTGAATTTTGGATATCCCTTCTTCATCAATCTGGAATAGTTTTGGAGTGAGTATGCGGCGAAATCGGTTGAAATAACTGCCAAAAACCCAATACCATTCCTGGCTTGCCACTTTGTCCCAATTGGTAAATTCACGATGTATTTCAAACACCTTACTCTGCGACACCTTGCAAAATAGCCGCCGCCCGTCGGTCATGGTGCACAGACATACTATGGAATGTGCCAACTTCTTGTCGCTTTCTATCTGCTCCTGCGTGCATCTGTGGCTCACTGTTATATGTCGGTTAAAACGGCGATTTATTTCGTTCATCAGCTGTCGGAATACCGGACCATGACTCGATGAGTCGCGCAATTGTGCATGAAATATTTGGAAATGAATCATTTCATGAATCACTGTGTCTTCAAGAACCTCTTCAGGCATATCAAAGCGATTGCTCAGGGTGAGGTGGTATGTCACATTCTGCCTCCCAATGCCATGTCGTTCGGCCTTAAATTGTCCCATAAAAGACCTTGCCGATGATATGTGCATCATCGGCTTTGGTAAGGGTTCTTTGAAGATAATCTTATTGAACTTATCGAAAGTCTTCTCAAGAAATTTTAAATCGCCTCTCATATAATGCAAAATTAGGAAAAATATCGGTATCGTCAAAATTAAAAAATTTGAAAAATGAAAAGAATTGCTTAATTTTACGCTCTAAAATCAATATCTACCATTTCATTATGATCATAGAATTTGAAAGCAATCGTCTTGGATATGGCAAGGTGGAAATATCCGACACTTATTCCAAAGGTATCCCTCAGGGAATCACTGCAATATTAGGAGCAAACGGATCGGGGAAAACCACCCTTGGCACTATTCTTGAAAAAGGTCGGTATGCCTACGGCAACAGGCTTAAATTCTCCAATCCCAATGCCAGGGTAAAGATGCTTTCTTTTTCCGACATCCATACCCTTAGCGGTATGGAGGCTCAATATTTCGCCCAGCGTATGGAATCCACCATGAACGACCTTGTCCCGACAGTTGCTCAAACAGTGGGGGAGAGGATTAATTCTTCGGAGTGGAAATCTTTATGCCAAAAGCTACATCTTTTTGATGTGGAAGACAAGAAAATCAATTATCTGTCGAGCGGCGAACTGCGAAAACTTATCATCATTCGCGCTCTGACCGAACATCCCGACATACTTATTCTCGACAATCCCTACATCGGACTTGACGCTCCATCGAGAGATGAACTCAACGAATCTTTTGTCCAACTTCGTGAGGATGGCATATCAATAGTATTGCTGGTATGTGATGACTCTGAAATTCCCGGATTCACAGATCATGTGCTGACTATCAGCAATTGCACACTCGGTGAATTGCAGGCTTATAAAGATTATTTGAAATCATCCATGGCAGAATTGTTGTCAGAAGCCGATTCTTTTTCTTTGCCTACAAAATTGGCTGGTTCTATTCCCAATTTTGACATCGCTTTTCAGATACGCAACGGACATATCAGATATGGCGACCGACAGATTTTAAAGGATTTCAACTGGACAATCCGAAAAGGGGAGCGGTGGGTACTCACCGGACCTAATGGCTCCGGCAAGTCTTTGCTTCTCAGCATGGTTTGCGCCGACAACCCTCAGGGATATGCAAATGATATCACTCTTTTCGACCATAAGAGGGGGAGTGGTGAGAGTATTTGGGAAATCAAAAATCATATTGGTTATGTTTCCCCTGAAATGCAACTCTTTTTCCGATCTTCTTCATCTATTGAGGAAATAATAATTCAGGGAATGAGAAATGCCCTCAACAGATACGACCGACCCTCGGCAGAGGAAATCTCTATTGCCGGGCAGTGGATGCTTTTGCTTGGTATTTCACATCTGTCCGAAAGAAATTTCCGTGACCTTTCAGCTGGTGAGCAGAGGCTTGCCCTTGTGGCAAGGGCTCTCGTAAGGCAGCCGGAACTGCTTGTTCTTGACGAACCCCTACATGGCCTTGATGCCGCCAACAAGCAGAGAGTCAGACACATTATCGACACTGTAATCAAACAAAACGACTCTACCCTTATCTTCGTAACCCACTACACATCCGAAATCCCCGACTGCATCACCCACACCAAAACCCTAACCCGCTAATCCCGGCTGCTAATTCCGGCTGCGGTTGAGGATATAAGCCGCTATGCCAAGAAAAAGAAGCCACATTGCAAGTCCATAAAGAGGTATCTGATATTCGAGGATATATTCATCTCCTGACGATAGGGTATCTGCACTCCATAGCAGAAATTTATAGCCTTGGTCAAGTATGGCGCCGAGCAGTTGAATTTCCATTCCCATGCAAAGAAGCGCAGTAAAAACCATACTCACACCAAGATATAAGGGAATAAGCGGGAGAAGTAGGAGATTGGTGGGAAGAAACATTAATGGTACCTGACCGAAATAATAGGATATCAATGCCCAGGATGCTCCGCTCGCTACCATTGTAGCCAAAAGCGCCTCGCACATGCGGTAAAGACGCGGATGCTGGCGATGACCGACGGGATTCAATCGAGATGCAAACGCTATCAAAGCGGCAACGCACACCACACTCAGTTGAAAACCGGCATCAAAAAGCGCAGATGGATTCGCGAGCAGTATCAGCAGGCATGCCGAGCAAAGCGCATGACCCACTGAGTTTTTTCGTTCCGCAATCACAGCTATAAATGCAAAGGTGATCATTATGCACGCTCTGATGGAGGAATGCGACATTCCGGTTACAAACACATAGCACCATAAGAGGAGAATTGCAACGGCATATCCCCATTTATATTTCCCCATAGCCCTGATTGGCCACATCAGCCACATCAGCAGACCTGCAAGGATTCCCATGTGTAGTCCGCTGAGAGCAAGCATATGGGCAATCCCGCCATTGGCAAATGTCAGGCGGGTTTGCTCGTCCAATCCAGTCTTGTCGCCCATCAGAATCGCTTTTATGAAGTCTGATGTCTGCTTTTCAAGATGGCTTTTCTCTATTTTGACCTCTATCTCATCCCGAATTGCAGAACTGACAGACCTAAGTGAGTGTGTTCTGCCTTCGCCAATGATATACTTGGTGTGGATAAATCCGGTATAAAGCACTCCATGAGACTTCAGCATGGGCGCTATGTTTCTTGCTGTCTCAGCAGTATCCTTGTCTATTTCTTTAAGACGTGCAACTGGAATCGAGACAATGTCGCCGACTGAAAAAGATGTTGCTCCTGTGCGTATTTGCGCTTTTGCTCCGTTTGTGCCTTCCAAAACCACTTCAATTCGGTCACCGTAGGTTTTGGGAAGAACGCTGATGACTTCAGCTGTAACATTGGCGGGCACATTGCCATGATATGCCTCTTCAAGTGTGAGTGGACGATTGCAGTATTCATCAAGTATTCCGATTCCACCGAATAGCAATGCTACCCAAACTACATGCCATTTCCCTGCTTTGAAAGCCGTTACAGGATCTCCCGAAAGTTGCAGAATTATTAAATATCCTGCCAATGCAAGCGCTATCAAAACCAGTCCACACCACCATGACAATGTAGCGGCCGAGGCAATAAGTATGCCCACTGCCAAAAATAGGGTAGGGATTAATGCGCCAATCCGCTTCATCTTTAGGCTTCCTCGTTCCAAATTCTCCAGCCTCCGACCGCTTGGAGTCGGAGCATCTCCAGTCCGTTGCTGACTATGCAACCATGGGCTTTGCAAATCCGCATGAAAAGTGTTTCTGCCGGATTATAAACAAGGTCGAAACAAACCTGACCTTCATAAAGATACTGATAGGGGAAAGGGGCAGCCTTATCTACATCCGGACTTGTGCCTAAAGGAGTACAGTTGACCACTATACTTGCATCATGCACCTGTTGCGGAGTCAGCATTTCGTAAGATATGCAGTTATCTTTCACCTTCCGTCCTACGAGTTGCGGTGCGAAACCTAATTGGCGTAGAGACCAAACCACAGCTCTTGATGCTCCGCCGGTACCGAGAACGAGGGCGGTTTTCAGTTGTCGGTTGTCGGTTGTCGGTTGTCCGTAATCAATGTTGGCAGTCGCAAGAACTTGTTTTAGAGATTCAGTAAAACCGTAAGCGTCAGAATTATAGCCTTTAAGAAATCTTTTCCCATCTTTTTGAGAAATCTTGATGACGTTGACGGCTCCGATACCTTCAGCTTCCTCGCTAAGCGCATCGAGATATTGCATCACCTCAACTTTGTAAGGTATGGTGACGTTGAGACCCACAAGGTTTCGATGTTCTTCGAGTAGTTGTGGGAAAAGGTCAATTGTTGCGAGTGGAAAAAGGCTGTAATGAGCATCGATGTTTTCTTTCTCGAATTTCTCATTGAAATAAATGGCGGAATAAGAGTGACCAATCACCCTTCCTATAAGTCCATATTCTGTCATGCTATATACATTTTATTTGATTGCAAAAATACAAAATAATTCGCACTCTGGCAAATCTCTCTTCATTCTATTCTCCTGAAAACCCCTTATCGCCATTATTAATAATCAGTATTATGTTAAATAGACTGCGGCATATCCTAAATTGCCACTCTTTCTGCAACGCAAAAACATAAAAACAATTGATGTTGTTATTAAATTATGGAACTACCGCAATCTTTACTTGATTTTGTAAGCCGCCACGAAAACGATGATGTCAACGCACTTCGTCTGAAATATTCCGGAAATAAAGCTTCTCTTCTCGATTTTTCATTGGATTTTGCACTCCTGCAGATTGAGGCAAGAAAAAAATCGAAAAAGAAGATTCCTTCTTTTGTTGAGAATCCAAATTTTATTTTCCCTTCTCTCTTTGCTGCCGAACAATCTACAAATGAGGCTGTGGCCCGCTTTCATGCATCTCTTATTGCTCCCGGATCAAAAGTCCTCGATCTTACAGCCGGATTGGGCATCGACGATATGTCGTTTGCATCAGCTGGCGCATTGGTTACGTCCTGCGAAATAGATTCCGACAAATGTGATGCTCTCCGACACAATGCCGCACATCTAAATATAAACGTAATTTGCAATGACTCAATTGAATATCTAAAAAATATTAAAGACCAATTTGATGTGATCTTCGCCGATCCTGCTCGCCGGGGCTCAGAGGGAAAGAGACTTCATGCTTTGTCAGATTGTTCGCCTGACATCCTCGGAAATTTACCGCTTATTATGAAGCATTCCGAACGTCTTTTGGTGAAGAGCTCTCCCCTACTTGATTTATCATTGATTATCAACAGTATAGAAAACCTATCTCATATATTTTTGGTCTGTTTTCGAGGTGAATGTAAAGAGGTTTTGATTGATATTCAAAATGGTGCATCCCTTTCAGGCGTAACTTGTCTGGACCTTGATTGGAACCACTCGATTTCGCTATTTACCGTAGGACCTTCATACATAATCACAAATTCGAATTCAACAACTCTGCACTACGGACTGGAATACACTAAGAATATCATTTATGCTGACCACACATATCCTATTGATTACAAATATATTTACGAACCTAATGCGGCTGTAATGAAAACCGGTGCTTGGGCTGCCATGCAAATGAAGTTTCCTCTTTTGCACAAGGCGGACGCCAATACACATCTCTTCTTTTCCGACATGTTATATGATAATTTTCCCGGCAGAGTCCTTCAAATTGAGTCATTGCCCGACAAAAAGTCCTTGAAAAAGCTGAAAGGCAGAAAAATAAACGTAGTGGTAAGAAATTATCCGCTGACTCCTCAACAGATTGCCGACAAATATGGAATTATTTCCGCCGGCAATTCCTACCTCTACGCGTTTCGCTTTCGCAACTCCCCTACCCTATTAATTGCCAACCAATTGTAGAGCCGGGATTGCTGGTCAAGATTCAATTACGCTCAAATGTGGTGTATAGTTGCTCCATAGGCATATAGTCTGGATCTTGCAGAAGTTTGCTCGACAGCATCAGGTCTGCACTGATTCGGTTGCAGGCGATGGGCACATTGTGAAGTCTGCACTGACGCAAAAGCATCTGGATGTCTGCCTCATGTGGCTGTGGATTCAGGTCATCGATGAGGAAGACCGCAAGGTCTATTTCATTTCTAACCACTTTGGCCGCGATTTCTGCATCGCCTCCCAGCGGACCTGAATTCATACATTGAAGGTCCACGTCTACACCCATTTCCTCAAGGGCACGGCGTACGAGACCTCCTGTGGTGCCGGTGCATACAAGGTGATGACGCGACAGATATTCAGCGTTGAACTTTGCCCAATCCACCATGTCGGCCTTGCGGGCATCATGCGCTACAAGAGCGATCGTTAGTTTTGTTTTCATAGCTTTAAAATGTTTATAACTGTTAAAAATATGTTGTACAACATAAAAACACGTCGCCTAATAAAAAAGTTCATTTCCGCATTTTTTATTTCTTTTTCTATTCATGTTTTGCCGCCTGATTTCGTGAATTATTTGGCTATCTCAGATTTTTTTATTAATTTTGCAGTCGCAAACCCAAAAGCAATAAGGGCGGCACTCTCAATATCGTGTATGTTCCTCGTGCCGGACCCACCGTGTGATGGGAAATATTAATTTATTTTTAGTAACACAATTTTCAGAAAATGAAGAAATTCGCTCTTAAAGCCGAAGCTCGTCAGGATTTCGGCAAGAAAGCTGTTAAGGCTCTTCGCAAAGAAGGAAAAATCCCCGCTGTCCTCAATGGCGGCAAACTCGTAGAACTCCCCTTCAATGGCAAACTCGAAGCTGGTGAAAAACTCGTCGAACTCGATGAGAAACGCGGTATGATCACTACCGACATCACCGTCAATGCTGAAGATGTTCGCAAACTCATCTACACCCCCGACATCTTCGAAATCGACCTCGAACTCAATGGCAAAACCCACAAGGCTGTCATGAAAGACCTCGCCTTCCAACCGGTGAAGGATACTGTGCTACATATCGATTTCCTCGAGGTATATCCCGACAAACCCATCGTGATGGAAGTGCCTGTTAAGATCGAAGGCCACGCCGAAGGTGTGAAAGCCGGTGGTAAGCTCCAGCTCTCCATGCGTAAACTCAAAGTTAAAGCTGTTTATTCTGAAATCCCCGAACAGCTCGTCGTAAATGTCGACCACCTCGGTCTTGGCAAGTCGCTCGCAGTGGGCGACCTCCATTTCGAAGGTCTCGAACTGATGAACGCCAAGAATGCAGTTGTCTGCGCCGTTCAGCTCACCCGTGCTGCTCGTGGCGCCGCTGCTAAGGCTGAGTAATCACTCCATTAATGACATTCATAAGGCGACATGGGATTTCCCATGCCGCCTTTCTAATTTGTTATTATCATGATATTCTCTTCAATCTTCAATTTCTTTAAGACCTTTAATGATCCTATAGACTCTAACTCTTCTGAAAATCAAATGAAAAAATATCTTATTGTAGGTCTCGGCAACATCGGGCCCGATTATGTCGGCACACGGCATAATGCCGGGTTCATGGTCGTCGATGTGCTCGCCGAGCGTGCCGGCGCCATATGGAAATCTTGCCGATATGGTGACTCCTGCACTGTCAAAATTAAGAATTGTGAACTCTTGCTGCTGAAGCCATCCACATTCATGAATCTCAGTGGCGTGGCTGTACGCTACTGGATGAATCATGAAAAACTCCCGCTTGAAAATCTGCTCATTGTGGTCGATGATCTGGCTCTCCCCTTCGGTTCAATCCGCCTCAAACAGCGCGGCTCAGATGCCGGCCACAACGGGCTAAAGAATATCGCCTCAGAACTTGGCAACACCAACTATGCACGCCTACGGATCGGTGTCGGCAATGAGTTCAGCAAAGGTCACCAGATTGATTTTGTCCTCGGCAAGTTCCCTCCTGAAGAACAGAAGGAACTTCCGGCAATCCTCGACCGGGCTGCGGATTGCGTGCAGGCCTACTGTCTCTCCGGACCCGCTTTCGCTATGAACCATTTCAATTGACCCTCTATGTCAGGGTAGGGTCGCGCCGCGGCGTGTCCCACGACGCGAACAAAAAGCAGGCACTGACATCGTCAATGCCTGCTTTAATCGTATGCTGCGTAGTATCAGAATACTCGTTTGCTTACTTTGCCACCTTTGCGGACAATATAGATATTTCCTTTTTCAGGAGTTGCTACTTGCATACCCTGAAGATTATAGTAAACTTCAGTTGCATCTTCTTCAACTTCAACGCCTTTCACACCAAGGGAGATGTCTGTAGTATGTGTGAAATTGACATAGATTGTGCAGTCGGTGCCTTCGATTTTCTCTCCGCCTTCCATTACGCAGAGGTCAAGCTGGAATGTTACAGGTGTGAAATCCGTAAATGATGTCTGATCCACATCCATTGAGATGTAATCTCCATCATTGTCTACTGACTGAACAGACGACACCACATCATCTACAGGAGAAAGACAGTTGCCGGGAGCAGTTGAAAATTCAAAGCAGAGCTGGAAATTACCTAACACACTGTCTGTGCTTGGATATTCATCAAGTGATGGTTGAATACGTTGTAGTGAAAAGGAGATATCCATTGATTCATCATATACGTTGGTTGCAACTACTGTTGCTTGTGCATAAAATGATGACGATTCGTATCCGGAGCCTGACAGTTCTGGATAACTTTGTAGTACTGGGTCATAATATCCACCCACCGTCAAAGTCTGGCCATTGGTCAGTGCCTCGCCTTCGTAGGTTAGTGCAAAGTAAGTGCCAAAGTCTTCCGCACTTGCTGTTGCCATTGTGGCGGCAATTGCCGCAAATAGTAGAAATTTCTTCATATAGTATATTTTATCGTTTTTTAATCTTAGCCGCTACATACATTCTGTATGTCTCCTTTTCTTATGCAAAATTACTAATTTTTTTCATAACTTTATATACATTTCTACAAAAAATTCCAAAAATATTGTTAATTTTGCATCTTAAACCCACTTATCCTATCATCATCATGAAAAATTACTAATTTTTTCATAACTTTATACACATTTCGACAAAAAATTCCAAAAATATTGTTAATTTTGCATCCTAAACCCCACTTATCATATCATCATCATGAAAATCATGAAAAAACTCTTTGGATGCGCAATAGCGACTGCTCTGGTTCTTCCTAATTTAATTGCTTTTGATGCATTTGCTGGAAAACCCATAGAAGTCCTCGCTTTCTCAATGCCTGATGGCAGCGGTGGCCTCAAACTCGCCACCCGCGACAATTCTAAGAAAGAATGGCGCAGCATCGGAAATTTCTATAATTTCCTAAGCAGTGACTTTGGCCCTTGGGGCAGCGGAAAACGTATGCACAATGTCCGTCTGTCTCAGGATGCTGATGGCAAATACTGGATTCTGTTCAACCCCGACAAGGATGGTGAGGTCGTGGCCTACGCTTCAACCGACAATTTTGAGGTTTGGACTCCTCAGGAATACCGACGCACCGATTCTGACTTTATGAAAAATCTGCCTTCTTCTGTGAATTTTGCCCAACTGACAGATGAGACAGTACAAGGCAACAACGTCAAAGGCTCTATCCTTACCCTTGACTCCGATTTCATCGGACATTTGACTGGATATATCCATTACCGTTCAATGACCGACAACCGTAACGGTGAATTGTCAGATCAAGATCCATGGAGATTCAAAGACATAAAACCCCTGAAAGCTAATATTTCTCTTCATAAAGATAATGCAAAACCCATCAGCGATAATTTTATCGGAATATTTTTCGAGGATATAAACTATGGTGCCGACGGAGGCCTTTATGCCGAATTGATCCAGAATCGTGATTTCGAATACTCTGCCTCCGATAGAAAAGAATGGAATCACACATCATATTGGAACACTGACGGAGATATCTCTTTGACAATTGATACAGTCAACCCCATTCACGTCAATAATTCGCACTTCGCCAAAGTGTCTGCCGGAAAAGCTTCCGGCTATTTGAGCAATGCCGGTTTTGATGGAATTGTATTGAAAAAAGGCGACAATTATCTCCTGAATGTTTTCGCACGCTCCGACAAGAAAACTAATCTCAAGGTGATACTTACCGACAAGACCGGCAAAATTATTGCTCAAGGCAATTTGACAGTTCAGTCAGGTAAAGACTGGTCAAAACTGAACGCTACTCTTACCGCAAAAGCAGATTGCCCGGATGGCATTCTTAAAATTGAAATTCCAAAGAATTCATCGGTTGATCTGGATATGGTGTCGCTCTTTCCCGAAAAGACTTTCCGTGGTCACAATAATGGAATGCGCAATGACCTTGCCCAGACACTTGCCAATCTGCATCCTCGCTTCATGCGCTTCCCGGGTGGCTGCGTAACTCATGGCAACGGCATCGATAATATCTACGATTGGAAGGGATCTGTAGGCCCTCTTGAAGCCCGCAAACCCCTTTGCAACATCTGGGGTTATCACCAAACCCGTGGTATGGGTTTCTATGAGTATTTCCGTTTCTGCGAGGACCTTGACATGGAACCACTCCCCGTACTCGCCGCCGGCGTCCCTTGCCAGAACTCCTCTATTAAATCTCATAATAGCCACGACCTGCTGACTTCTTGTGGTCAACAGGGTGGCATCCCTATGGAGGATATGCCGGCTTACATTCAGGATATCCTTGACCTTGTGGAATATGCCAATGGTCCGGCTGATTCCGAATGGGGAAAGGTCCGTGCCGAGGCAGGACATCCCGCGCCGTTCAATCTCAAATATCTTGGCATCGGCAATGAAGACCTTATCAGCGACACTTTCAAAGAAAGATTCAAGATGATTCACGACGCGGTCAATGAAAAATATCCCGAAATCATTGTTGTTGGCACTGTCGGTCCATTCTGCGAGGGCTCTGACTATGAGGAGGGTTGGAATTTTGCACGCAAGGAGAATGTGCCAATCGTTGACGAGCATTATTATGTAGCCCCGGGATGGTTTGTCAACAACCGAAACTTCTATGACAACTACGACCGTAAAGGCCCGAAGGTTTATCTCGGGGAATATGCCTCACACTATCCGGGTCGCGAGTCAAACTTGGAATGTGCTCTTTCCATCGGCCTTTACCTCACTGATGTCGAAAGAAATGCTGATGTTGTGCCGATGACTTCCTATGCACCACTCTTGTCAAAGAAAGGTCACACCCAGTGGCGTCCCGACCTGATTTATTTCGACAATGAGAGTGTGCAACTTACCCCAGACTATTATGTGCAGCAGATGTATGGTGCTAACGCTGGAAACTCTTATGTTCCCTCAAATGTCTCTCTTGTCGATTCCGACGGTAATGCGGTGACAAGTGATGATATCACCAACCGCTTTGGCATCTCCACAGTCATTGATGAAAAGACTGGTGATACCATCCTTCGAATAGCCAATATACTGCCGGTGGAAATCGGCCTGAACCTCATCGGCTATCCGGCAGGTCCTGCAGAAATGACCACTCTCGCCGGCACCCCGCACCAGACGGATGCGACTCCTGTCTCTTCTTCCATAGATCTAAACTCTCCCCTGTCTGTCCCCGCCTATTCCTTCTCAATCCTCCGCATCCGCAAATAACCGACAACCGACAACCGACAACCGACAACCGACAACCCCAATAAAAGCGATAAAATTAATTAATTTTATCGCTTTTATTTTTGCATCTCCGATTATTTTATTAATTTTGTATGTTGAAGGTGGAATTTCTCCTTACCATCTTTACTAACCAAACTGTAAGTTATACCATAAACACAATTGAAATGTATTTATTAGGATACGATATAGGTACTTCGTCGGTCAAGGCAAGTATCGTCGAAGCCGAAAGTGGCAAATGCGTTGCCTCCGATTTCTTCCCTAAGGTCGAGGCCCCTATCAAGGCCCTCCATCAGGGTTGGGCCGAGCAGAACCCCGAAAGCTGGTGGCAATACCTGAAAGAGGCCACTGCAAGCGTTCTCAATATCTCGAAAGTCAATCCCTGCGACATAAAAGCCATCGGTTTTTCATTCCAGATGCATGGATTGGTATGCGTGGATGGCGACAGGAAACTTCTCCGCGACGCAATCATCTGGTGCGATTCCCGTGCTGTTCCTTACGGCGAAAAGGCTTTCAACGACCTTGGCGCCAACCTTTGCCTCTCGCATCTTCTGAATTCCCCCGGCAACTTCACTATCTCAAAACTCGCATGGGTTAAGGACAACGAACCTGAGATTTTTGAGAAAATATATAAGGTGATGCTTCCGGCCGACTATATTGCCATGAAGATGACCGGCGAGATATGCACCACCCCCGAAGGTCTTTCCAACTATGTGGTGTGGGATTTCAAGGAAAATGCTCCCGCCAAATTCCTTATGGACTATTTCGGCTTCGACATGTCAATTCTTCCCGAAGTTCGTCCCACATTCAGTTCCCAGGGCGCACTCACCAATGAGGCTGCCAAGGAACTTGGTCTTGCTCCCGGCACACCCATTACATATCGCGCCGGTGACCAGCCCAACAATGCCCTTAGCCTTAACGTATTCAATCCCGGTGAGATTGCTGCCACTGCCGGAACTTCCGGTGTCGTTTACGCAGTGAATGGCAAGGTGGATTGCGATCCAAAATCCCGCGTCAACTGTTTTGCGCATGTCAATCACACTGCTGATGCTCCAAGAATCGGAGTACTGACTTGCATCAACGGAACAGGTATTCTCAATAGCTGGATGAAACGAAACATCGCCCCGGAAGGTATGACCTATGACGATATGAATCGTCTTGCCGAGTCAGTACCCGTAGGTGCTGATGGTGTCAGCATCATTCCTTTTGGCAACGGTGCCGAACGCATCCTCCAAAACAAAGAAACCGGATGCTCTATCCATGGCATTAATTTCAATATCCACAACAAGGCTCATCTATTGAGAGCTGCACAGGAAGGTATCGTTTTCTCATTCATGTACGGCATCGAGATTACCGAAGCAATGGGTCTGAAAGTCGATACAATCCATGCAGGAAATGCCAATATGTTCCTCAGCCCTCTCTTCCGCGACACTCTCGCTGCTGTGAGCGGGGCCACCATCAAGCTCTATGAGACCGATGGTAGCGTCGGGGCTGCTAAGGGAGCCGGTATTGGTGCCGGAATCTACAAGGATCATGATGATGCTTTCTCCACTCTTCGCAAAATCAAGGAAATCACTCCTCCGGCCAACCGCACCCCATATCTTGAGGCTTACGCCCGCTGGAAGTCAATCCTTGACCGAGAATCCCGCTAATCTCAAAGAATTCAAAAACAACCAAATATATAAATAACTGAAAAATGGCACAGAAAGAGTACTTCCCTAATATTGGGAAAATCAAATTCGAGGGTACTTCAAGCTATAACCCCCTCGCCTACCGTTATTACGACGCTGAGAAAGTGGTTCTCGGCAAACCCATGAAGGAATGGCTGAAATTCGCCATGGCCTGGTGGCACACCCTTTGCGCTGAAGGCGGCGACCAGTTCGGCGGCGGAACAAAGAAATTCCCCTGGAACGTAGGCGAAACTGCTGTTGAACGCGCCAAGAATAAAGCAGACGCTGGCTTCGAGATCATGCAAAAACTCGGCATCGAGTATTTCTGCTTCCATGATGTTGACCTCGTAGACGAGGGTAACTCCGTAGAAGAATATGAGGCAAACATCAAGGAGGTTGTCGCTTACGTCAAGCAGAAGATGCAGGGCACTAACATCAAGAACCTATGGGGCACTGCCAACGTATTCGGCAATGCCCGCTATATGAATGGCGCAGCTACGAATCCCGACTTCGACGTTGTGGCCCGCGCTGCAGTTCAGATCAAGAACGCTATCGATGCAACCATCGAACTCGGTGGCAGCAACTATGTATTCTGGGGTGGCCGCGAAGGTTACATGAGCCTTCTCAATACTGACCAGAAGCGCGAGAAGGAACACCTTGCCATGATGCTGACAAAGGCCCGCGACTATGCGCGCAGCAAAGGCTTCACCGGAACATTCCTCATCGAGCCGAAGCCCATGGAACCCTCAAAACATCAGTATGACGTGGACACTGAAACCGTAGTTGGTTTCCTCAAGGCTCATGGTCTCGACAAAGACTTCAAGGTAAATATCGAGGTTAACCACGCTACTCTCGCAGGTCACACATTCGAACATGAACTCTGCGTGGCTGTTGACAATGGTATGCTTGGCTCTATCGACGCAAACCGTGGTGACTACCAGAATGGCTGGGATACCGACCAGTTCCCCATCGACAACTATGAACTCACCCAAGCCATGATGCAGATCATCCGCAACGGTGGCCTTGGCAATGGCGGTACCAACTTCGATGCCAAGACACGCCGCAACTCCACCGACCTCGAGGATATCTTCATCGCCCACATCGCCGGCATGGACGCTATGGCACGCGCTCTTCTCAGCGCAGCCGACGTTCTCGAAAAATCTCCTTACAAGAAGATGCTTGCCGATCGCTATGCTTCATTCGACAAAGGTCAGGGTAAGGAATTCGAGGAAGGCAAACTTTCTCTCGAACAACTCGCAGAAATCGGCCGCAAGGTCAACGAACCGGCCCAGACCAGCGGCAAGCAGGAACTCTACGAGGCCATCATCAATATGTACGCTTAATTAAGACCGGAGGTCTTACCTTTTGTTAACCGGGGGTTGAACAACCCCCGGTTACTAAAATATCACAGCAGCCCCGGAGGGGCTGCCCTTTTTAACCCCCACCGATTGTAATGAAAAAGACTATCCTCCTATCCCTCATCCTTGCATCTTTCTATTCTTTCGCATCCCGTCCGGATGCTTCCCTATGGACCCCCGTTTCCGACTCTCCTTGTAATGTGAAGTATAAGGGCAATGATGCCATGGCAAAGAAGGCTGCCGAAATCCTCTCGAAGAGCAATCCCGACGGGTATTTCAGAAATTATGTCCTTGTGTCCAAAAAACATGATGATGACTCAGATGAGTCATTCAAGATTTGCGTGGATAGTTTGAAAAAGACTGTAACCATAGCCTCGCCATCCGGTCGCGGATTGCTATATGGAGCGTTGTCGCTCTATCGCCCCGAATCGGGCTATGACCGCAGCGACTCTCCCGTTCATTCAATCAGAGTTTTAAACCATTGGGATAACCTTGATGGCACAGTCGAACGTGGATATGCCGGCAGAAGCATCTGGAATTGGTATGAACCTTTGACCCCCGAAAGGAAGTCTCTCTATGAAAAATACGCATTGGCAAATGCAATGGCTGGAATCAACGGCTCTGTGCTGAATAATGTCAATGCCTCTACCGATATGCTTCGCGACGACATCATTGAAAGAGTCTCGGAGGTTGCTGACCTGTTGCGTCCCTATGGAATCAAGGTGTATCTTTCTGTCAATTTTGCCTCCCCTTCGGTTTTGGGCGGTTTAGCAACTGCTGACCCTCTCGACAAGGATGTGCAGCAATGGTGGATGGATAAGGTTAAAAAGATTTACTCTCGAATACCCGATTTCGGCGGTTTTCTTGTGAAAGCAAATAGTGAGGGACAACCGGGACCCGGTGATTTCGGTCGTTCCCATGCCGATGGTGCCAATATGTTGGCAAAGGCTTTGAAGCCTTTCGGCGGTATTGTGATGTGGCGTGCCTTCGTGTACAATGCCACTGACCCTGACCGCGCAAAACAGGCATATAACGAGTTTATGCCTCTCGACGGTCAGTTTGCCGACAACGTATTGGTGCAGGTCAAGAATGGACCGGTTGATTTCCAACCGCGTGAACCTTATAGCGCACTCTTTGCCGGAATGCAGAAAACCCCATTGATGGCGGAATTGCAGATAACCCAGGAATATCTCGGCCATGCAAATCATCTGGCATATCTCGCCCCTATGTGGAAAGAGTTTTTTGATGAGGCTCCGTGTGAAAACATTAAGGGTGTTGCCGGAGTGGCAAATATTGGAGACAATGAGAATTTCACAGGTCACCCACTCGCCCAGGCCAATTGGTATGCCTTCGGCCGCCTTGCCTGGAATCCGAATCTGAAATCTTCCGATATAGTTGAAGAATGGGTTGGCATGACGCCATGGATAAACCCTGTCGGCAATGACATGGAAACGTTTAAAGACATGATGGAGTCAAGTCGGGAATATGTGGTAGATTACATGATGCCGATGGGTCTGCACCATATTTTTGCATGGGGACATCATTATGGCCCCCAGCCATGGTGCGAAATTCCCGGTGCGCGTCCCGATTGGTTGCCTAAATACTACCACAAGGCTGATGCCAATGGCATAGGCTTTGACCGCACAGTCGCAACCGGCAGCGGTGCAACTGCCCAATACCCTGATTCGTTGATGTCTATTTTGGAAGACCCTGCTACATGCCCTGAAAAATATCTCCTTTGGTTTCATCATCTTGATTGGAACCACAAAATCAATTCCGGCGAGACTATATGGGAGGCACTCAATCGGCACTACGACCATGGTGTGGCAGGTGTCGATAAGATGCGCCATCAATGGAGAGGCCTTTCAGAGGTAATCGACAAAGATGTATATGCCGATGTCAATTGCCGACTTCTGACTCAGCATAAGGATGCAATATGGTGGAGGGATGCCTGCCTCGAATACTTCGGCGAGATGGCAAATCTGAAACCCATCAACAATACAATGCACCCACTTCACCTCATGAAGAAAGTGGACCTCGGCATCGACAACTACACCAACCCCTCCCCTGCTCTTCTCGACTCCATCCGCTAACCGATTCCTCGATTCCTCTTTATTTTATGGAAAAACTACCGATTATTCCTCTTTATTTTATGGAAAAACCATCCGTTATTCATCTTTATTTTATAGAAAAACCATCCGTTATTCCTCTTTATTTTTTTAGAAATATGTCTTAAAATTTTGTAGTCTTGCAAATTATCATTAATTTTGCAATATTGGTGTAAAAATATAAATAAATGACATATTTTAAACGTAACATAGATTCGCAATTACTCGCATGGAAAGACAGCAGAAACAGAAAACCGCTGTTGGTCAGAGGTGCCCGTCAGATAGGAAAATCAAGTTCCATTCGTAATCTTGCAAAGCATTTCAAATATTTCATAGAAGTTAATCTGGAATCAAACAAGATGGCATCAGCCATCTTTGAAACCGAATATGATGTGAAGGTAATCTGCGAACGCCTGGGTGTACTCTATGCCACTCCAGTCATTCCTGGAGATACATTAATTTTTCTTGACGAAATTCAGGCAAGTCAAGCAGCCATTAAATCTTTGTGGTTCTTTAAGGAAAATCTTCCGCAAATCCACATAGTTGCGGCTGGCTCCTTGTTGGAATTTGCCCTCAAAGATATTTCATCCTATGGAGTGGGTCGCATCAGTTCTATGTTTATGTATCCCATGTCGTTCTATGAATTTCTCGATGCTGTTGGTAAAGGGATGTGGGCAGATACTTTAAAGAAAGCAACTCCAGAGGCTCCAATTTTCGAAGCATTGCATAAAGAATTGGTGAGCACATATCGCACATTCCTGCTTGTTGGAGGTATGCCTGCAAGTGTAAAGGCTTGGGTGGAAACTGGCGACTACAATGAATGTTTGATTGAATTGTCTGATATCCAACAGTCTTACTATGATGATTTTCCCAAGTATAAGGATAAGATAAATACAGAATTGCTTAGGAACACTTTGCATAGCGTAATAGTCCAAACCGGCAAAAAATTCGTTTTCAGCAGAGTTCCAGGAGGCTTCAGTTCTGAAGATGTCAAGAAAGCCTTGTCCATGTTGTCTGATGCCGGTATCATCAAGAAAGTAAGTCATACAGCTGCCAATGGACTTCCTCTCGGAGCGGAAGTCAATGAAAAATTTGCCAAATACAATTATCTTGACACTGGTCTTCTACTCCGAATCCTCGAACTTGATTTTGGAAGTGCAAAACCGTTGACAGACATGATTGTAGCGGGAAGCGAAGCTGATCTGGTCAACAAGGGTAGTCTCGCAGAGTTGTCTGTAGGGCTTGAACTTTTGAAAGCATCCAACGTGCGACATAAGTATGAGCTTCACTATTGGGAGAACCTTTCAAATGGCACCTCTTCTGAAGTTGACTATGTGATACCATACGATATGAAAGTCTTGCCAATTGAGGTTAAATCCGGCACGAGTGGTAAGATGAAGAGTTTGAGGCTATTTATGAAGAAAAAAGACATTTCAAAAGCAATAAGGACATCCCTGGAGAATTTTAATATCCTCACCTATGATGACAATGGCTCTTCAAGAGAAATCGACATCATACCCATATATGCCATAGGCAATCTTCT